>CANFHO010000006.1 GCA_947447005.1 Chitinophagaceae bacterium
CATGGTTTTCAGTATTTGTTTGAATCAGATGACGCAGGCAATACTTGGAGAAGAATCAGCGGAGATTTGACATATAATGATAAAAGCAGAATGGGTAAGACTCCTTATGCAATCAATCATCAGGCCATTACAGCCATGGATGAATCTCCTCTCAAGAAGGGCTTGTTGTATGTGGGAACAGATGATGGTCGCGTTTGGGTAAGAGATGGAGCTTCCGGAACATTTACAAACATTATGAAAGGTATTCCTCAGAATGCCCATACATCCAGGCTTGTAGCCTCTTCACACAAAGAAGGGCGTGTTTATTTAAGCTTGAGCAATAGAAGGGAAGATGACAACAATGTCTATGTGTATGTATCAGAAGACAAGGGTGCAACCTGGACAAGCATTGCATCTAATTTGCCCAAGGCTCCGGTGAATGTGATCAGGGAAGATGATAAGGATGCAAATAAACTGTATTGCGGAACCGACATGGGAGTATATATCAGTACCAATCGTGGGAAAACCTGGAGTTCATTGCAAGGCAATCTTCCTGCGTCTGTTTCTGTTCAGGATTTGTTCATTCATCCCCGCGACAGGAATGTGGTGATTGCAACGTATGGGAGAGGGGTCTTTATATTGGAAGGCAATAGGCAATAGGCAGTAGGCAGTAGGCAAGGAGGCAAGGAGGCAAAGAGGCAAGGAGGCAAGGAGGCAAAGAGGCAAGGAGGCAAAGAGGCAAAGAGGCAAAGAGGGGGGCAGCCAGTCTCAGTTCAACAGTTATTGGCTGTTCTTCTCTTTGCCTCTTTGCCTCTTTGCCTCTTTGCCTCTTTGCCTCTCCTTGCATTCAAAGAAACAAATCCCCATACAACTGTGCACCGGGCACAACGGAGTAGTGTGATAGATCGGTGATGCCTTCTTTTGCAAGAACATCTTCATCAATGAAAAAATTTCCTGTGCAGGAGGAAGAAGGTTTCTGTAAGATATGGGATGCTGCATCAGCGAGAATTTCTGGCTTTCGGCTCATGCGCATCAGCATTTCACCTCCCAACAGGTTTTGTACAGCTGCGGTAGCAATGGTGGTGCGAGGCCATAGTGTGTTTGCGGCGATATGGTATGCCTTCAACTCTTCTGCCAATCCCATGGCAATCATGCTCATGTTGTATTTGCTTATGGTATATGCCACATGATTTCCGAACCATTTTGGATCCATGTTGATGGGAGGGGAGAGATTGAGTATATGCGGGTTGCTTCCTTTTTTCAGGTAAGGGATACAGTGTTTAGATACCAGGAATGTGCCCCGTACATTGATATCATGCATGAGGTCGAAACGCTTGGATTCTGTTTGTTCCGTATTTGTAAGTGAAATGGCAGATGCATTGTTAATGAGGATATCGATGCCCCCAAATTTTTCTACACCTTGCGCGATGGCGTGGATGATCTGTTCTTCAGAACGGATATCGCATGCAACCGGCAATGCCTTTCCTCCGGCTTCTTCAATCTCTTTGGCTGCGGTATAAATGGTTCCTCCCAGCTTCGGATTCTCTTCTACCGATTTGGCCGCGATGATAATATTAGCCCCTTGCTGTGCCAGTTTGATGGCAATGGCTTTTCCTATGCCTCTGCTTGCACCGGTAATGAAGGCGGTTTTATTCTGAAACAACATATCATGAACAATTTAGAGATGAAGGATGGTCTATTGAATGTACGAAACTTCCTGTTGTACGGTTCTGTAATTTCTCTCAAAAGAAGTCTTTCATAAATTTTGATTGCTAAAATAATTAGTATATTATTGCTAAATAAATTAGTATATATGGATGGCGAATTTTTTCAGGGAGCCGTTTATGAAGGCTCCAAACAGTACACACAACAGCAGGTGCGAACCGCCAATGCAACTGGTTTTGGTGCGGCGGCAGACGATTATGCAGAACGCGGAATAGATCTCAATGAGCAGTTGATACGCAACAAGCCAGCCACTTTTTTCATGAAGGTGAGAGGCGAGGCAATGGTGGGTGCAGGCATCTTTGATGGAGATATGGTGATTGTTGACCGGAGCATCAAACCCGTCAGTGGCCGCATTGTGATAGCGGTCTTGAATGGCGACATGCTTATTCGTCGTTTTGAAAACCGATTGAATCGCATTCGGTTGGTTCCCGAAACAGATCGCCTCGCAGCCATCGACATCGACCCTTATGCAGAATTCTCCATTTGGGGAGTTGTTACGTATGTTATTCACAGATGTTAAAAAAATGAAGAGTGAAGAATGAAGAGTGAAGAATGGAACTGAATTAAGTACTCCCCATCTTTCTCTCTTCACTTTTCTCTTTTCTCTTTTCTCTTCTAATGTACGCCATCATCGACTGTAATAGTTTTTATTGTTCTTGTGAACGACTTTTTCGTCCTGATCTACGGGTGAAACCTGTTGTTGTGCTCAGCAACAACGACGGGTGTATTATATCCAGAACAGATGAGGCAAAGCAATTGGGCATTGATATGGGTGTGCCATTGTTTGAGAGCCGGGAAATGTTGAAGCAGCATGATGTAACTGTGTTTTCATCCAATTATCATTTATATGGTGATATGAGCATGCGTGTGATGGATACCCTGCGGTTGTTTACTGATCATGCAAGCTATCGTTGTGTAGAAGTATATTCTGTGGATGAGGCTTTTGTATGTGTTGATCATATTCCTGCAGAGGCATTGCAGTCATTCTCTGAAAAACTTAGGGATGTGGTGGTGCAATGGACGGGTATCCCTGTATCCATTGGTGTTGGTCCCTCGAAAGTACTGAGCAAGGTGGCAAACAGATTGGCTAAGAAGAACAAGGTGAAGACGGGTTGCGTCATGGTGTTGGATACCGAGGATACATTGCAAGATGCTTTGGAAAGAACGGATGTATCTGATTTATGGGGAATTGGCAGGCGATATTCCAGGAAGTTGAAAGAGATGTATGGTATCAATACGGCATGGCAGTTAAAGCATATGCCACAGGAGTGGGCAAGAAAAAATCTGGGCGGTGTGGTAGGGGTGAGGATGATCAAGGAACTCAATGGAGAGTCGTGCATACAACTCAAAGATCCGTTGGAAAAAAAGAAGATGATTGCCACCACGCGGATGTTTGGCAAGCCGGTATTTGAACTTGAATCCTTAAAAGAGGCTGTGGTAACCTATGTTTCGCGGGCTGCGGAGAAGTTGAGACGCCAATATGGGGCAGCAACAGGTATGGATGTATTTGTGGTCACCAATGGAACAATATCTGGTTCCTACGTCTATGATCCGCAGCACCATCACCGCTATTGCAATCTAACAACGCCAACGGCAGATACTGCGGTATTGATTAAGACGGCCTTGCCATTGGTGGAATCCTTATACAGGAAAGGCACAAAATATGTCAAGGCCGGCGTTATGCTTACCGGCATTGTACCGGATGATTCTCTGCAAGGAGATTTGTTTGCAGGTCCTGCGAAGCAGGAAAACAGGGCCCTGATGCAGGTGCTTGATAATATCAATTTTGGAATGCGCAGTGATATGGTCAAGTTTGCCTCCTCCGGACTCACCCGCAATTGGAAAATGCGTCAGGAGATGCGCAGCAACCGCTTTACTACGAGGTGGGATGAGGTGTATGAGGTTAAAAAGTAGGATAGGGTACAGGGAATACAAGGGACAAGGCACGAGGCACAGGGCACGAGGAACAGCCAGAGAAAAATTACAAGTTTACTCTGTATTCCCCGTGCCTTATCACTTTTATTCGGCTGTTCCTCGTGCCCTGTGCCTTGTGCCCCGTGCCTTGTCCCTTGTGCCTTGTATTCCCCGGCCTTGTCTTTCATGATTTCCATCATCCACCTCCTTGATATCCATCATAGAATCATATACCCTTGAAAGGCCATTTTTGCAGAATAGGAAATTTTTTAAAAAACGGGATATGGACGGCAGAATACTAGAGCTTTTTATGAAAGAAAATGATGCTTGGGATGATATGATTACCAGGCAAAGTAAGGAAATTCCAGATTTGGAAAAGATGCTGTCTACGGTAGTTGCAAACAAACCTTTTATCGCAGCGGAGATTCTTTCCAGCCTGGATGTGCTAAAAGGTGAGATGCATCAGCAGGAAACAATCATGGCCGCCATCAGGGAAGAGTTGGCCATACAACAACGTATCCTGAAGCACGAAACAAAGGAGCATCAGGATGGCTTTGCTGTTGATACACTGCTGAGTCAGAATGTATTGAGGGAAAAGATACGTGGAGTTGAAAAAAAGTTCCTGGATTTAAAATGCAATTTCCTGAACTATCTGGCTACCAGCGCATTGTAATTTGAAATGATAGTGAAGGCTTATTCTGATTATGTATGTATCCATTGTGGAGAATCTTGTAATGGCAAGATCAACAATGGCATGTATTCTTTCTGTTGTGAAGGATGCATGCAGGTATATCTGCTCATCAGTGAAACAGACGTTTGTGATGTAGAGCAAATGCAAAAGCTCGCAGGCATCCGGCCCAAAGGAAGATTTGTGCAAGACAAATGGAATTATCTGGATGAGCCCACCATTGCAAGAAAGCTTGTCAATTATCAAGACAGCAAACATACCCATATACAATTCAGTCTTCCTCAAATGCATTGTTCAAGTTGCATCTGGTTATTGGAACATCTTGGAAGAATCAATGGAGCCGTGGTTTCCAGCAAAGTCGATTTTGATAAAAAAGAAATCGTTGTGGTGTATGGAACAGATAAGCTGAAGCTGAGTGAACTCGCAGCTTTATTGGATTATATCGGATATCCGCCTGCCGTAAGTTATAAGGATAATGAAAAGAAAGAGACGCAACAATCCAATCGGAATGAGATTATACGAATTGGTGTTGCAGGTTTTTGCTTCAGCAATATCATGATGCTCAGCTTTCCGGATTACCTTGCATCAGATGGTTTGGATGAAAAATTGTTGGAACATGTATTCAGCTATCTTAGTTTGGGATTGGCCATTCCTGTTTTCTTTTATGCAGCATCGCCATTTTTTATTCAGGCTTGGAAGGGACTTCGGCAAAAATGGCTGAATATCGATAGTCCGATTGCCTTTGCCATTTTGGTTACATTCCTTCGGAGTATATATGAGATTACAACGGATTCCGGAACAGGTTATCTCGATTCCATGAGTGGTATTGTATTCTTCATGTTGGTAGGAAGGTGGTTTCAATTGAAAACACAAAATGCGGTTTCATTTGAGCGAGATTACAAATCATATTTCCCGATGAGTACATTGGTGATTAAGGATGGGATGCGACAATACAAAACAATTGATAAACTGGATAAGGGAGATCAGATATTGGTGAGAAATCAAGAGTTGATACCCGCAGATTCTATCTTGAAAAAAGGCCAAGCGCTCATTGATTATAGTTTTGTTACAGGAGAGAATGAACCTGTGCCCGCAGTTCAAGGCAGTTTGGTGTATGCAGGAGGAAAGCAGTTGGGGACAGGGATTGAACTGGAAGTAGTGAGGACAGTTTCAACGAGTCATTTAACCAGATTGTGGAACAATGATGTTTTTCAGCATAATAAAAACAAGGAAGAATCTTTCATTCATCCATGGAGTTATTATTTCAGCATCGGTTTGTTTTCTGTAGCCATCATTGCAGCCATATACTGGCAGATGCATGATCCAACCAAAACCTGGAAGGCCATAACATCTGTGTTGATCGTTGCTTGTCCTTGTTCACTTTTATTGTCGGCAACATTTACTTTCGGAAATCTGATGCGCATTTTTGGTCGGAATGACATGTACCTGAAGAATGCAAATGTGATTGAAAAAATGGGGGATGCAGATGTGGTGGTATTTGACAAAACGGGAACACTTACGTCCAGCAGTGGTTCAGCCATTCAATATGAAGGTGAGGTATTAACAGAAGAAGAGATGTTGAAAGTGAAGACCATTGCACTGCAATCGAATCATCCACTGAGCAAGATCTTATCATCGTGGTCTGAATGGGATTCTTTGAAGGAAACAGATGATATTCATGGTTTCAAGGAAATTCCAGGGAAAGGGATGGAGGCAAATATTGGAGGATCCATCATTAAATTGGGTAATCACGGGTATACATGGGAAGAAAGTTTAATTGAATATACCAAGGGCGAAAGCGATGAGGGTGCAGTTATATATGTCAGTATAGATGGGAAAGCGAAGGGTCGGTTTATATTACAGCAGAAATATAGGGAAGGCGTTTTTGAGGCGATATATCAAATCAAAAGAAGTATTGCGGCTATACATGTTTTGAGTGGAGACAATAGCTGGGAGGAGGGTTATTTGCGACATCGATTGGGAAATGATACTATTTTAAAATTTGGACAATCGCCACAAGAGAAACTGGAACATATACAATCCTTGCAAAAAAATGGCCACAAGGTTATCATGATTGGTGATGGTTTGAATGATGCAGGCGCATTGCAACAAAGTAATGTTGGTATTTCGGTCACTGATCTTTCAAATCATTTTACTCCAGCCTGTGATGCAATTTTATCGGGAAAACAAATGAGTAAATTAGATGGACTTTTTAATTTGTCAAAAGCAGGAAAAGCCATTGTTGCTGCTAGTTTTGCTTTGTCCATTGTGTATAATATTGTTGGATTATCATTCGCAACAAAGGCATTGCTATCTCCTTTGGTTGCTGCTATTCTTATGCCAGTCAGCTCCATCAGTATTATTTTATTGGTTACGCTTTTGGGGAATTTGGTTGCCAGGAGGGAAGCGCTTAAATAGGCAATAGGGAATAGGCAATAGGCAGTAGGCAGTAGGGAATAGGCAGTAGTTGGTTGACAAAAGAAGCTTTAATATAAATAAATTTAATCTATTGCCTACTGCCTATTCCCTTCTGCCTATTGCCTACTGCCTCCTTGCCTCTTTGCCTTCCCAATAACATGACCAAAATCATATTCTCCTCTCAGCTTCGTCATCTCTCTAAAATAACGACGCTCATATTTTTGAAAAAATTAAGGTAATGAGTGTCATAATCATTCTGATTATAGCAAGCCTGTTTGTTGCATCTGGATTTTTGTTCGCCTTTATCTGGTCTGTTTACAAAGGCCAGTATGAAGATGATATTTCTCCATCTGTGAGAATGTTGTTTGATGATACACCACCCTCTGATTCTACTTTGAATAGCCAAAACCCTTAACATGCACATAGAAAAATTCTCTTACGACAACAAGATCGTCCGCAATTTTGCTTTCGCAACCATCCTTTGGGGCATTGTAGGTATGCTCGTGGGTGTTTGGGTAGCGCTTCTTATGGTATTCCCACAAATGAATCTGGGTGGAATACCAGTTGGTAGCAAAGAAACAATTGGATTGACTTTCGGCCGATTAAGGCCGCTTCATACCAATGCAGTGATTTTCGCTTTTGTAGGCAATGGTATTTTCATGGGATATTATTATTCCTTGCAGCGACTGTTAAAAACAAGAATGTTTAGCGACTTGCTGGGCCGTATTCATTTTTGGGGATGGCAACTCATCATCGTTGCAGCTGCCTTAACAATTCCATTGGGCATTACAACAGGTAAGGAATATGCAGAACTGGAATGGCCAATTGACATTGCTATTACGCTGATATGGGTTGTTTTTGGATTGAATATGTTTATCACCATTCTGAAACGTCGTGAGCGACATTTATATGTTGCCATATGGTTTTATATAGCAACATTTGTAACCATTGCAGTTTTACATATTGTAAATTCAATTGAATTGCCATTTTCTGTCATGAAAAGTTATTCATGGTATGCAGGGGTACAAGATGCACTTGTACAATGGTGGTATGGACATAATGCAGTTGCTTTCTTTTTGACAACACCGTACCTGGGTTTGATGTATTATTTTTTGCCCAAGGCTGCCAACAGGCCTGTCTATTCTTACAGACTTTCCATTATACACTTTTGGGCATTGATATTCTTGTATATCTGGGCAGGCCCGCACCATCTGCTGTATACAGCGCTGCCAAACTGGGCTCAATCGTTGGGAGTGGTATTTAGTTTTACATTGATATTCCCGAGCTGGGGTGGTATGATCAATGGTTTATTGACACTGCGTGGCGCATGGGATAAAGTGCGAGAGGATGTAATCCTGAAATTTATGGTGGTTGCCGTAACAGCTTATGGTATGTCAACTTTCGAAGGACCTATGCTATCATTGAAAAATGTAAATGCCATTGCACACTTTACGGATTGGATCATTGCACATGTTCATATCGGAGGCTTGGGATGGAATGGTATGTTGACATTTGGCATTCTATATTGGTTGATTCCAAGAATTTATAAAACGGAGTTGTATTCTAAAAAACTTGCCAATGTCCATTTCTGGATTGCAACCCTTGGGATTCTTTTTTATGCCATACCAATGTATTGGGCAGGATTTAAACAAAGTCTGATGTGGAAAGAATTTACCGATGCAGGTAATTTAAAATATCCTTTCGTTGAAACGGTTACACAAATGAGGCCCTTCTATGCCTTGCGTGCATTTGGAGGAACACTGTTCCTGATTGGAGCATTGGTGATGGTATATAATTTGGTTGTTACGGTGAGAAGGGCTGGTGTTGTGAAGGATGATGAAACCGAAGCTCCTGCATTGGAAGGATCATATAAAAAACATGGATCAGAACACTGGCATCGTGTTATTGAAAGAAAACCTGTGCCATTTCTCATACTTACATTGATTGTCATTCTGATTGGTGGCATGATTGAGTTGATTCCTACTTTTTTGGTGAAAGAGAATATACCAACCATCTCTTCAGTGAAACCATATACGCCACTTGAATTACAAGGGCGTGATATTTATATCAGAGAGGGATGTTATACCTGTCACTCACAAATGATCAGGCCTTTCAGATCAGAGACGGCTCGCTATGGAGAGTATTCCAAAGCAGGTGAGTTTGTATACGATCATCCATTTCAGTGGGGGTCAAAAAGAACAGGTCCGGATCTTCAAAGAGAAGGGTCAGGGAATTTAAAGAAATCAAATAGCTGGCATTATAATCACATGGATGATCCACAAGCAATATCAACAGGTTCTATCATGCCTTCATATGCATTCTTGCTTGATCACAATCTTGATACCAGCACTACCAATGCAAAGATCAAAGCCATGCAAACATTGGGAGTGCCTTATGCAGTGGGGTATGCTGCTAAAGCCAATTTAGATCTGATTAAACAGGAAGAAGACATTGCAAAAAATCTAAAGCAGGATGGTATTGAAACACCTCCAAACAAGGAGATCATTGCAGTGATTGCTTATTTGCAAAGACTTGGAACAGATATTGAAAAATTTAAACCAGTTCAAAAATAATTTATGTTCAAATTCATCAAGCAATATGTAGAAAAGATTGACGGGGTAGCTATATATCCTGTAATTGCACAATTCATTTTCATTGCATTTTTCATTCTGGTGCTGGTTTATGTGTTCAAAATGAAAAAAACAAACATTGACGAATTGGAAAATCTTCCTTTGGATTAACAATATCAAACCAAAACATATGTCAGTAATTAAAAATTCATATACACAAAAAATAGCTGGAGCCATGATGCTCACCACTGTTGGAACTGCTGCCATGTCGCAGGAAATTACAGCTACAAATACGGATTCTTCCAATTTACTTGAAGGATTGTTGGTCATATCTGCTATTGTGTTGGTATTTGTTATCTGGATTTTGTCTCAAGTTCTTCTTGCCCTTTCAAGATCAATCCTCAAAAAAAGAAAAGGAGAAGCTGTACTGAAATCAATGCTGCTGTTATTGTCCTCAAGTATGATTGCAGGTTCTGTTTCTGCACAGTCAAATTATATCATATCAGGATTGAATGATGACAAGAGTTATGGTGGAATGCAGGCAATTCAATTTTATTCTTTGGCCACAGTGGTAGGAATTGAACTTCTCGTGATTTTATTTCTTGCATTCATGGTCAGAAGGGCATTCCGAGATCTGTCCGGGCAAGCAGATGAAGCGCTGGCAAAAGAAAGAAAGCCATTGGCAATGATTTCTTTTTGGAAGACCATTGATAAAAAATGGATGACAAGGGCTGTACCGGTTGAAAAAGAAGCAGATATTCTTTTGGATCATGATTATGATGGTATTCGCGAATTAGATAATGCATTACCACCATGGTGGAAATATGGATTCTATATCACCATTATAATTGCTTTCATGTATATTTTTTATTTCCATTTCATGGGAATTGGTTTGAATCCTACACAGGAATATGCTGCAGAGATGGAGGAGGGTAGACTTCAGGAGGAAACGTATAAAGCCAAGACAAAAGATCTCATTGATGAAAATAATATCAGGATGTCTGATCTTACTGGAGTGGAATCAGGAAAGTCCATTTTTATTTCAACCTGTGTGCCTTGTCATGGCTCTAAAGGCGAAGGAGGAATTGGTCCGAATCTTACTGATGAATATTGGATACATGGCGGTTCCATGAACAATATTTATAATACCATCAAAATAGGTTATCCAGAAAAAGGCATGCAATCTTGGCAAGCCATGTTCAATCCTGTTCAAATGCAAAATCTTGCAAGTTTTGTAAAATCATTGAAAGGTACAAATCCTCCAAATGGAAAGTCTCCTCAAGGTGTTATATATACTGAAGAAGTTAAAATGCCTGCTGTTAAAAAAGATTCTATTACTACTCCTGTTATCAGCCCAAAATAAATTATCATGATATCGGCAAATCAGAAAACTGAGTTTATTGATCAGGCGTATAGGGATTCTGTTGCTACTATCGACAAGAAAGGAAAGAGGAATTATATTTTTCCTAAAAAGCCTAAAGGATCTTTATATAACAAGAGAACTATTGCATCAATCATTTATCTGATTGTTTTCTTCAGTTTACCATGGATAAAGATGAATGGGGAACCTTTCATTATGTTGAATGTACTGAAGCGAAAATTTATTCTATTTGGACAAATTTTTGGTCCTCAGGATTTTTTCATTTTTGCATTGGGGATGTTGACTTTCGTTGTTTTTATCATCTTATTTACAGTCGTTTTTGGAAGGGTTTTTTGTGGATGGGCATGTCCGCAAACAGTATTTATGGAAATGGTATTTAGAAAGCTGGAATACTGGATAGAAGGGGATTCCACGAAGCAACATCAGTTGAAAACAATGCCCTGGAATGGATACAAAATTCGAAAACGTGCAACCAAGATTCTGGTATTTTATCTGGTCTCATTCGTGATAGCCAATTATTTTATGGCATACCTCATTAGCATGGATGAGGTAATGAGATATGTTCATGAAGGAATTTCAAATCATCTTGGCACCTTCTTCACATTGATTGGATTCACCAGTGTATTCTTCTTTGTATACTATTGGTTCCGTGAACAGGTATGTATTGTTGTTTGCCCTTATGGGCGACTGCAAGGAGTTTTGCTTGATAAGAATTCAATTGTTGTGGCATATGACTATGTACGTGGTGAACCAAGGTTGAAAAAATTGGAGAAAGAAGGAAATGCCGGAGATTGTGTTGATTGTAAAGCATGTGTAAGAGTTTGCCCTACAGGTATTGATATCAGAAATGGAACCCAACTTGAATGTGTAAACTGTACAGCGTGTATTGATGCATGTGATGAAATCATGGATCATCTCAAAAGGCCTAAAAAATTAATAAGATTTGCCTCAGAAAATAATATTGCCCAAAAACAAAAGCTCAGGTTTACAACAAGAATCAAGGCATATTCGGTTGTTTTGATGTTGATTCTAAGCGCTCTTGTAATCATGTTGTCTACACGGGATGTTGTTGATATTACTATTTTACGAACACAGGGAATGGTATATCAAAAGCTTCCAGATGGATATATAAGCAATTTGTATTCTGCCAGAATGTTCAATAAAACACATAAAGAAATTACGCTTACACTCAGCATTCCGGAACAGGAAGGCCAAATTGAAATCATTGGAAAGCAGCCTACCATCGCAGGCGAAAGCTATGCTATTCTGACATTGTTGGTTAAAAAGAAAGCAGTTTCAATTCATAAAAGAAAAGATGAAGTCAAGATTGATTTTTTTATCGGCAATAAAAAATTGACAACAAAGAACACGACATTTATTGGTCCTGTGGGATCCTAAACTATTTAACATGAAATTAAACTGGGGGTATAAGATTTTGATTGTATATGCATTTTTTGTTGCAGGCATTTTGTGTTTGGTTTATTTGTCGTCAAAACAAAACAAGGATCTTGTAGCAGAAAATTATTATGCGGAAGAGCTGAAATATCAAAAAATCATTGATCAATCTTCCAATACAGCTTCACTTTCATCTCCACTTGAATTGCACAAGCAGGATAATGAAATCAAATTGTATTTCCCATCAGAGTTTTTCAATGTTAATGGCAAGGGAAATTGGTTGTTGTATTATGCAGCTGATATAGCTTTAGATCAAAGCGGAACTTTTGAATTGAAGCATGGTGAAGCAAACATTGTGCTTCCCCACAGACTGCATGGGTTGTATACACTGAAATTGAGCTGGCATGCATTGGATAAGGATTTTTATTTTGAACAGGATATAACTTTTTAATGGATAAAGGGTATATCATATCAGCCATTGCTATTGGTTTTGTCGGCAGTCTGCATTGTGTGGGTATGTGTGGACCATTGATGATGAATGGAATTTTTCAAAAAAGCAATCAATCCTTCTCTATTTCACGTTGGTCCATATATCATCTAGGAAGAATAGGGGTATACGCAATATGGGGATTGTTGTTTGGGTTTATTGGCACATCCTCAAAATGGTTTGGTTTGCAGCAAAACATATCACTGAGCTTAGGGATATGCATTCTTTTGGTGTTGGTCTTAGGCAAATTATATCCGCAATTTGAGAGCAGAATTCACAATAGCAGTTTGCTGAAAATCATGAGAGGGAAACTTCTTCCGCTTATGCATTCAACTATTTCGTTCTCATCATTTTTTGGTGGAATGTTGAATGGAATGCTACCATGTGGCCTGGTATATGTTGCTCTGGCAGGCGCTACGGCTATGCAGAATGTTTATGCAGGTGGACTCTTCATGATATTATTTGGCCTCGGAAATCTGCCCATGTTGTTTGTATTAATGATGTTGGGTAGGAAATTTCACCTCCCCTTTAGAAAATTGATTTCCAGATGGTATCCTGCTTTGATTGCTATCATGGCCATTATGTTGATTGTTCGTGGATTGAATTGGAACAATTATTTCAGCCCTTCACTTATAAAAGGTAAGAATGAGATTATACATTGCTCAATTCGATGATAAATCTCATTTTTTATGGTGATGAGGGTCGTATGTATGGAATAGTTTCCGTGGATAAATTTGTATAACCTTTAATCACCCTAAAAAACTATAACCTATGTCCGGAAATGGAAAAGCACTATTGAGACGACCTTTTTTAAAGTCTTCTGTTTTTGAAGATTTTATCAGGCCTTGGAATGAATGGTTTGACGACAGTTTACCATTGGCAACACAAGCACCTGCAGTTAATATCAAGGAAGCAGAAGATCATTATGAAATTAAATTGGCTGCACCAGGAATGGAGAAGAGCGATTTTAAGATTGATGTAAATGGATCTTTGATTACAATCAGTGCAGAGAAGGATGAAGAAAAGGAAGAGAAAGAAGAGGCTTATACGAGAAGGGAATATAGTTTCTCTTCATTTACACGATCTTTTTCTCTGCCTGAAGACATTGATCGATCAAAGATTGATGCGAATTATGTTCAAGGAGAGTTGAAACTACTTCTTCCCAAAAGAGAGGAAGCAAAAAAAACGACTCATCAAAAAATCAGTGTGCATTAGAAAACAATTCCTCCTGCTGTTAAAGGCAGGAGGTTTTAAAAAATCTTATGATAGTTGAAAATAAATTGATTGGTAGCAGGACTAGCCAGAGCTTGTTCGAGAATGCCACATGGAACAGAATAATTGAATTTTTAAGTCAGGAAAATACCTTCATGAAAAACCGGTTGTCTGAAGTGATTGATCAAATTCATGATAGAGACGATTTGGCATTGGCGGAACATTACCAAAATCAATTTATTATCAAGGATGATTTGTTTGATCATATGTTACATAATTTGAATGAGGAGTCTGAAAAGTGGTCTAATCCTACATTCATTTCCACAGAAGAAAATATACATTTATTACAGAAAACACATGACCATTTACGGGATCAAATGGAATTCATTGAAAAAGATGTAGCAATGATCCGAAAGGATTATAATATATATCTCAGTAAAATTCTTTTAGCTTTTAACGCACACTCAATTAAATAAGGATGCGAGTTTTTTCTCATTCAAAATATGGATACTGCCATCTTTGATATCAATAAGTTTTTCACTTTTGAAATCGCTGAGTGTTCTTATTAATGACTCTGTTGCAGTTCCTGCAATATTCGCCAGGTCTTCTCTTGAAATGTGAATCGAAAATGCTTCACCATCTTTACCGAATTTTCTTTGTAGCATAATCAAGGCATCCGCAACTCTTTTGCGCAAGGAGTTGTAGGCCAAACCCAGCAATTGCTCTTCTTTTTCCATGATATTGCCAGCTAGAATTTGAATGAATTTTTTCATTACAACCGGATTTTCTCTTATCAGTTCATCAAACTCTTCTCTTGGTATGATGGCAATTTCTGAATCTTCCATTGCCTCTGCTGTTTCCTTGTAAACTGCATTTTCAAGCAATGCCATATATCCAAAGTATTCACCTTCGCCATATAAACCAATGGTTAAATCCTTCCCATCATCATTTGATTTAAATAATTTTACTTTTCCCCTTTGTACAAAAAACAAACGATTGGGGTGGTTGCCCTCATTGTATATGGCTTGTTTTCTCCTATAATTATTTGTGTTTCTATTGGTGGAAAGGTCTTTCAACAAATCTTGTTTTCCAATATCCTCAAGTAAGCTGCGAATTCCATCCTGACTGGATTCATATTTCTTCTTCAGGATACTGATTTTTTTCAAACGTTGTTCAATTGCATTTAGCAATTCAAGATCTGTGAAGGGTTTGGTAATGTAATCATCAGCCCCCATTTCCATGCCTTTCCTAAAATCAAGACGCTCCGTTTTTGCAGTTAAAAACACAAATGGGATATCTTTTAATTTCTCATTTTTATTCAATAGGTGAAGTACTCCATAGCCATCTAATACTGGCATCATGATGTCGCAAATGATTAAATCTGGGGAAACTTCCATTGCTTTTTCAATTCCCACTTTACCGTTTTCTGCGGTGAGAACTTTGTAGTTCGCCAATTCTAAAATTTCAGCAGTATTCTCTCGTATTTCGTGGTTGTCTTCAATCAGTAGGATGGTGTTCATAAAATAAACTTAATGTTAAATGTTGTTCCTTTTTCCAATTCGCTTTCCACTTCAATCGTGCCGTTCATCAATTCAACATATTTAGAAACGATGTGTAATCCCAATCCGGTTCCTTGAATGTTGATTACATTTTTACCTCTAAAAAATCTTTCAAATAAATGTTTCTTATCCTCTTCAGGAATCCCCATTCCCTCGTCTGATATAAATATGTGGAGTGAATCATTTTGATTGATGCTCTTCACTTGAATGGAGGCTCCTTCAGGTGAAAACTTAATTGCATTTGAAACAAGGTTAAAAATAATATTCCTTAACAAAGAGTGATCAAGATTTACCTTGGTATCTCCAATATGTTCATAAAGTATATGTTGTCCAATTTTAAGAATGGGTTTAATTTCATTGATGATTAATCCAAGCTGGTCTTTTAAGTTGAAGGTGGAAAAATGTACCTGTATTTTCCCTTCCTCAATTTTACCCAATGAGAGAAACTCATTTAAAATGTCGGTTAAATTGCTCACTGCCGAACCAATTCGTTGAATGTGTTTGTCTCTTTTATCTTGATCTTCAGTTTCAGTATACTTGCCAATAAGAGAAACAGATGATAAAATAGTACTAAGTGGTGTTCTGAATTCATGAGATGCCATGGATACAAATCTTGATTTAAGGTCGCTTAATTCTCTTTCCTTGCTCAAAGCATTTGTAAGTTCATCTCTTGATTTCTCCAGCTTGCTTAGGGTATCCATCAACTCGTGTGTTCTCTGGGCTACTTTGTTTTCCAATTCTTCGTTGAGCTGTTCAATTTTGAGTTTGGTTTCTTCAACTTCTGCCTTTTGTTTTCTCAAAGTGTCTTCAATCTCTTTTCGTTGAGTGATATCTAATATGAATGATATGACATAGGGTTCATTGTCTATCATATAGTGACCAAGACTAATTTCCACGGGTACTTCTGCTCCCGATTTTTTCAGGCCCTTCAATTCCATCCCTTTTCCCATCAATCTGTTGGTAGGTTTTTTTTCATATTTCTCCCTATGGTCAACATGATGATGACGGAACCTTGTTGGGATCAATTCCTCTACTTTTATTTTAAGAATCTCAGCTTCAGTATATTCAAATAAATCGGTTGCTTGTTTATTGGCAAGGATGATTGAACCACTCTTATTGACTAAAACTATCGGAACAGTTGCATATTGGAATAAGGCTTCAAATTTTTTAATTTCTCTAAATAGGTTTTCTGAAAACACCCTTTGATTATCTATATTGATAATTCGTTGAAGAAAATATGTTTTGTTTCCAGAATTGAATGTTACAATATCTAACTTACCTAAAAAAGTATCTCCGTTCTTTTTGATAAACATTACCTCCTCACGCCAAAGTCCATTTCGTTTGATGGTTTCCCTAACCAGATCAGCAATTTCAAGATCAATGCTATGTTTTCTAAACCCAAAAAAGTGATAGTCACGCATGAAGGCCATTCGATCAGAATAGCCAAAGAAAAAAGAATAGGCATCATTTACATAAATGATATCATTTCCATTTTCATCCCAAACAGATACAAATTCATCTGAAAATGCAGATAATGCCTGGAGAAGTGAGGTGTGAAAAGAGGTCTCTTTTTCTTTTTCAATCATAAACATCCTTCAAATTAAGATGCTATTTTCCAATAATATCTTTGTATTGATACAAGTTACTCAAAAATATACCTTAATATATTTTTAGGGTAGCAGTTTATACTATGAAGTTTAATATCAGGAAAAATAAGGCCTGTACAGCCAATACCACAATTGCAAATCCGTTTGTGTATGGAAGCTTCATCATATCATACATTCTGTTCAGGAAAAAGGATATGAGAAACCAACAAACGTAGTTAAAACCAGGAATAATGTTATTTTCCCAATGCCAGAATCCAACTTTGTTTGCAACTGGTTCCATCAGATAGTCAAAAAAAGTAGCAAGTAGTGCTGCAATGATGGAATAAACCAATGGTGTTTGAAATACAGTCTTGATCTTTCCATCAGTTCTTTTTGCTATATATTGGCTTAGAATAATCGATGTGATATAGGCACAATATGTTATTTTGAACCAGTTCAGACCAATGATCAAAGGCACGCCAAAAATTTGCAAACCTAATATCTCTGAATACGTATAATGTCCAAAAAGCACTCCAGAGTTTACCCCAAGTACCTCTACAAAAAAACCTACTGAGAATCCAAGTAAAAGAGCTGTTACATATCTCGTTCCAATCTTATGTTCATTCCATAACATTAAAACAAACATGAGCAAAAGGTTGTATGTGGTAGAACCTCTGTATGTTACCGAAAATGTACTTCCAAATAAAAAAAGACCAACAATATGGGATAAGATTGCCAACCCTGTACTAAACTTGAATACAGGCGTGTTAACATCTCTAATACTTAGTGTTTTATGTTTCCTGGGCGACATTGGCCCAAGTTACTAAGTTTTCATGAAATTTACTCTAAGGGGATATCATGTTAGATACAATCTTAGCACTTTTGAGACAAAGCGGAATCCCTCCACCAGGATGAACACTGCCCCCTGTAAAATATAACCCTTTGATATCACTGTTGTCGTTGGCATGACGCAGAAAGGCCGACCATGTTGAATTGGAGCTTGAACCATACAGGGAACCTAAATACGAGCTTGTCGTTTTCTGTATATCCATAGGCGTCATCACATGTTCGGTGATGATCAATTTTTCCAAATCTGTCTTTAACATCCGATTCATTTTTTCAATAATGGCCTGTCGGATCATTGGTTGCGCTGCATTCCAATCCAGTTGATCATTTGCAGGAGCATTAACCATCACAAACCAGTTTTCATGGCCTTCAGGTGACAACCCTGATTCAAATTTGGATGTGATGTTTACATAAACTGTTGGGTCAGCATGCAACTGTTTATGCTTGAACAGATCCTGAAATTCTTGTTCATAATCTTGTGCAAAGAATATGTTATGCAGATGCATATGATCAAACCCTTTTTTTATGCCCCAATAAAAAATACATGCACTGCTGCTGCGCTCGTTTTTTAAAACCTTGTCTGATTTTTTAGCATCTCTTAATAGCTTTGAATATGTATAATATACATCCATATTGCTGACCACCACATCGGACTCATGTATCGTTTCTTTGATAGATATTCCTTTGATTTTTCCTTCCTTTGAAACAATTGCATCAACCTCCTGATTGAAATGAAATACCACGCCCAACCTGTCTGCCAAGTTTTTCAAGGCATTGGTAATACTGATCATGCCGCCTTTTGGAAAAAAAGTTCCTTGTCCCAATTCAAGGTGAGGAATCATGCTTAACATTCCAGGGGCTACATACGGATTGCTTCCATTATATGTTGCAAATCGGTTGAATAATTGAATGAGTTCAGGTGATTTGAATGATTTTCGGTTGTATTCATGCAATGAACCTATAAGGTAACCCAAGCGCAAACCTTTGATGGCTTTCAAAATTCGAGGGTGAAACCATGTTCTCCATTTATGCAATGGATAATTCAGAAAAACATCTCCCAATCCTGCATATGCTTTTGCCGCATTATTAAGATATTTTTTTATAGCTATTTTATTCTCTGATGTTTGCTCATGTACTTCATTTGCCAATGCATCAATATTGGTGAAGGCACGGATTACTTTACCGTTTTCATAATAATAGTTGAATGAAAGATCGAGTGATGTAAAACTGAAGTGATCTTCCCATTTTTCGCCTGCCAAACCAAACAATTCTACAATATTTTCTGGCTCTGTAAATAAGGATGGGCCGGCATCAAACGTAAATCCGTCTTTTTCTATGACATGTAACTTTCCCCCTGGGAATGCATTTTTTTCAAACACCTCTACATGATATCCTTTCGCTGCAAGCCTGATAGAAGTAGCGATTCCACCAATACCTGCTCCAATAATAATAGCTTTTTTCACGGGTTTCATTTCTGTTTTGCAAGATGTTGCTCCAGCATTGGAAATGCAATGAGAAACCATGCGGTATATTTTTCAGGATATAATCTGATATCATTTCTGAGATGATCTATGTCAACATATTCAACTGCGGCCACTTCCTCCTCATTTAATTCAAATGGGCCATCATATCTTCCAATCAACACATGATCATATTCATGTTCAGTAAGTTCATTGTCCAGAACTGCCTTATACATGAATTGAAAAGAAGGGGTTACTTCTGTTGTAAAACCAAGCTCTTCTTTCAATCTTCTGATGGCTGCCTCTGTCGGAGTTTCAGTGGGGTAGGGGTGACTGCAACAAGCATTGGTCCATAACCCACCACTATGATACTTGGTCAAAGCCCTTTGTTGTAAAAGCATCTCGCCTTTGGAGTTGAAAATAAAAACACTGAAAGCCCTGTGCAACAAAGCTTTCCGATGAGCTTCCATTTTTTCCATGAGCCCTATTTCCTCATCATCCTCATTTACCAATACTAACAACTGCTCCATACGTTTTCTGATTACTCTCCTTTGTGATCCAAGATATTTATTATTCCCTGGCTAAGCGGACTTACACCTGGATCGAAATATCCCAATAATGTGCCTTCCTTATTCAGGATATATTTTGAGAAATTCCATGACGGATCTTTACTGTTCCATCCATTCTGTGTTGCATCACTGAGCCAACTATAAAGCGGGTGTTGATTATTTCCTTTGATCACAGTTGATTTGATGGCTATAGGAAATTCAACCCCATAATTCTTTTTACAAAAAGCGGCAATCTCTTCATTGCTGCCTTTTTCCTGTTGCTTGAAATCATTTGCAGGAAATGCAATGATAATGAGATTGTCCTTGTATTTGTTATACAGGGATTGTAATTCCTCGTATTGCGCCGTGTATCCACAATCACTCGCAGTGTTAACAATCATAATCATCTTGCCACTCCATTTTGAGAGTGTAACAGAATCTCCATTGTTCAATTCAAATGGGATATTCAAAACGGATGTTTTTGGAGCCACAACCTGATCGGGTTGTAGGGTTTTGTTGTTCACACCAAAAAACCTTGTAACCCCTGTCAATGCAGGATAAATTGATTTTAATATGGATTGTCTTTTGCTCATGCCACTTTGTTTTTTATTGATACTGCATCCCAGTCCAATGAGGATTACAAGTGCAAGTATCGATGATAAAAAGATTATTTTTTTATTTTTCAAAGCAGCATTTTAAGTGAATTTAAAAATTGTTCTCAGCAATTTGACATTGTTTTTAAATGGTGCATACCATATGGGAACATCAAACCAACTTTTGGAAATCATAACAGACTTAGGCCTTGTGAAAGTTTCAAAACCTGACAGACCATGGTATTGACCAATTCCACTTGCACCAACACCACCAAATGGAAGATGGGGATTCCCGATATGGATCAATCCATTGTTGACACAGGCTCCACCAAATCTAATCGAGTTGATGTACATATCTTGTACCTTTTTGTCTTCAGCATAAATATAAAGGGATAGTGGAAAAGGATTCTTTTTGATCCAGTCAATAGCCTCTTGGTCTTTTTCATATGTGATGATTGGAAGAATTGGACCAAAGATTTCCTCTTTCATTACACTATGATCTGTGCTGATATTTTGCAACAATGTGGGCTCGATATAAAGATCCGATTCATCATGTGATCCTCCAGTCAGCTTTTCACCTTCATTCAAATATGAAATTAACTTATTGAATCTTTTTGCATTGATGATGCGCCCCATATCTTTACTTGCTTTTGGATCCTCTCCAAACATTTTTTTGATGTTTTTCTGGATATGGGAAACCAATTCATCTTTTACACTGCTGTGAACTAAAATATAATCAGGCGCTATACACGTTTGACCAACATTCATCAGCTTGCTCCATGTAATCTTTTTGGCTGTATATTTCAGATTGGCTGATTTGTCCACAATGCACGGGCTTTTCCCGCCCAATTCCAATGTAACAGGAATCAATTGCTTTGCTGCCATCTCCATAATCTTTTGGCCTACTATCGTGCTTCCTGTAAAGAAAACATGATCAAATCGCACGGCGTGCATCAGCACAGGAATCACCTCATGGCCAAGTCCTTGTACAACCTTCACATAGTTGCTGTCAAAAATTTCAGTGATCATTTTTTCAATCACAACTGCTGTAAATGGCGCCTCTTCAGATGGCTTTACAAATGCTGTATTTCCACCTGCAATTGAGTTTATCAATGGAGCAATGGATAATAAAAATGGATAATTCCATGGACTGATAATCAATACTGATCCTAAAGGATCACGATGGATTTTACTGCTGGAAGGAAGAAACATCATGGGAGTAGGAACAGCCTTTGGCTTAGACCAACTATCCAAATTGGCAACAATAAAATCAAGCTCTTTTATAACCTGGCCAATTTCAGATCCAAATGCTTCGTATTCAGATTTACGAAGATCTTTATTCAATGCTTCAACAATTTCAGCATCATAACGAATGATGGCATCACGAAGTTTTTTCAGTTGTTGTTTCCTGAATCCAATATTTCTGGTAGTACCTGTGTCAAAATAGTCGGTTTGGGACTTAAAAATAATGATCAGTTCCTCTTCAGACAATGAGGGAAGCGTTGGGATGATATCTTTTTTCAAATTAGGCATAAGAGTAACTTTAGAACAATTCTTATGGAAGATAGTTCATAAAATGCAGTTCTTGATGCCAAAAAGGAATGAAAACCTATCCGAGGTAAGCAATCATACTGATCTCTACATTCACCCCTTTTGGTAGTCCTTTGACTGCAACGGTTTCCCTTGCTGGATATTCGCCCGAAAGATATGATGCATATACCTCATTGACTACAGCAAACAAAGACATGTCAGTGAGAAAAATGGTGGTTTTCACTACGGTTGAAAAATCGGTACCCGCTTCAGCCAAAATAGCGGCAAGATTTTTCATGGCTTGGTGGGTTTCCTCCGCAGCATCTTTTGCATCTACATTTCCAGTGGAAGGGTCAATGGCTACCTGACCTGAAATAAAAAGCATATTTCCTGCCTTCACAGATTGATTGTATGGTCCTATCGGTGCTGGAGCATTTACTGTGTTGATGATTGTTTTACTCATTTTGAAGAGTTTTAGTGGATACGAAGATAATTGCTTTATATCAACCTATTTTTGCAAATACAAACAATAAAGTTGATCCCACAACCAGTCAACATATTACAAATAAACACTGCCATGCAAGCGGCAAGTGTTGCTATATCGCGGGATGGAAGTGTCATTGCCGAAAGAATCAACACTGATCAATATGAACATGCATCGTATGTTCAGCCTGCCATTTTGGAATTATGCACTGAAACAGGATTGGCCATCAATGAATTTCATGCTGTAGCTGTTGTAAACGGACCTGGTTCTTACACCGGTTTACGCGTAGGACTTGCATCAGCAAAGGGAATTTGCTTTGCATCACAAATCCCATTGATCTGTATAAACACACTCGAATGGATGGCTAGTTCCTATTTGAATCAACCAGATACACTTGTTTGTCCCATGATAGATGCCAGGCGGGATGAGGTTTTTACGGGATTATATGATTCAAACGGCAGTATCAAACTTGCCCCACAGGCAATGATTTTGGATGAAGAAAAATTTTCTGCATTCCTGGATTCATCCAATATATTTTTTGTTGGCGATGGAGCTGAAAAGTGGAAAAAAATAACACATCATCCAAACGCTCATTTTCCACCATCCGATTTTAGATCAACTGAACTTGCAAAACTTTCGCTAGCATACTTCTTTAAAAGCCAATTTTCTGACTTGGCTTATGCAGAACCATTTTACACCAAGGAATTTTACACTACCCAAATCAGGTAATACATTAATAATTTTTGTTATACGTTGATTGTCAGACGATTATTTAACTTTTGATTTTTTTTACACAAAGTCAATTATCTGTATATTCGTTGTGCTATAACCTAACCACAAACACACCTTATGTCTTTCTCATCCAAAAGCACAACTTCCAGTAATGGAAGCACCGAAATTAAAAAAAACCAATTGACAAACGGTGAATTACATCTTGACTATTTAGCAATAAAAAAAGCATCCCTCATTTTCAGGGCATTGAATCATCAATTGCGTCAGGATATTCTGAAGTACATTGATACAAAAGGGAAGGTTACCGTTACTGAAATATTTATTGAATTAAGATTAGAGCAATCAGTTGCCAGCCAGCATCTTGCTATTCTGCGTAGGGCGGGCATTCTAAGAACTGAACGTGAAGGAAAATTCATGTATTATAAGCTTAATGAAGATAAGCTGAAGTTGATCATCAATATGGTTGTAAATTTGCTGAACTAATCAGCAACTATGACACGTTTAAGGCTTCAGGAAATCAAGGAAATCATTTCATCTGATCGTTTGCATTATATCTTGGATTGCAGAACTACAGAAGATTTTGATCAGGCATTTATTTCAACTTCCATTTATGCAGGTTCACAATTGTCTAAAATCATCAGATTGGTTGGCGTTCAAACCGAGGCCCATATCTATCTCGTTGCAGGCACTGTAAGTGAAGGTATCGTAGAGGGATTGAATAAACTCGGGTTTGAAAATGTAACACTGATTGAAGAATTTGAAAATACCGACGAATTGTCAAATTCATCTTTGTTGGATCTCATGATCACTATAGATCCGGATGAATTGGCCATGGATTTGCCTTTTGAAGAACACGCAAGAATCATTGACCTCAGAGAAGAGGAAATTTATTCAAAAGGACATATTGATGGTGCCGAGCATATTGATTTGGAAGAGCTTTCTGATATTGGAACCATTGCTGAGTTTGAGGAAAATGAAAATGTATATCTCTATGGTGATTCAGAAATGTCATCATTCATAGGCAGCCTGATGAAAAGACAAGGGGTGCATAATTTCAAGAAAGTAACAGGAACATTTGCAGATATCAAATCAATTGATACAATTAAAATTTCCACAGTGGCCTCAGCACCTAAGGAAGGTTAAGCTCCTCCAAGCAACTGTTTGCATATTCAGGCTTGTATGGGTGTTTCCATCGTCTGTGACTCCATAAGTAGTTATCAGGTCTTTTTCTGATGGTATCTTCCAGGTACTTTAAATAACGCAGGGTCAATGCCCCTGGTGGAAGGGATGCAGGATCTTCAGTAATGATCTCACATTCGAATGTATACAATCCTCTTTTGAGCTTATAAAAATTTGCAAATACTACAATGGTATCTCTCTGCCTGGCTGCCTTTTCAGGACCAGTAACAAAGGGTGCAGGTTTCCCAAAAAAATTCACCCAAAAAGCCTTCGCAGGATGACCAGGATTTTGATCTGCCACCAACGCAAGAACGTATTTTTTATCCATGTACTGGATGAAATTATTCTTGAAGTCATTCGCTGGAATGAGAATGGTTCCAAATCTGGATCGCATTTTTTTGAATAGGCGATCAAAAAAAGAATTGGTGATGGGCTGATAAACAGCTAAAAATGGAGCTTTCAATTCGCGTGCTATGCCGTGATTGACCACTTCCCAATTGAAATTGTGCATCGCATGAATTTGCACATTCTTCCCTTTTGATGCTGCTTCTTGTAATACGCTTAGATCGCCTGTGAACATTTTCCTTGATCTCGACGCTCCTGTACTGAGCAATTTGATGGATTCAATCATGGTATCCATGAAATTCTGGTAGAATTTCTTTGCAATCAACTTTCGCTCTTCCAAGTTCTTTTCAGGAAAGGCAATGGCAAGGTTGTTCATCACCACTTTCTTTCGATACCCAACCAAGGTATGCATGATAAAGGAGAGAAGGTCGCTCAGTGCATACAAAATGGGCATTGGAAGGATTGAAATGCCATACATCAACACCAACAATGAAAGATCCCGAATCTTGCTCATCAAAATGTATTTCCTCTTATTGATTGTGGCTTCCGTCGCAGTAAGGTGGGTTCTTCGTTTTTTTACACTGACACAACCAAACCTCTTGTGTTTTTTCGAATGTCACTTTTAGACTTGCATATGGCATGCCTTCAATCTGCTTGTGTTTTCCGTCGCAGAAAGGTTGTTTTTCACTAAGTCCACAGGTGCACCAGGCATAGGTTTTACCTTCTTCTACCTGAACACATGCTGGAGTGGATTGGGCTACTTTTGGGAAACCTTCGTTTGGTAATTTGTCTTCCATTTTAAATATATTTTTTTATGAATTGATGCAAATGTAATTCACCTTCTTTCAATGCAAGCATGATATCTTCTTTCAAATCCATTTCATTGATTTTTTCCATTTTTTTATGGGAAATCAATTGATAGGCTTTTTTTGCAATCAATCTTGACTGTTTGTCAAGATCAAAGGAGGATGATATTTGTTGATTGACCGCTATTTTAAGCTCTTCTATTCCTTCGCCGGAACTAGCAACCGTATTTACAACATGCTGTGACTCATTGAAGTCCTCTTTTTCGTGAAGCGACAATTTCAATTGCTTTGTGAATTGACTCGCTTTGGGTCTGTCTGATTTATTTACTACAAAGATATCTGCGCCTTCCATCAATCCGGCTTTCATGAATTGTATTTCATCGCCTGCTTCTGGTACCAACACCAAAACAACAACATCTCCCAATGACACAATTTCCATTTCTGATTGACCAACTCCAACGGTTTCAATGATGATGAGATCAAATCCACATTCTTTGAGAAAGCTGGTAATCTCAATGGCATGTGGATGAAGACCTCCCAAACTTCCTCTGCTGGCCAATGATCGAATAAACACCTGTTGATTGTCGTACCACCTGTTCATCCTTATCCTGTCTCCTAAAACGGCTCCCTGGCTGTATGGCGATGATGGATCAATACAGAGGATGGCCACTTTTTTATCGTCTTTGATGTATGAACCGATGAGTTGATCGGCCAACGTACTTTTTCCGGCCCCCGGGGGGCCGGTGATACCAATGACCGGAATATCCATTCGCTCATTGATGAGCTCCAAAATGCCATCTGCTGATTCATTTTCAATCAGCGATATGCACCTCGCAATACTACGGTGGTGGCCATTTTTTGCATCTTGAAACAATTCTTTGAACATGGTTATAACCTCTTTCTTAGAAGGATTATGCGAATTTATCGCTTTATTCAGCGAGATTGTCAGACTTTTGTGTAAAATCAGCGAGATGAAGACTTTGTGTTTAGACCTTGGCAATACAAGGAAAAAGGGAGCCATCTTTAAAGATGGTCTGCAACAGTCTGTACATGTGTTTGATGAAGACCTTACCATGTCTGTTGCCAGGCTCTTGGCTGAGGAGAAAATTGATAAATGTTTATTATCGTCTGTGATCCATCATGATCCTCAATTGGAAGAAATGCTGGAGGAACTTACTGCTTTTCACAGATTATCGAATGAAAGCAAATTGAATTTTACCGTTCCGGTTGGCAAACCTGAAACCATGGGCGCCGACCGACTTGCATTGGCCGCTGCCTCTGTTCATTTCTACCCAGGCAAAAATAATCTTGTTATTGGCCTCGGGAGTTGCATCACCTATAATTTCATCAATAAATACAACCAATTTTTGGGAGGAAGCATTTCTCCTGGCATGGAAATGCGCTTCAATTCACTCCACGATTATACTGCTTTGTTGCCAGTGGTGAAGAAAGATTGGAACTTTCCATTGGTTGGATATGATACCAAAACAAACATCCTGAGTGGGGTTGTTTTGGGCATGGCGAAGGAGATTGAAGGAATAGTTAAGGAATATCAAGAAAAATATAGGAACTTTAACGTGCTTTTAACCGGGGGGGATTGCAGCTATTTTGCGCAGCTGCTTAAAAATAAGATATTTGCAGACCCCGATTTTTTATTTAAAGGATTGTATGCGATCAGTGAGACCAATATTTAAGCGTTTTTTTAGTACATCAGCCATTTTCTGCCTGAGCCTTCTTGGTTTCAGGGCTTCCGCACAGGAGAACTCTCCCTATTCGCGTTATGCGTTGGGCGATTTGGTCCCTGCTCAAAATATCCTCAACAGGGGTATGGGTGGAATTTCTTTGGCTTATTCAGATTACCAGTCTGTCAATTTCGTCAACCCCGCATCATATGCATCGTTGAAAATAACAACATTCGATGTGGGCTTGGATCTGACTTCAAGAACATTGATGACCATCAACCCCCCCAAGAAATTTGGTTCTGCCAATCTGGTACCCTCTTATCTTCAATTGGGACTACCTCTTTCAAAGAAGCACAATTGGGGTATGAACCTGGGTTTGAAACCAGTTACCCGTGTTAACTACGACATGATTTCAAATGTTAGACTTCCTGGCGTTGACAGCATCCAATACAATTATTTCGGAAACGGAGGAGCTTATCAGTTCTTTGGTGGCATGGCGTATGGTGGTAAATCCTTGAGTATAGGTTTTAATGCCGGTTATATGTTTGGTAGTAAAATGACTGCTACAAAAGTGGTGTTTGTAAATGATACCATCAATTACAAGCCAACGAATTCTACGGATACAACCCATTTTGGAGGCATGTTCTTCAATGCAGGCATCCAATATAAAATTAAATTGTCTAAAGATGTTACCCTGACCCTGGGTGGAAACGCCAACTTGCAAGCCAAGTTGAACGCTACCAGAAACATTTCCAGACAAACAATTGATTACTCAACATCTACTGGTTATTTGACAATTGATAGCATATACTATGGGTCTGAACAAAAGGGAACCATCATTTATCCTTCCAGCTGGGGCGCAGGTTTCATGGTGGCAAAAGAAAATGTTTGGTTGTTTGGCGCTGAAATCAACATGTGCAAATGGTCTGATTACAGATATTATGGCAATACAGATCGATTGAGCAATAGCTGGACTGCCAGGTTGGGTGGACAATACCTGCCTGATTTCAAATCAGAAAATTATTGGTTGAGAACTGCCTACAGGTTGGGAGCTTCATTCGGACCTGATCAGGTCATGATCAATAAAAAAATTCCTCAGGTGATGCTCACATTTGGTGCATCATTGCCCGTAAGAAGGAATCCTTATTCAAATCAATATTCAACCATCAATACTTCATTTGAAATCGGTTCAAGAGGTAACAAGAACAACGATATCAAAGAAAATATTTTCAGATTATCCCTCGGTTTTTGTTTGAGCGATATCTGGTTCAATAAGCCTAAATACCAATAAAAATTTGTCCTTGTGAACAAAGGCTTGATTTTTTTTGCATTCATGATCATTGGATTTACTTCTTGTGAAAATGATGCCAATAAGGTACAAGCCATGTTTGAAAAAAAGTTGGGTGTCGATAAGGCTATCAATATTGAAAGTTTTATGAGTCAGGGTGGTATGATGCGAGCAAAACTAACCGCCCCGCTCATGTACCGTTACCAGGATACCAGTTCGAGGATTGAACTTCCCAACACACTTCATGTTGACTTCTATGATTCTACAAAAAATGTAGAAAGCAAGTTGGATGCGCTTTATGCTCGTTATTATGAAAGTGATAATAAGATTTTCCTGCGTGATAGCGTTCGCGTATACAACCTCACTGGCGATACCCTTTTCTGTAAAGAATTGTGGTGGGATCAACGCATTCAAAAATTCTTCACTGAAAAAGCAGTGCGAATCCATACAAAAGATATGATCATGTACGGAGAAGGACTGTCTGCTCCGCAGGATTTCAAGACCTTTGAAATCTATAAGGTTACGAATAGCTATATAAGGTTGTAAGTTGTAGGGATTCTTTACAATTTATCATTTATTAAACCAACAATGACCCATTCATCATCGATTATCCAAAATAATCTGTCTATCTATTTTAGTAACTTACAACAAACAACCCAGAACCTATAATGCCTAGACACGAAATCAAATTTTTAGAAGGTCCACATTCAAGGTGGACAGATTTTAAATTGATGGTGAAGATATGTGTAGAATTTATAAGAGGTTTCCGTGCACTTCATTTCGTTGGGCCATGTGTTGCCATATTTGGATCTGCCAGGTTTGATGAACAGAGTCAACACTACAAAGATGCCAGGGCACTGGCGGCCGCCATAGCAAAATTAGGCTTTACCATCATGACAGGCGGTGGCCCCGGAATCATGGAAGCTGCCAACAGAGGTGCCAAAGATGTTGGAGGTAAATCAGTGGGTTGCAATATCGTCCTGCCCATGGAACAACATCAAAATCCATATCTGGATACATGGGTTAATATTCGTTATTTCTTTGTCAGGAAAACATTGCTGATCAAATACTCTTATGCATTTGTAATCATGCCTGGAGGTTTTGGTACCATGGATGAATTGTTTGAGTCAATGACCTTGATTCAAACAAAAAAAATTGAAGAGTTTCCTGTTATTATTTTCGGAACAGAATACCATAAGGAGTTGATTGCCTACATTGAAAAAATGAAAGCAGAAAAAACAATTTCAGAAGATGACTTAAAACTTTTTTTGGTTACGGATTCAATTGATGAAGCTATTGGACTGATTAAATCCTGTATCAAGAAATTTAGATTGGCACATGTCAGCAGAAAGCCCAAATGGTTTCTGTTTGAAAAAGGCTTTTAATTCTTTTTACCAAAGAACCTCGAGAAAAATCCTTTCTTCTCTTCTTTCTTTTCCATCACAGCAACACGTAATCTGGTTTGAAAAGCCTGACTGTCTTCTGGTCCGAGTTCAAGCAATCCCATGTGATTATTGAATGCATCTGGTGCAGAGCTCAGGTTTTCAATTGCAATGCTTTTCCTGTGCGGAGGGGTATAAATCTGTAGATATGGATAGGCCCTATCGGGGTAGATATACAGCTCAAGTCCCAACTCAGGATCAGATAATGTGCAATGCGGCATGGGTTGATCCAGGTCGAGCAAAAAACAGTTGTCAAGGAACACATCTTTAAGCGAAGCCCCCTTGAACCATTTTTTATTTCGGATGATTTTTCCGGTTGGAACAAGGATGTTATTGAATTCAACTTGTTTTTTAGAGTTGAACTGAAGCATAGCCGTATCAATGGTTTCACCAAGTTTGAAGTAGGGATGCCATCCATCCGACATGGGAATGGTTCTGCCGCTTCTGTTATGAACGGTGGTGATGATGGTTAATCTGCTTGCACCTTCCAATCTGTATCGGATGTTCATGTCAAAGGCAAAAGGGTAACCTGGATCGGTTCCCTTGTAGCGGTATAAAAATTTGCATTCTGTCATGAAAGCAGATGCTTCGGCAATCATTACCTCATGAGGTGCATCATACAATAAGCCATGAATAGCATGGCCATTCAATGCAAACTTTTCAGTGGTATATTCCTTTCCTTCCCAGTTGTAGGTTGATTGATTCATTCTACACACAAAAGGGGAAAGTTTTGCAGCCTTAAAACCATTTGTCTTATTGGCTTTCCAATCGTCTGCATCTTTAAATCCTTCCACCAGGTTGATGATCTTTCCTTGGTGTGGCACTTCAAATTTATTGAGAATGCCACCCGCTGACGGGATGATGGTAGCTTTTGCCCCAGTTGCTTCATCGCGCAGAATAATCTCTTCCCATCCATTTTGCTGGATGCGATCACAATAAAAGGTAAGAACCGATTGTTTAGCCTGATTTTCCATTACCAGCCAAGGATATATGCAAAGATGAGTGGGGCTATGATGGTAGCATCACTTTCAACGATAAATTTAGGCGTGTGTATATCCAGTTTACCCCAGGTGATTTTTTCATTTGGAACTGCACCTGAATAAGAACCATACGATGTAGTAGAGTCGCTTATCTGGCAGAAGTAGCTCCAGAATGGAACATCATGCCACTCAAGATCCTGGTACATCATTGGTACAACGCAAATGGGGAAATCACCTGCAATACCACCACCAATCTGGAAGAAGCCAACGCCTTTTCCACCGCTGTTCTGACGGTACCATTCAGACAACCACACCATGTATTCAATGCCGCTCTTCATTGTTGTGGCTTTCATTTCTCCTTTGATGATGTAAGACGCAAAAATGTTACCCATGGTACTGTCTTCCCAACCACCTACAATGATCGGCAGATTGCGCTCCATGGCAGCAATCATCCAACTGTCTTTTACATCAATTTCATAGTCAGGTTTCATAACCTCGCTTTTCAGCAATTGGTACATGAATTCATGTGGGAAATACCTTTCACCAGATGCATCTGCGTCTTTCCAAAGCTTTACAATGTGTTGTTGGATCCTTCTGAAGGCCTCTTCTTCAGGTATACATGTATCGGTAACCCTGTTCAATCCTTGTTCTAAAAGCTCCCATTCCTGCTGCGGAGTAAGGTCGCGGTAATTAGGAACCCTTTTATAATGTGTATGTGCCACCAGGTTCATGATATCCTCTTCGAGGTTGGCACCTGTACAGGAGATGATATCCACCTTACCCTGACGAATCATTTCTGCGAAGGAAACACCCAATTCAGCCGTACTCATGGCACCAGCTAATGTAACCATCATTTTTCCGCCTTCCAGCAGATGTTGCTCATATCCTTTGGCTGCATCTACCAAAGCAGCAGCGTTAAAATGCCTATAATGATGTTGAATGAACTGAGAAACTGGGCCTTTTGACATGGTGAATGTGTTTAGGCTACAAATATAATAAAGCGAAAGGTGAAAGGTGAAAAGAGAAAGGAGAAAACAGCCGTTTATTTCTTTCGGCTGTTTCACTTTTCTCTTTTCTCTTTTCACTTTTCTCTTTACCTGTGTGCCACAAACACCGGTATCTTATGTTTTTCTATAATTTCTGCCAGGAAACTTTTCTTGAATAGATTGGAAAATTCGCTTCTGCCGAAAGCACCGGCAACAAGTAAGGTTTTTTCCTTGACCGACATGCTTTTAGCAAAGGATCTGTCTGAAATGGATGAAACTACCTCTAAGGTGAGATTTGAAAAATGTTTGGAAGCCAATTCCTCAATCATTTCCTGATATGGAAGTGGATCCTGTTCATCTTCAATGGTAACCAAGGTGGTGTCCCATTCATGAAATTGAGGAAACAAATAAGAGAATTGTTTTATGGCAAAGACAGAATCTGATTTGCCATCGTATGCAAGTACAATTTTGTTAGGCATGGTATAATCTTCCGGAACCAGCAGAATAGGACATTCCGTTTGTCTGAGCATTTTTTTCAGATATTCATTTGGTTGATCTCTTCCAATATTTTCATAAAAAAGTTCTGCACTCAGGATCATAAAATCTGCAAACCTTGTTTCAGTCTGAAGTTCCTGCAATGCAAAAAGTTCTGTGTCTTTATGAACCCGGAATTCCAAACCTTCATGTAAACATTTACTTTCAAAATAGCTGATGTTTTGGTTGATATGGCTCTCGTCGGTTTCAATGGGAGAAATGTTTATGGAGGTATCTGATTGAAATCCACTGTATCCAATGATATCCCTGTAATCGATCGCCTGCAGGAAAACGCCAGTTACCAGCAAACGCTCACTCTCATTGAGGTAGCTGGCCATTTTAAATGAACCTTCAGAAAAATGCTTTCCATCAAATACCAGAATTACTTTTTTCATGATTGCAGTTTAGGTCAGAATATGAGAAGTGATGCCTGCAGGTTGAGCAGGTGGTTTCTTAGCTTGCTGAGTAATTTATTTTCTTTGTTGTTGACATGCCTGTAGGAATCAGCCAATACATCTGATAGTTTTAGGCATCTCGAAATCTCTTCATCAGAAATATCGTATTTGTATTGTTTGCAATAATCGATGAATGTATCATATGCATCCTCTGTCGTAAGCATTTGATCTTCACTGGTATCGAATGAAAACTGTGTAAACCATGCTTCATTGGTCCCAAATTCATCCTTATCATTTTCCTTTTGAAGCAATCGTTGCGAAATCAGTTCACTCAATACTTTTCTTTCCTCTGTGCTGATTTTTCCATCAGCCATGGCCACTGCATACAGCAGTTTACCCAGTTCAGTGTAAAATAGTTCGGTATTTTTCATTTTTGCTTTTCACAAAAAAAAGAAAACAAGGTTTCTAAGGCAATGATGGACATCATTAAATGTTAGCATCCACATCACTCTTTTTGACTTTGTAAAACTTTTTTTGCCAAATGTTGTTTTTCATAGCACGAGTGAACTAAATTTATACCTTATGGTTGCGATATATTATATATTGGTGGTTTTAGGTGTTTTTCTTTTGATGGAAGGAATTACCTGGTGTACCCACAAATGGGTGATGCATGGATTTCTTTGGTATTTGCATAAAGACCATCATCAGGTGGAACCTGGTTTTTTTGAAAAAAACGATGCCTTCTTTGTCATCTTTGCCATACCAAGTATGTTGTCTATCATGTACGGCACCACAGATGGAATCTGGTGGCTACAGGCCATCGGATTTGGTATCATGGCCTATGGATTTGCCTATTTTCTGGTGCATGATGTCATCATTCATCAACGATTCAAATGGTTCTCCAGGAGCAGAAATACCTACGTGAGAGCAATCAGGTGGGCACATAAAATGCATCATAAACATTTGAGCAAAGAACATGGAGAAAGTTTTGGAATGCTGTATGTGCATAAAAAATACTGGGAAAAAGTAAGGCGCGACAAGCAATTGATGGCTGGAAAGAAAGTGGCTTATGCTCCCGATGTGAATGAAAAATGAAATGGTGAAATATGATTATATCATCGCTGGCGGTGGTTTGTCAGGATTGAGCCTGGCTCATAGATTTATTCACGACCCGTTCTTTGCACATAAAAAAATCCTGCTGATTGAACGGGAACAAAAAAATCAAAACGACCGTACCTGGTGCTTTTGGGAAAAAGGTATCGGACATTTCGAAGACATCGTATACCGCAAATGGGATCATGCCTGGTTCCATTCCAATTTTCACTCTGAGCGTTATGCATTGCATCCCTATCAATATAAAATGGTGAGAGGGATAGATCTCTACAAATGTTGTTATGATCTTATTGAATCTGCTCCCAATATTGAAATGAGGTATGCCAGCGTCTCTTCCATCAATCAAATGGACGATTGCATTGAAGTTGTAACCAACAATGATATATTTTATGGTGAATATGTATTTAGCAGTATTTTTTCTCCCGATGAATATTTAAAAAAAGGAAGGCACAACCTTTTGCAACATTTCAAGGGATGGGTCATTGAAACACCTACTGATCAATTCGATCCGACAACTGCTACTTTGATGGATTTCAGAATGGATCAAAGACATGGCACAACATTTATATATGTCATGCCCTTCTCTGAAAGAAAGGCTTTGGTGGAATATACCTTGTTTTCAAAGGAGGTTCTCCTTCAGGATGAGTATGTTCTGGGTTTGCAACAATATATCAGCACTCAGTTGAATATTTCTGAATTTACAATTACAGAAGAAGAATATGGAGTGATTCCCATGACGGATCATGGTTTCAATGGTAGAGATGGTAATATTATATATGTAGGAACCGCAGGTGGACAAACGAAAGCATCCAGTGGATATACATATCAATTTGTGCAGAAACAATGTAATCAGATTGTTGAAAAAATAAAAACCACCGGTAGTCCGGTGGTTGTAAATTCTTTTATGCAAAAACGATTCAAATGGTATGATCGTGTGCTGTTGAATGTGCTGTACAACAGAAAAGTTGCAGGAGATCTTGTTTTTTCTTTGTTGTTCAAAAGAAACAACATCAAACGATTGTTCTCTTTCCTTGATAATGAATCAAAGGTTCACCAGGAACTTTATTTACTAAACACATTGCCAAAGATTCCTTTTATGTTATCAGGTTTGGAAGAAATGTAAGGAAGTTTATTTCAGAAACTTCACAATTTCTTCGTCCATTGGTTTCACTCCACTAGGAAATACTGCCAATAATTTTCCTTGTTCGTCCAAAAGGAATTTTGTGAAGTTCCATTTGATTTCTGCATCCAATACGCCATTTTCTTTCTTGGAAGTAAGCCATTTGAAAAGCGCATGTGTGTCGTCTCCCTTTACAGAAACCTTTTCTGCAAGAGGGAAGGTTACACCATAATTCTTTTTACAAAATGCATTGATCTCTGTGTTGCTTCCAGGTTCTTGTCCGCCGAAATTATTGGCAGGAAATCCAACAATCACCAATTTGCTTTTGTAGGTTTCATATAGCTTTTCCAGATCTTCATATTGAGGAGTATACCCACATTTAGAAGCGGTATTCACGATCAATATTTTTTTGCCCTTAAAGCTTGAAAAGTCGATGATGCCACCATCAATAGATGTCACTTTGAAACTGTGCACAGAGTTACCACCCAGGGTAAAAACAGCAAGTGCCATGAGTATAAATTTAGACATAAGTAAAGGTTTTGTTGAATATAACACATTTGATTCAATAAAGTTTTCACAGCTCCCCTTCATTTTATATTTCTCCATATTCCGTTGCCTGAAGGCAACGGCAACAATATTAAACCCCCTTCGGGGCTATTTAGTGATTGCTTCATTTGGATTTTTTACTTCATTCAGCCATTTTTATGCAATTGCCTACTGCCTACTGCCTACTCCCTACTGCCTACTGCCTACTGCCTACTCCCTCTTTGCCTTAAAGTGTAAACGCCAAACTACATATACTTACCGAACCTGCTCCCTGGGAGAGCAGGGTTTGTGCACATGCTTCAGTGGAGGCACCCGTGGTAATTACATCATCAATGATCAGAATATTTTTTCCTCTCATCATTTCAATGTCTGTCACTTCAAATACATCCGCCACATTTTCCCATCTTTCCATCCTGCTTTTTTTAGTTTGGGTTGATGTGTGTTCAATTCTTTTTAAACCGGTTTCATTATAGGGGATCTGTGTGATTTCTGATATTCCCTCGCATAACAAGGATGCCTGGTTGTATCCACGGATGTATTGTTTTTTTTTGTGTAAAGGCATGGGTATGGCAAAGTCTATCTGATGCTGCTGTAACAGTAATTGTATTCTATGAGCCATCAGTCTCCCCATGAAAATAGCAAGCTCCTTTTCGTTTTTGTATTTGATGTTGTGGATGATTTGTTGAATGGGACTTCCAGGGATGAAATAAAAAATGCTGCAAATGAATCTGTATTCTATTCTTCCCCAGAACATTTTCTCTGTGGCATTTCCCTGAATCTTTTCAAAACCAGTGTAGGGAAGTTGAAGTAGGCAATCAAGACAAAGAAATTCAGTGTTTTCGATTTCTTCATTGAAACATCCAAGACAAATGCTAGGGTATAGAAGATGCAGCAGAGATGAGAGCATGTAGGATGGAGTCATAGTTTAGGCAAGGAGGGGATATGAAATTTAATCAAGGCAAAGAGGCAAGGAGGCAAAGAGTAGTATTTAAGTATTTTGTAAAGAGAGTTTCTTAATGATGGCATATAGAATTTTATCAACTTCATTTGACAAAGCAGTTAGCCTAGTACAACTTGCTTCATCTATGTAACCCAGTTCTTTTGAAAGTTCTAGTTGAGTCTGAAACTCAAAAAGTGATCCTTTGGCAATATGTAAGAATCTTATATAATCTTGTTTTGATTGTCTTCCGTATCCTTCTGCAATATTAGAGGGAATGGAAACTACGCATCTTTGAATTTGACGATAGAGGCAATATTGTTCTTTCGGAGGTAGTTTTGCTATGATTGGGTAAGTCATTTTAACAAGTAGCATTGCCTTTTGCCAAACAATAAGATCTCTGAATGATTTGATTGTATTCATGATGCAAGGTTACAATCATTCCACACTGATTAAAAGTGTAAAACTTCATTTTTAAAGTTATTTTTCACTTTTGTCAACGTGAAAAATCTCTCCTTGCCTCTTTGCCTCCTTGCCTCTTTGCCTCCTTGCCTCCTTGCCTCTTTGCCTTTTACATCAATGAAAAATCGTCCTATAAACCTCCTCAATCAAAGCTACATTAATTGCCTTGATCCCTTTGGATGTTTCGGACCTTCTATTGTATTTGCTAATAACGATGTTTTCAAAGCCGAGTTTTTCTGCTTCGGAGATGCGTTGATCGATGCGATTGACTGCACGGATTTCACCGCTTAATCCTACTTCTCCAGCAAAGCAAATTTTTTGTGACAGTGGAATGTCTTCATAAGAACTGAGCAATGCAAATACCATGGCCAAGTCAATGGCTGGGTCTTCCACTTTGAGTCCCCCTGCAATGTTTACAAAGACATCTTTGGTGCCGAAATGAAATCCTCCACGCTTTTCCAATACTGCCAGTAACAATTGCAATCGTCTCAAATCAAAACCACTTGCCGTGCGTTGAGGCGTTCCATAAACAGATGGAGTAACGAGTGCCTGTACTTCAATCAATAAAGGACGAAGTCCCTCCATGGTTGCACCAATGGCGATGCCACTGAGTTGTTCTTCTTTTTGATTGATGAGGATGTCGGACGGATTGGCAACTGGTTTCATTCCCATGCCAGTCATTTCATAGATGCCCAATTCTGCAGTTGATCCAAAACGATTTTTAGTGGTACGCAGAATGCGATATGCATAATGTTGATCGCCTTCAAACTGCAGAACCGTATCCACCATGTGTTCCAATAATTTTGGTCCCGCGATGCTGCCATCTTTGGTGATGTGTCCGATTAAGAAAACAGGTGTTTGTGTTTCTTTGGCGAAGCGTTGGAATTCGGCAGTGCATTCACGAATTTGTGAGATGGTGCCTGGCGATGAGTCTATATAATTGGATTGAATGGTTTGTATGGAATCAACAATCACCAATTGTGGTTTGATTTTTTTGATTTCCTGGAAAATACTTTGTGTGGATGTTTCTGTCAGCAGATAGAATTCATCATGTTGAACATTGATACGATTTGCGCGCATCTTGATTTGTTGTTCACTCTCTTCTCCGCTGATATATAATACACGCAGTTGATGCATCATCAATGCATCCTGTAAAAACAATGTTGATTTTCCAATGCCAGGTTCTCCTGCTACCAGCACCAGACTTCCGGGAACAATGCCACCACCCAATACGCGATTCAATTCATCGTCTTTGGTAACAATGCGTTCTTGTTCATTGGATACCACTTCTTGCAGCACAATGCTTTTAGTATGCTTTGAGTCTGTTTCTTTCCAGCTTTGTTTTGTTCCTGATGATTCCTTGTGAATGATTTCTTCTGTGAATGTATTCCATTCATTGCATGACGGACATTTACCTGCCCACTTGGCAGATTCATAACCACAGTTTTTACAGAAGAAAGCTTTTTTTATTTTGCTCATTTTATAAAGTTATTAGGCAAAGAGGCAAGGAGGCAAAGAGTGAATAAGGCAAAGAGAAATTTTGAAAAATATATTTTGCTTTTGTAATTTTCAATTGATTGTTTTTACTTATTTCTTTCAGTCATTTTTCAAATTAATTTTTGATTGCAGAATTTTTCATTCTATAATTTTTATGATTCATATTTTTAAATCACTCTTTGCCTCTTTGCCTCCTTGCCTCCATCCCTTTGTTAAAAACCAAAGGGCCAGCAGAAGCCGACCCTTTAGTACTTACTAACCCATTAAATTCTACCACTAAATTACAAATTGCTGTCACTTGGCAAAATTAATTTTTCGTTTTTGGTCATTTTTCTTTTAGTTCTATTTCAAGCCTACAATGTAATTTTCAGCTGTATATACTTTCTTAAAGTATTGAAAATCAATATTATAATCATTCAATGTCTGATTCCATGATTTCCCGATATCGCACATCTGTTGATAAAACCCTACCAAAATAGTGTTCTGTGGAGCAATTGTACAATGACTATTGTAAAAAGATTGAACAGGATATATTTTATAATCTTTTATATATGATAAAAAATTATATATATAATTATTCTCTTGAAATGTTGAATTTTTGATCCGCCCATTGAAAAAATATTAAACAAATAGGAGTTTTATTGATTATTCAACGCTAAAATGCGATTTTATAAAAAAATATTTTTTGAAACCGCATTTTCTCCTTCTTTTTTACAAAAATTCACATAAAATTAAAGATTTTGTTAAATTCGTGCCAAGACATTCCCCTTTATTACAAAAATTAAAAAAGCATGAGAAAAAAATTTTTGTGGAGCCTTATTGCTTCGTGCCTGTTTATAGGTACAACAATGGCCCAAGACATTACCGTAAAAGGTAAGGTAACAGACGAAAAAGGTGAGCCTATTGCAGGTGCTTCCATTCAGGTAAAAGGAAGCAAGGTAGGTACTACTGCCAATGCAACAGGTGAATTCACTTTGAAAGCAGCCAACGGTGCAGCCCTGGTTGTATCCGCATTGAGTTTTGAAAGCAAGCAAGTAGCAGCAGCAGCCATATTGGTTGTTAAACTCGCACAAGATACCAAAGCGATGAGCGAGGTGGTTGTAACGGGTGTTGGTACAGCAACGAGCAAAAGGAAATTGGGTATCGCGGTTGAGTCAATCAGCGCTGATAAACTTCCTGCAGCTCCTTCAGCTTCTATCGACCAAGCCCTTGTGGGTAAAATCGCTGGTGCTCAGATCTCTTCTATCTCAGGTAACCCTGGTGACCCAGTTAACATTGTACTCAGAGGTATCAACACCGTACAAGGTGGTACCAAGCCTTTGATCATGTTGGATGGAGTTGAGGTTCGTTCTACTGATTTGAACTCACTTGATCTTAGTAACATTGAAAGGGTTGAGGTTGTACAAGGTGCGGCTTCTGCTTCTTTGTATGGTGCTCAGGGTGCAAACGGTGTAATCCAACTCTTCTCTAAAAAAGGTAAAAAAGGTGCAACTGCGATCAACTATTCTTCTGGTTATGCCCAGAATGAGTTCATCAACAGCGGTAACTTCAATAAATCTAAAATGCATCCATATTTGACAGATGCAAGCAATAATATCATTGATTACAGAACCGGTAAGCCTTTAACATACGATGAATTTGGATATCTCTATCCGTTCTCTTATTCTTATGGTGGTTCTGCTCGTTATGGTATCCTTGACCCAAGGAACACCAACAGCAAGCCTTACAATGCCAATATCAAATGGTATGATCATTTTGATCAAATGTTCCAAAAGGGATATACCATGAATAACTCTGTTAGCTTTTCAGGAGCTAGCGATAAGAGTGACTACTCTTTTTCTGCAGCAAACAGCCACACGCTTACTGCTGTTATGAAAAATGGATATCACGACAGGTCTAACATTACTGCAAATATCGGAACTGAACTTTTCAAAGGATTTAAATTCAGATCCATTACACAATTGATTTATACGAAGAATACCATGCATCCTGGTTTGGGTGGTGCTGGTGGCTACGGCTATGGCAGAGGAAATTCTCTTGGTTCAAATGGTCAAGTATATAGCTTCTTAAACACTTCACCTTTCTTTGATTTAACTGCTAAGAATGAAGATGGCACAAGGCCAGCTGATCAATATGCAGGTTTCTTGAGTGTGAATGGTTACAATCCTTACTATCAAATGGAATATTCACAAAGCCAGGATGATAAGATTGACGTAGTTCAAAACTTTGAAGCCAGCTATAAAGTGAATAAGTTCATCGATTTGAAAGCAAACTATGGTTTAAACTGGAGAAACGAAAGAACCAGGTATATCTTCCCGAACCAAACAACGAATGCTAACTCCAATGATTCTTATTATTGGGCTAGCTGGTTCAATGGTAATGATAACACAGGTGAGATCGCAAACTTCCAATATGAGAACCTGTTCAAGAACTTCTTGGCAAGTGCTTATATCAAAACTGATTTCGAAAAAGATTTTGGCTTGAATCTTCCAATTCAAACAAATACCCAAATTTCTTTTGACCACAGGCAGAACAGATACAGAGAGTATGATACATATGGCTTGAGTTTACCTCTAGATCCTCCAATCAATTTGAACTCTACCCAATCACAATATGTGGCATGGGATTATGTTGAGCCTTTCGTTACCTATGGTTATTTGATCAACCAAAAGTTTGATTACAGCAATTTTGCGGGTGTGACTGTAGGTGTAAGGTCTGACTACTCTTCTACATTTGGAAAGGGTTCTAAGCCATTTACATTCCCGCACTTTGATGGTTATTTGCTTCCTTCATCCATGGATTTCTGGAAAGGTAAGCTTGCTGATGTAGTTCCTTTCCTTAAAGTAAGGGCGGCATACGGTCAGGCAGGTATTCAACCAGGTGCGTTCGACAGGTATCCTGTTTTGAACCAGCAAAACCTGGGTGATAACATCGTTTACTCAAAGCGTATCCCAAGTAACAATCCAAACTTGCAGGTTGAGGTTTCAAAAGAATTTGAAGTGGGTACTGATTTCACCATCAATACTTCCACCAATTCAAATTGGTTGAAAAACATCAACGGATCAGCAACGTATTGGAAGAGGTCAAGTTCTAATGTAATCTTCGCCGTATCAGTTCCTTTGTCAACCGGTTCAACAAATACATTGACCAATGCAATTGACATGAGTTCACACGGTTTCCAGTTCTCTTTGAACTTGCCGATTTACTCTTCAAAAATGTTCAACTGGGATTTGACAACCAATTTCGGAAAGCAAACTTCAACAATCGACAAGATTGCAGGTGGTGCTGAAATTCCATTGACTTCAGGCGCAGGTAGCACTGTAGAAGTATTGATCGCTGGTAAGCCAATCGGTCAGATCTTCGCTTACAAAACGCTGAGAACACTTCAGGATACACGCAAGGATGGAACACGTTACATCTCTGCAGCAAATGAAGGATTGTACACCATTGTACATGATCCATATGCTGGTGATGTAGTGGTTCAAAAAGATACAAAAGGTATCATGTTCACTGGTGAGACATATGCAGTAGGTGATCCAAATCCTAAATTCAACATGTCTTTCATCAACTCTTTGGGTTATAAGGATATCGTAAATCTTTCATTCCAATTTGATTGGGTGTATGGAAGTCATCTTTACAACCAAACCAAAGAGTGGATGTACCGTGATGGTATCAGCAATGATTTTGATACACCAGTTACCATTGATGGCGCAACTGCTGCATGGACTGCTTATCATGCCAGTGCTTATTATGGACTATGGGGTAGCAAGTCAGGTGCAGGTAACAACGCTACAAAAGATTATTTCTATGAAGATGCTTCTTTCGTAAGGTTGAGAAATATTGCACTTTCTGTTGATCTTGCAAAATTCAAGACATTCAAAGGATTTAAGAAACTCCAACTGGTACTTTCAGGCAGAAACCTGCTTACATTCACAAAATACACAGGTATGGATCCAGAGATCAGCTCAGGTGCAGTTAACTCTTCATTCGATAGGGGAATTGACCACAGTACCATGCCGAACATCAAATCTATTCAAGTTGGTTTGAATGTTGGATTCTAATCTTTAAATATTTTAAATCGAAAGTCATGAATAAAAATAGATTTATATACTTAAGCTTTTTTGCAGCATTGGTCCTTTTTTCGACCAGTTGTAAAAAACAATTGGAGGTTGGAAATCCCAATGCTCCTACCATAGCAGGCAACGTTACTGCTGAAAGCGGATTGTATTCACTGGCACAAGGCGGTGTCTATATCGGAGGTCTTTACAATGGTGATGGTTGGTTGGGTAACAGTTATTTCTCTCTTCCACGCGGTTACCATGAACTCATGGGTGACATCGTTGGTGGTGGTGAGGGTTCAAACAACCAGACTACTACTGTACCTGTTCCCGATTGGATCCAACTCGATGCAACAACCAAACTGACAAATACAGCACCATCAGTAGGAATTCTCAGGTTGTATAACGATAGGTCTGCTACTGCCAATGCAAACAACGCTCTTTATTATGAGTGGTTGAATATGTATGCATTGAATGGCGCTTGTAATGATGTGCTTTCCATGGTAGATAAGGTTTCTTACAATGGTGATGCTGCTTCAAAGCAAAACACTGTGAAGGCATGGTGCTACTGGTGGAAAGGATGGGCATATGCTCAGATTGGTACATTGTATTATTCAGGTATCATTGCAGATGAAGCTGATGGAAAAACTACCAACTGGTATTCTCCTCATGATTCAATTGTAATCCGTTCAAACTACTATTATAACCTTGCTGCTACTACATTGGACAAGGTTACTTCTACTTCAGATTATACAGCTGCCATGGGCAAATTGATTCCTTCTCATTGTCAGGTTGGCTTGGGACAAATCCCAACCAAGGATATGTGGAAGCGCCATATCAATACCATGCTTGCCCGTAACATCCTGTTGAACAAGCTTTCAACGTTTGTAAATGGGGTACCTGGTGGAGCAATCACCAAAAGTTCAATGTCTGGTGCAATGAGCTCAACCGATTGGAACAGCGTATTGTCGCTTGCTACCAATGGTTTGAAAGCAGGTGACTTTGTATTTGCCGGTAGAACTGCTGCTGCAAATAACTTCTTTACCGCAACCGGTGGTACAGTTGCTGCATTGGCAACACAACCAGCAAATAAGGGTACCTACAAGATTTCTGAGCGTTTTGTTCAGGAGTTTAAGGCAGGTGACTTGCGTAAGACAAGTAATTTCACGAATGCTCCTAACGTTTTCTTCAATAATAACCTAAGCTTCTCTACAAGATGGAGCGTTGTTGATGGTGGAAGCATTCCTGGTGTGTATTCTTATGGTTCAAGAAGTGTAGGTGCATATGAGTTGATCATCGCAGGTAGCTACGAAGAAAATGCTATGATGCTTGCTGAAGCAAACATCCAATTGGGAAATACTGCTGCTGGTCTTGCACAGATCGATGCCGTTAGAAACTACCAAGGTGCTGGTCTTGCTGCTGCTTCAGCTGCTTCTAAAGCTGCTGCTCTTGATCTTCTTACCCGTGAAAGAAGGGTGGCCCTGGCATTCAGAGGTCTTGCTTTCTACGATGCAAGAAGATGGGGTTGGACCTATGATGTATCTCGCGGTGGTGGCCGTTATGGCAACACCGTGGTGAATGTTGCTGGTGTTCCTTATACCAATGCAACCATCAACTACAACTTTATGGATTACTGGGATGTTCCAGCCGATGAATTCGTGCTGAATCCTCCAGCATCTGGTTCTGTTGTTAAGAATCCAAACTATTAATCCAAACAGGTTAATATACTTGAAAGGCCATCACATTCATTGTGATGGCCTTTCTTCTTTTAGTAAATTCTTCTGAAACTATATTGTAATTTTATAGGTATGAAAAGGAGCAAACCATTTATTGTACTATCCATTTGCCTGTCCATCATGCTTCAAATGGCATTCGCACAACAATTGAGTATTGATTTGAGTTATCAACGAAATGCAAGTTTTGGTACTGTAAATTTCTTTGATCCTGCAAAAGCAGATAACAAGAAAGTTTCTACCATGAGTTATGCAGATGTAGTTGGATCTCCATTCTTGCATGATGAATGGAGAACTGCGGTTGTGTATCTCAAGTCAGGAAAGTCAATGCTGTTTCCTAAAGCGCGTCTGAATTCTTATACTGGGGAACTTCATTATCTGGCTAATGTGGATGTGGAGATGGCTATTGAACCCGATAAGATTGATAAGTTTATCATTTTTGATGCAAAAGACAGTACCAAGACAGGTAGCTTTTATGTATCCTTACCAGATCATATCAATAGTAAACCCTTTGCATTCTTCAAGGTCTTCAACAACGGCACTTTTCAATTGCTCTCCCTCCAAAAAACCATGGTAAAAACCAGTCCCTACGATCCTTTGGAAGGAAAAAAAATTTCAAGCTTTTTTTCTAAAACATACTATGCCATCTATAACAATGGACGAGTAATCCCCATCAAAGGACTGGACCATTCCGTAATAGGTGAAGCCATTCATTTGTCCGATCAGGATGAAAACTGGCTCAAACAAAACAAAAATAAACTTCGCTCAGAGCATGATGTAGTGGACTTTCTGGCGTATTACAATCAATTGAATAAATAAGTTTAAAACACAACCTGATTGATTTCAATTACAGGAGATTCCTCCCAATGCATCATGGCATTGATGAGTTTGACATGACTATATTGATGCAAATCTTGCAGTCCTATCTGATCTTCTGTGAGTATTCCCTGATCAAGCAGTGCTGCTCTTTTCGTTCCTTTCAATAAGGGTTGGTGAGGTGTATACCATGTATCTTTTTTGCAAAAAGCAAGATTGGCATAACTCGCATCGGTGATCATTCTATTCTTTACAATGATGATCTCATCTGCATCTACTAACTTGATTAATTCAGTGAGCCAATTCCTGTCTAAACATTTATAGCTATAGGCAAGATCATCTGCATGCACAATCGCAAGACTATTGATATGCCGCAATTCATAAGGGATGCATTCAATCTGATCAATGCCTTCAGCACCATAAACAATACGGATCTTGGTAATCGGATGATTAGGCATGGAAACTGTTTTCAGCGCATGTTCAAGATTGATTGAGTGCATACCTCCGAAATGTGATAGGGTTTCATTCACGCGTTGCTGATGATATTGCAACGGTGATATGATTCCATGATCTGCCCGTATGGTTTCAATAAATCGGGACATACACTTTTTCTATCATTTCTTTGTATTCCTTTTCCAGTGAACTCTGACTGGTGATTCCTCCACCACTTCGATATACATGTTCATGGTCAATATATCTGATCAACACACAACTGTCCAGCTGCTCACCATCAAAGATACCTGCAATCCCTGTATAGTAGCCTCTTTCTGCCTGTTCAACGTTTCTGATAATTTCTACTGTTTTGGGCTTGGGTGCTCCTGAAATGGAACCTGCTGGCAGCAAATCAAAGATGATATCACCAATTCTGTTTTGAAATCCTTCTTCCAACGTGCCCGTGATTTCGGAGCTGACTTGTCCCAACTTTTTTTCATGTGTCTGTATCTCCTCATAATACCTGAACCTCGACACATGCACATTGTTGGCCACCCTGCTGAGATCGCTTCTGATGAGATCCACGATGGTAGCATGTTCTGCCGCTTCCTTTTCATCCTGCATGATGATCTCTTTTGCATCTGGTATAGCCGCATCAATGGTGCCTTTCATCGGAAAGGAACGTATCTGATGATTTTCTATTCGAATGAATGTTTCGGGTGAAAAGCAGACAAACTGGTCTTTCAGTGTACACTTGTATTTTGATCTGACGGCATGATATATTTCCTGCAAGGAAAGATCTGTATTAATCTTTGTTTGACAGGTGAGATTGACCAAAAAACTATCTCCATACCCCAGGTGATGTTTTACCTGCTTAAACATGGTTGCATACGATTCAAGCAAAATGGGTGTCTTCTGAAATGCCCATTGCGCAGGCTTTTCAGACTGTAATGGATTGTTGTTGATGCCGTTGAAATCGTATATGAATTCCTGCTGCGGATCATCGAGCAACCAATACATGGGCTTTTGCATTTCGTAATCAATCAGAAAGATGAAAGCTTTTCTTTCCCTTCCCAGATCATTCAAAATGTTTCGCATGGAATCTTATTGATGATGGAATCAGAGTCTGATTTCTTCCTGATGTTTATCGAAGAAATGGAATTCAGTAAGATGATAATTATTATTGGCATTGATTTGCAGACTGATTCGATATTTCCAAGACCATTTGCGGCGGATGGAAATGAGGCCTTTTGTCAGATAGGCAAACAGGATTGGATGAACTGAAATATGCAGTTCCTTGTGTTTTTGTTCACTGAGATAATTAATGTTCTTTTCAATCTCATCCTCCAATACCAATGCAGATGAAATCTTTCCTGTGCCCTGACAAGACGGGCATTGTTCCTGTGTATTGATATTCATCTCAGGTTTCATGCGTTGTCTGGTGAGCTGCATGAGACCGAATTTAGATATCGCCAATACGGAATGCTTTGCCCTGTCTACTTTCATAAAGCCTTCCATGGCTTCATGAAGCTTGCGTTTGTTCTCAGGCAATTTCATATCGATGAAATCCACCACAATGATACCACCAATATCTCTTAGCCTAAGTTGTCTTGCAATCTCTTCAGCAGCTTCCAGATTGGTTTGCAGCGCGTTTTCCTCTTGGTTGTTGCTTACACTCTTGTAACCACTGTTTACGTCTACCACATGAAGGGCTTCGGTATGTTCAATAATAAGATAAGCACCACTTGGTAGGTTCACTGTTTTCCCAAAAGCACCTTTTACCTGTTTGGTTACACCAAAATGATCGAAGATGGGAGCCGAACTGCTGTATAATGTTACAATATCTGCCTTGTCTGGAGCAATTCTCTGGATATAGGCCTTGGCATCTGCAAAGATTGCCTTCTCATTCACAACAATTCTGGTATAATCTGCATTGAGCAAATCACGTAAAATACTGGTGGTCTTGGTTTGCTCACTCATGATCTTGTTGGGAGCCACAGAACCACTCAGGTTTTCCTGAATTGTTTTCCATTTCCCAAAGAGCATGTTGAGGTCCTCATGCAATTCAGCAGTATTCTTTCCTTCAGCAGCAGTACGAACAATTACACCAAAATTCTTTGGTTTGATTGCTTCAATGATTTTTTGAAGTCTTTTCCTTTCTTCTCCTGAATGAATTTTTCTGGAAACAGCGATGATGTCATTGAATGGAGTGATTACCACAAATCTGCCTGGAAGGGAGATTTCGCAACTCAATCTGGGTCCTTTTGCTGCAATAGGCTCCTTCAGGATCTGTACCAATACATTCGGTTTTTGTCCCAATACCTCATTGATCTTACCTGTTTTTACAATCTCAGGTTCAACGTTGAAGGTTCCGAAATCCTGTTGACTTTGAACAGGGGTATTGATGCTGATGTTGGTGAATTTGAGCAGTGATTTGCAGTAGGGACTCAAATCTGTATAATGCAGAAATGCATCCTTTTCAAATCCTACATCTACAAAAGCTGCATTCAACCCAGGTATCAGTTTTTTCACTTTACCCAAATAGAGGTCTCCTACAGCAAAACTGGCATCAATCTTCTCATTGTGAAGCTCGGCTAGTTTTTTGTCTTCCAACAGGGCTATTTGAACACCCTGGGCTGTTGCGTTTATGATGAGTTCCTTGTTCAAACGTAGTAGGCGTTGTTGTGCATAATATAAAAGATACACGACAGAGTCTATGACCGCTGTCATGCATCAAGTATATGCCTTTAAAGAAAGATGGAACAGAGAAAAATCAGACTATTTTCTCTTCTTATGACGGTTCTTTCTCAACCTTTTTTTACGTTTGTGAGTAGCTATCTTATGACGTTTCCTTTTTTTACCACAAGGCATGGCCAGTAATTTTGATTGTTAATAATTATTTTAAAGACTTTATTTTTTCCTTCAATGCCTGAAGCACTTCGGGGTTGTTAACTTCTTTCATTCCTTTTTCGTACCACTTGATCGCTTCTTCTTTTTTTCCTGCCTTTTCATTCAATTCAGCCAGCAGAAAAACTGCTTCTGTATTGTGAGGATTCAATTCGATCACTTTCCTGAATCGATCTTCTGCTTTATCATTTTGCCCGGATACCAACCCACCATATCCCAACATGAATTGTGCAAACTCATTTTTGGGATCTTTTTCGGCAATCGCCCTGATCTTTAATATTCCTTCCATCGGGGCACCCTGTGCTCCAAAGAAGTAGGTACTTCCATGACCAATGACGGTTGAGTCGTTATTCGGATTCAATTTCAGAGAGCGACTGAAGAGGTCGTTTGCCTGCTCAGCCATCCACATTTTCAGTTCTTCGTTGGATAC
>CANFHO010000007.1 GCA_947447005.1 Chitinophagaceae bacterium
GAAGGGAATCCTTCGAAATAAGATCAGTGAAAGAACTTATTGGACATTATAACTGTAAAATGAAAAAGATTCTGATTACCGGGGGAGCCGGATTTATTGGCTCTCATGTAGTAAGATTGTTTGTAAACAAATATCCTGCTTACCAGATTGTTAATTTGGATGTATTGACGTACGCTGGAAATTTGGAGAACCTCACTGATGTAGAAAAATCCCCTAATTATTCTTTTGTCAAAGGGGATATCACAGACGAACAATTCATCAATTCACTTTTTGAAAACAATTCCTTTGATGCAGTCATACACTTGGCAGCAGAAAGTCATGTAGATCGCTCCATTTTAGATCCATTGGCTTTTGTGCGCACCAATGTGATGGGCACTGCGGTATTACTGAACGCAGCCAAAAAATCGTGGAAAGATCAAGAAGGAAAGTTGTTTTATCATGTATCAACTGATGAGGTATATGGCTCGTTGGGAGAAACCGGTTTCTTTACAGAAGAAACACCCTACGACCCACGTTCACCATATTCATCTTCTAAAGCATCTTCTGATCATTTAGTAAAAGCATATCATCATACATACAACTTGCCAATTGTGATTTCCAATTGTTCAAACAATTATGGATCTCATCAATTTCCTGAAAAGCTTTTGCCATTGATGATTAATAATATTCTGCATTCAAAGCCATTGCCTGTATATGGTAAAGGGGAAAATGTGCGGGATTGGTTGTGGGTGGAAGATCATGCCAGGGCTATTGATGTGATTTTTCATACTGGTTTGATAGGAGAGACATATAATATCGGTGGTTTTAATGAGTGGAAGAATATAGACATTGTATATCTCTTGTGTGAAATCATGGATAAAAAATTGGGTAGAGCCAAAGGGGACAGTGCTCAATTAATCACTTTTGTAAAAGACAGGGCGGGTCACGATATGCGATATGCCATTGATGCAACCAAGTTGGAACGTGAACTAGGTTGGAAGCCTTCACTTCAGTTTGAGGAAGGACTTGATAAAACAATTGATTGGTACTTGGCCAACAATGAATGGATTACCCGGATTACTTCTGGTACATATCAACAATATTACGAAGACCAATATTCAAAGAGATAAGGATGCAATTTGAAGCTACATCATTTCAGGGGTTGATGGTACTGACACCGCGTGTTTTTGGAGATGCGCGCGGCTATTTTTTTGAAAGCTATAACCTGCAAGCCATGCGCAATGCAGGGCTGGAGTATAATTGGGTTCAGGATAATCAATCACATTCTGTTCATGGTGTTATAAGAGGATTGCATTTTCAAAATCCCCCTCATGCACAATCTAAATTGGTTAGAGTATTACAAGGGGAAATTCTTGATGTAGTTGTTGATCTTAGAAAAGAGCAACCCACATTTGGAAAATCTTTTGGGGTATTGCTTTCTTCAGAAAATAAAAAGCAGTTACTAATTCCCAAAGGTTTTGCACATGGCTTTTCGGTTTTAAGTGAAACAGCTGATGTGATGTATAAATGTGATGCATTGTATAATAAAGAAAGCGAAGGTGGTATTTTGTTTAATGATCCATCGCTTGCCATTGATTGGATGTTGTCTGCAGATCAATTCAATGTTTCAGATAAAGATCTAATTCTCCCTCTTTTAAAGGATACAGAGACTGGATTCTAATACTTATTCATGATGAAAAAGATCCTTGTTACAGGTGCCAATGGTCAATTGGGTAAAGAATTCAGGGATCTTGCACCTTCTTTTCCGCATATTGAATTCTTGTTTCTATCCAGGGAAGATTTACCTATTCATCACTTCGAATTGGTGAGAAATGTGTTTCAAGGTTTTAATCCTGATGTATGCATCAATTGTGCTGCATACACTGCTGTTGATAAGGCAGAAACAGAGAAAGAATTGGCTTTTTTGGTCAATGCAGAATCGGTAGGTGTACTATCTGCGGTTGCTCATGAGAATAATTGCAAGTTTATTCATGTTTCAACTGATTATGTGTATGATGGAAATGGTGAAAAACCTTATTTGGAAACAGATTCGACCAATCCAGTTTCTGTTTATGGGCAGTCAAAATTGGATGGTGAGAGACAAGCTTTGAAGAACAATCCTGAATCTGTTATCGTACGCACATCCTGGGTGTATTCTGTTCATGGAAAGAATTTTGTAAAGACCATGATGAAGTTAATGGGTGAAAAATCTGATTTGAACGTGGTTTCAGATCAGATTGGCTCCCCAACATGGGCGGCTGATATTGCAGAATCCATCATGATAATTATCTCAAATGAAAAATGGATTCCGGGAATTTACAATTTTTCAAATGATGGAGTAATTAGCTGGTTTGATTTTGCACAAGAAATAAAGACAATCATTCAGAGTCAATGTCATGTTCACCCAATCCCAACCAGTGCATATCCAACCCCTGCAAAAAGACCAGCATACAGTGTTTTAAATAAAAGCAAGATTGTTGACATGTATCATATTCACCTCAAAAACTGGAAGGAAAGTCTGGCCTCTTGCATTATAAAAATGAATTGATTGTTGTTCCAGTACTTAAAAGTCTTTTTCTAATCTTTCCAATGAACTCATCAAAGAATTTAATTGAGATTCAAGTAAAATATTTTTGCTTTTTAACTCACTGGTGATTTGTTCCATTTCAGTAAATTCTGTCAGCGCTTTGAGTAGAATTTGTTTTTCTTGATTCAACAAATCAACATCTGATTGCAGTTTAAGCTTCTCATCTTGTAGTTTTCTTAATGTGCCTTGTAAGGCAGCAATTTTTTCCTGAAGCAATAAAAATGTTTGATTGTCAGACATATTCAAATGTAAAGAATTCAGCTATATCTACCATCTGTCTCGTTTTGGTTGAATAGCTTATATTTGCAGGCAATTTAACAGATATGGCATTAATAAAAGCAATATTGGCAGAAAAGGACTACGGCTTGGATATTTCAGATGTGGATGGTCATATCATGCGAATGGATATCCCTGTTGCTCAAGGTGGGAATGGATCAGGATTTCGTCCTATGCAAACTTTGCTTGCAGCACTTTGTGGGTGCAGTGCCGTGGATGTTATCAGCATTCTTAAAAAACAAAAACAACAACTTACTCATTTAGAAATTGAAACTGACGGTGACAGAGAACAGGGCACCGAACCATCCCTTTGGACCAAAGTAGAGCTGGTGTTTCTTTTATCAGGAGAAGTTGAACCACTGAAAGGGTATCGTGCAGTGGATCTATCCATCAAAAAATATTGTTCTGTGGCAGAAACATTGCGCAGGGCAGGTGCCGAAATCAATTTCAAGGTATTGGTAAATGGTACCGAAGTAAATCCTTCTTAATATAAATATCTATTATACATGCGTCCTGAAACTATTGCAATCAGAACACAAACAGAAAGAACAGGCGAAAAGGAGCATAGTACGCCCTTATTTCTTACCAGTAGTTTTGTTTATGATTCTGCTGAAGACATGGCAGATGCTTTCGCCATTGAAGATCTTGATGTAAATATTTACACGCGATTTTCAAACCCGACGGTAGATGAGTTTATTAAAAAGGTTTGTTTATTGGAAGGTGCTGAAGATGGTATTGCTACGGGTACAGGAATGGCTGCGGTTTTTTCTGCGTTCATGACTTTTCTTTCTTCTGGCGATCATATCATTTCTGCTTCAGCTGTTTTTGGATCCACTCACACCATTCTTACGAAGTATCTTCCTAAGTGGGGTATTGAGTTTAGCTATTTCAATATGAATCAACCAGACTCTATTGAAGCACTTATCAAGCCCAATACCAAAATGCTGTATGTGGAAACACCATCCAATCCGGGTTTGGATATTATCGACCTTAAATTTGTTGCTGATATTTGCAAAAAGCATAACATTCTTTTTGTTGTTGATAACTGCTTTGCCACACCCGCTGTTCAACGTCCGATGGACCTGGGTGCCGACCTGGTTTTACACTCAGCAACCAAATTCATGGACGGTCAAGGTCGTGTTTTAGGAGGAATTGTTGTTGGCAATAAAGCCTTGGTAAAGCAGATGTATTTGTTTGTCAGAAATACGGGTCCTTCGCTAAGCCCATTCAATGCCTGGGTTATTTCCAAAAGCCTTGAAACACTTTTTGTTCGTATGGACAAACATGCTGAAAATGCATTGAAAATCGCCCAATCTTTAGAAGGTCATCCTGCCATCAGTTGGGTGAAGTATCCATTTCTTCCATCACATCCTCAACATGACATAGCAAAGAAGCAAATGAAAAATGGGGGAGGTGTTTTAACATTCGAATTGAAAGCAGGTATTGAAGGTGGTCGAAAATTTCTAAATAATCTTAAGTGGTTGTCCATGACAAATAACCTGGGTGATAGCAGAACCATTGCCTCACATCCTGCCAGTACAACTCATTCAAAACTCTCTGAGGAAGAACGGGCTGCAGTTGGAATTTCACCAGGCTTGATCAGGCTTTCAGTGGGTTTAGAACATCCGGATGATATATTAGAAGAAATTTTACAAGCATTAGGCTTATAACAATAATAAATAGTTACTCATGATTAAGATCGGCAACTTTTTTTTCAAATACAGGAATCAACTTTTCATCTTTTTGTATGCATTGCTGTTGATTCCATCTCCACAACTTTTTACTCCTGAAAAATTTGGCTCTGAACATTGGCAGCTGGCATTTTACATTGGCCTGCTCATTACTACGGCGGGTATTATTATTAGGGGGATGACCATTGGACTGACTTTCATCGAAAGGGGTGGAAAGGATCTAAAGATTCATGCAGAAGCATTGATTACAAGAGGACTTTTTGTTCATTGCAGAAACCCTTTGTATGTGGGTAACAATCTTATGTTATTAGGACTGGGTATACTTTCAAATTCATTGCTTTATGTAGTGATTGTTGTTCCGGTTTTTCTTTTTATTTATCAGGCGATTGTATTGGCTGAAGAGAACTTTTTAAAACAAAAATTCGGTCAGGAATATGTAGCCTATTGTTCTACTGTAAATCGCTGGATTCCTTCACTGAAGGGGATTGGAACAACGTTGTCGAATATGAAATTCAACTGGACTCGTTGGTTGTTTACTGAGTATAATACTCAGATTTTTTGGTTGACTGGTGTTGGGTTGACAATCATTTTTAAGTTCCCTGAATTGGTGGATCAGTCAAACAGAAACAGGTTATCCCTCTATCTCATTGCATTGATGGTTGTGTATTATATTTTCTTGAGATGGTTGAGGAAGTCCGGTAAAGTGAAGTTTGAAAAATAGAACAGTCATTTGATATAAAAGAAAAAGTTCCGTTTTCACGGAACTTTTTCTTTTTGTTGCCCGACCTGGATTCGAACCAAGACAAACAGAACCAAAATCTGTCGTACTACCATTATACTATCGGGCATCCTCTCTAACGGAGCGCAAAAATAAGGATTTTATATTTCATGCCAAATTTTCAAGACAACAAGATGTGTGTTTTTTTTAATTCTGCTTCACCAGGAAGTAATTCTTTTTACCTTTTTGAATGAGGATATGATTTCCTGCCAAAAGTGCATCCTGATTTACGAGGAACCCAATATCTGTAATCTTCTCTTTATTCAGGCTGATCCCTCCGCCTTGAACCAATTTACGCGCTTCTCCCTTGCTTGGCATGATAGAAGATTCTGCCAAAAAGCCAACGATATCTATGCCTTGTTCAATGAAATGAGAAGCAATCTGATGAACAGGTACACCATCCATGGCAGCCAACAAAGCAGCTTCATCCATTTCTTTCAGGTTGACATCTTCTTGTTTGCCAAACAATTGTTCAGTTGTTTGTCTCGCAATCTCAAATTCTTTTTCACCATGAACAAATGTCGTAACTGCCGCAGCAAGTTTTTTCTGTAAGATCCTGGCTCCGGGATCTTTTATATGCTCTTCTATCAATGAACTGATTTCTTCCTTGGAAATGAGTGTAAAAATCTTGATCCATTTTTCAGCATCTGCATCTGCGGCGTTGAGCCAAAACTGATAAAACTGAAATGGAGTGGTCTTCTCTGGGTCCAACCATACATTTCCTTTCTCTGTTTTCCCAAACTTACCCCCATCTGCCTTTGTGATCAAAGGGCACGTAAATGCAAATCCTTCTCCTCCTGCTTTCCTGCGAATCAATTCTGTTCCTGTGGTGATATTGCCCCATTGGTCGCTTCCTCCCATTTGAAGCTTACAATTTTTATGTTGATATAACCAATAGAAATCATATCCCTGCATCAACTGATAGGCAAATTCTGTATAGCTGATGCCTGTTTCTCCCTCTATCCTCTTTCTCACACTGTCTTTCGACATCATGTAATTCACTGTAAGGTGTTTTCCTACATCACGTAAGAAATCAATAAAGCCTAATCCCTTAAACCAATCATAGTTATTCACGATTTCAGCGGCATTGACTTTGCTTGGATCGAAGTCGAGAAATTTTTCCAATTGCTTTTTTACACCAGCAACATTTTTCTGAAGAGTTTCCTCATTCAATAAGTTTCGTTCTTCACTTTTGCCACTGGGGTCGCCAACCATTCCTGTAGCACCACCAACAAGTGCAATTGGTTTATGACCTGCTTGTTGAAGATGATACAATAAAAGAATGGGCACAAGACTGCCAATATGCAGGCTGTCTGCCGTAGGATCAAATCCAATATATGCTGTTGTAAACTCCTTTTCAAGTTGTTCGGATGTTCCAGGCATGATATCCTGAAGCATTCCTCGCCATTTTAATTCTTCGATCAGACTCATTTCAAAAACTTTGCGCAAAAGTAGCACAGATTGAGAAGACCACAAAAGGCGCAATATTTGGATCGTAAAAACGTTATGAATCGTTGACTTTATGTGTTTTATAACTTTTTAGGAGTAGAGAATATCTAACTTTGTCAAAGGTGAAAAAAATCACAACTGATTGAATTGAAACATTTTAACTGAAAACCTATCTTGAGAATTCGCTTTACCATATTTTTAAAAGGATTTTATCACCTCATTGCAAGTCGATCTTGTATCAGTTTGATTTTTTTGACCATGTGCCACTTTATCATTCTGTCAAAGGCACAAGGGCAATTCAGAAAATATTCAAATGAATTTTTAAATATCGGCGCAGGTGCCAGAGGGATGGCAATGGGAGGGGCACAGGTTGCTTCTGTTTCGGATGCAACAGCAGGTTATTGGAATCCGGCAGGTTTGGTTGATGTGAAAGATCATCCGGTTTTATCATTGATGCATGCTGAATATTTTGCAGGAATTGGAAAATATGATTATGCTTCCATAGCCATTCCTATTGGAGATCCAGCATTGGCTACCAAGACTTTGGGTGTAACTTTGATGAGATTTGCTGTAGATGATATTCCCAATACGCTTTACCTGGTTGAACCTGATGGCACAATCAATTACAATAATATCCGAACTTTTTCTTCTGCTGATTATGCTTTTTTGCTTTCCTATGGGCAAGTAATTTATGGCGACGATGAAAAAACGTTTTCATTTGGTACCAATGCCAAGTTGATTCATAGAAACGTTGGAACCTTTGCAAAAGCCTGGGGTATAGGTGCTGATCTTTCATTGCAATATCATTCCAGCAAGTTTAATTTTGGTGTTGTTGCAAGAGATATTACAACCACTTTCAATGCATGGCAGTTCTCTTTTACCGACAAAGAAAAAGAGATTCTTTATCTTACCAACAATAAGATTCCTGTTCGATCAACGGAACTTACTGCTCCCCGGTTGATTATTGGAGCAGCCTATTCTGTTCCTCTTTCAGATGCACTCAAGTTGATGTCGGAAGTCAATATGGATCTAACTTTTGATGGTAAAAGAAACGTCCTTATAAGCACCCAACCCATGAGTATTGATCCACGAATGGGACTTGAATTGGGATATAAAGAAACACTCTACGGACGATTGGGGGTATATAATTTTCAGCAGGCTTTGAAAGATGGTGACCTTACCAATCTTAAAAAAGTATGGATTTATCAACCTAGCTTAGGAGTTGGGTTTAAAGTAAAGAACGTGGATATCGATTATGCTTTCACCAACCTGGCGAATCAATCCAATCCTTTGTATACCCATATTTTTTCATTGAAATTGAATTTGATCAGGACAGAAAAATAAATCATCATGAAGAAAAGGATCCTGCAAACAATATTTCTGATTTCACTTGTGGTCATGGCCCATGTGAAGGCAGATGCTCAATTCAATAATGAATGGATTGATTTTAATAAGACGTATTATAAATTCAGTGTTGGGAGCAACGGACTTTATCGCATTCCTTTTGGAACCTTGCAAGCAGCAGGACTCTCCTCAACACCTGCTGAACAATTTCAACTTTGGAGGAACGGAAAAGAAGTATCTATCTATACATCGATTCAATCTGGCATGTTATCTGGCTCAGACTATATCGAGTTCTATGGTCTGATGAATGATGGAAAACCAGATGCAGTATTATATAAAGATCCAGCTTTTCAATTGGCTGATAAATGGAGCCTGCAAACAGATACTTCCGCATATTTCTTGACCATCAATCCAGCTCCCAATGCCAGGCTTGTTAATACTTCAAACAATGTATCGAGCAACACGTTGAGCCCAGAGCCATATTTCATGTATATGCTCTCTAAAAATTATAAGGATCAAATCAATCCCGGATATGCTTCCATTGTAGGGATTTATGTGTATTCATCTTCATATGACAATGGTGAAGGGTGGACAAGCCGTAATGTTCAAAGCAATTCACCTATCGTTGATCAATACAACGACTTGTATGTTTCAAGTGGCGGTCCTGATGCAAGTATCAGGGTTACTGCTTTTGGGAATACCTTAAGTACCAGAAAAGTACAGGTATCAGTCAATGCAAATGTACTCATTGATCAACCCATGGATTATTTTTCTGGAGCTGACAGACTGGTGAGTTTTCCAAGTTCTTTGTTGGGAAGAGCGATTGATACCATACGAATTTCAAACAGTACAAGTGTGTCAACAGATAGGATGGTGGTTGGAAAATATGAATTGAAATATCCTCGCACTTTTAATTTTGGTGGGAATAGTATTTTTGAATTTAGTTTACCAGGCACATCAGTTGGGAATTATTTGGTGATTACCAATTTCAGCGCAGGCACTGTGGCTCCTATATTGTATGATTTAAGCAATGGCTTAAGATTCATTGCGGATATCACTGTAACAGGGAAATATCGATTTTTATTACCACCAGGAGGAAACAGGGATTTTGTTTTAATGAGTAACGCTTCATCTGCTATAAAAACCATTGATCTGCTGAAACAAAAAAAATTCATTGATTTTTCGGTAGCAGCCAATCAAGCCAATTATCTAATCGTCTCTCATCCAAGTATGTCAATTAGCAACAATGGCGATGCATTGGATAAATACAAACTGTATCGCTCCAGTAATGCTGGAGGTAGTTATAAAGTTAAAATATATGATATTGATGAATTGGTTGACCAATTTGCATTCGGTATAAAAAAGCATCCATTATCGGTTAAAAATTTCCTTTCCTATGCCAGACAATTTTTTGCACAAACACCTCAGTATGCGTTGTTGATTGGCAAAGGAATTACCTACGATCAATATCGACTAAATGAATCCAAGGCTGTAACTGAACGCATCAATATTGTTCCAACATTCGGAAATCCTGGGTCTGACAATATTTTAGCCTCAGCAGATTTAGATGCTACTGCTGATATCTCCATTGGTAGATTATCTGCTACAACAGGGGATGAGGTGTTGGCTTATCTGGATAAAGTCAAAGAGCATGATATAGTCATTTCATCTCCCAGTCAGACTGTCAAAGACAAAGGATGGATGAAAAATTTTGCCCATATCGTTGGTGGTGGAGATCCCTATCTTCAGTCAGTCATAGATGGGTACATGAGCAATGCCAGAAATATTATTGAGGATACTTCGTATGGGGCACATGTATATACTTTTAATAAACTATCTGCAGCTGCGATTGAGCAAGTAAATTCCGGATTATTAAGCAGTCTGTTTTCCGAAGGACTGGGAATGGTTACCTATTTTGGGCATTCTTCTGCGAATAGCATGGAATTCAATCTGGATGATCCCTCTATATTCAACAATCCAGGCAAGTATCCGCTGTTCATGGCCAATGGTTGTAATGCGGGTAACTTTTTTATATATGATACATTGCGTGCAACTGCAGGCAAGAAAAATATTGCTGAAAATTATGTACTGATTCCTTCCAAAGGTAGTATTGGGTTCATTGCCAGTACGCATTATGGAATTGTTAACTACCTGAATCTATACACATATCTTTTTTACAGTCATATGGCAAAGCAGGATTATCGATCCGGCATCGGCGATCTGCAACGAAATGTGATGCAGGAAATGTTAGCGGTTGGTGGTTCAGATGATTTTTACAATGTAATGACCGCGGAACAGATGCTCTTGGGTGGCGACCCTGCCGTAAAATTATATGCGTTTGATCAAGCAGATTATGCGATCGAAGATCCATATATCAAGATCAGTCCCACGCCTTTGTCTGTCACCAATGCCAACTTCGATTTGAAAGTGAAATATTTCAATTTGGGCAAGGCTGTGAATGATTCAGTTCATGTTCGCATCAAAAGGGAATTGCCTGATGGCAGTCTGATAACATTGTTTGATCAAAACAGAGCACCTGTTCATTATGCTGATTCCATCAATTTGTCGGTGCCCATCAATCCGTATACCGACAAGGGACAAAACAAGATCATCGTTTCTCTGGATCCAGATGATGTGAATCAGGAGATTACCAACAACAATAACAATATCACCAAGTCGTTTCCCATTTTGGAAGATGATGTGCGACCAGTATATCCTTTGAATTTTGCCATTGTAAATTCTAACGCAATCAAGCTTACAGCAACCACCAACAACTTCTTAGCTGTTCCAAAGAATTTTATTGTGGAAGTGGATACTACAGAATTGTTTAACTCTCCTTTGAAAGTAACACAAACCCAATCATCTATTGGTGGGGTGATTGATTTTACACCAACCATACCATTTAGGGACAGTACCGTTTTCTATTGGCGTGTTGCTAAAGTACCGGATACAGGCATTGTGAACAAATGGTCTTATTCATCTTTTGTTTATATCCCTGCCAGTTCCACCGGCTGGAACCAATCGCATTATTTTCAGTATTTGAAGGATAATTTTATAAACTACTATTTTGATAGTACAAGGATCGAGAAATTTTCGATAAAAAAAAATGACTTTAGATATTTTACTGGGCTATATCCTGTTTCATTAAATTATGCCTATTCGAATCTTACTATTCTTACAAGTGGTGGTTGTGCAGAGTCTTTGGGCGCACTGGAGTTCTATATAATTAATCCTGAAAATAATTTGCCACTTGAAAATATACCTCGTGGAAGTGTGGGCAAATTTAATAGTATGACATCTTTTTGTAATACTACTCTAATGAGGAAATATCTTTTTTGGTATAAATATGATAATCCAGCTAGTCGGAAATACGCATATGATTTATTTGATTCTGTGTCTGTTGGTGCCACTGTTGTTATGAGTAGTTTTAATTTAGTAACAAATTCAAACCCTAATCTATTTATTAATGAATGGAAAAAAGATACATTAATCTATGGAGCTGGCAAGTCTCTTTACCATAGATTGAGATCAATTGGATTCAGTGGTATAGATTCATTTTATAGAAATATCCCAATACTTTTTGTTGCAAAGAAAACTCGAAATGGGTGGACAGTAATTGAAGATAAAGTTGGAAATTCACAGACTGATATTTTGTCTACAAATTTTTCATATTACGGATTAGAAAGTAGAGGTGGTTATACTACCTCAATAATTGGACCTTCAAAATCATGGACATCTATTCACTGGAAAGGATTGTCACAAGAACTCAATTCAAAAGATGAAATAAACTATAAAGTCTTTGGGGTTAAGAATGATTTCACCGAAACCCTGATGTACTCCAGCACCGCGAAACAGAAAGATACTACCTTGTCTTTTGTAAGTGCATCTACTTATCCTTACTTGAAAATCTATCAGGAAAATACAGATACGCTCAACAATACACCCTGGCAAACAAAGTACCTGCAGGTCAAATACCAACTGGTTCCCGAAGGTGCCATCACACCTGCCACCAATCTTGTTTTTAAGGACACCGTCGAAGTGGGTGAACCCATCAAAGTAAATATGGCTTTTAAAAATGTTACACCTGTTCCATTTGATAGCATACGATTGTATATGACATCCACAGACCCATCTAACAATACAAAGGTCATTGTAGATGAAAATAAACGACCCATTACTGCGCAAGGGGATACAGTGTTGGTGAATTACAATATTGATACGAAAAATCTAGTAGGTGATAATTTAGTGAATATTACATTCAATCCCAATTATACACAACCTGAACAATACCTGTTTAATAATTTCATATCGAAGTCCATATATGTACGTCCAGATACCTATGCGCCCAATCTCGATGTAACTTTTGATGGTGTACATATCTTAAATAAGGATATTGTATCTCCTAAGCCAGTCATACTTGTGAAATTGAAAGATGACAGTCGTTTTCTTGCTTTGAATGATACCAGCCTGTTTTCTGTTAAACTCAGAATGCCCAACGGACAAGTCAGAAACATTAAGTTTGACAGCGACACCTTATTGTTTACACCTTCTTCATTAACCCCTGGGGGAACTGATAATACTGCAATGGTAACTTATAAGCCCTATTTGCCACTTGATGGAGAATATGAATTGATTGTTACAGGAAAAGATAGAAGCAACAATGCCTCCGGCGTATTTGAATACAGAGTTTTGTTTGAAGTATTCAATAAATCTATGATTACCAATTTATTGAACTATCCCAATCCATTTACAACAAGCACTTCTTTTGTCTTTACACTTACCGGATCTGAGCTACCAACAAATCTGCGCATACAAATCCTGACTGTATCTGGAAAGATTGTAAAAGAGATCAATAAGAATGAATTGGGCCCTATTCGCATTGGGAATAATATCACAGAATATAAATGGGATGGAACTGATCAGTTCGGTCAGCCCCTGGCAAATGGCGTGTATATTTACAGAGTGATTACTGATATCAATGGTAAGAAATTGGATAAACTTCGAAGTTCAGGATTTAATACTGATAAATATTTTCAAGGAGGTTATGGTAAAATGTATCTAATGCGATGATGACGCACCAAGATATATCATCGACGGAGCTTCAACTTTTGTTGAGTAGCTGTAAAGAGTTGCTTTATCCAAATGCCAATCGTGGATTAGTTGAAACATTTTTAAGTAAAGTTGATTACAATAAACTTTTAAGATTAATTAGAAGACATCAAATCGCTCCTGTTATTTATCAATCATTAAAAGATTTTGCGGATAAAATGAGCCCTGGTTTCAGCCATGAATTGAGGGGTGATATTCAGAGAATTCAACTAAAAGCACTTTCAACAAAAGCATTTTTATATGTTCTAAATAATAAATTAAAAGAGAAAGAGATTGAACTCTTTTTGTTAAAGGGAATTGCCCTTGCTGAAAAATATTATGGCGATATCGGATTGAGAGATGTCATGGACTTAGATTTGCTGGTTGAACCCCAAAATCTAGATACTGTCATACAGTTATTACAAGAACTGGGATACTCAATTTCTGGTGAGTATTCGACTTTTTCAAACAAGCAGAAGGAATTTGTAAAATATATAGACTATCATTTCGGGTTTTCAAAAATCAAGGAAGGACATCCCCGATATGTTGAATTGCATTGGGCTTTGAGAAACCGATTTGGGAATTTTGTCCTTGATCCTTTTATTTGCAAACAAGAAAAATCAACACAAAGTATCGTTAACCAAGAATACTTGTTAGAGCTTTCTGAAATCGATAACTTTCTTTTTTTATGCACGCATGGGGCAGAACATGCTTTTTATCGGTTGAAGTGGTTGGTTGACATTTACATGGTTTACAACAAAATTGACATTGATTTTAATGATTTGGTTGAGCGATCTATATCATTGCAATGTTCTGAACAACTAGTACTATCTTTTAAGATGATGGAAATTTATTTTGCTATTCCAATCCCTGATCAGATACTTCAACTTTCAAAAAAATATAAAATCTCGCAGTGGCTTGTGAATTACTGTACTCATCAGATTATGTACAATGGTCAATATTGTGACTCTTTAGTAGAGAAAATGAGAAATTTGAGATTTTCATTTATCATGAATAGAAAAGGTATTTTCAATAAGCGGTTATTTATGAGATACATGACCAGTCCCAAAGACTGGAGCATCTTGCCTTTGCCCAATTCATTGTTCTTTTTGTATTTCCCCCTGCGACCATTCCTGTTTTTATACAGAATACTTACTAGCTCCTAAGTGTATTTAGTCGCTAAATTTTTTGTCTTGAGTATAATGCTTCAAATACCCCTCCATTATTGATCAGTTCATCAAATTTTCCATGTTCTTTGATCATCCCATTCTCCATCACATAAATATGATCTGTCATTTTCAGGTTGTATAAGCGGTGTGAAACGAGTATCGTGATTTTGTCTTTACAATGCTCTTTCAGGTTATCGTATAAAGTCTGTTCAGAAATGGCATCCAATGCACTACTGGGCTCATCCAATACAACCAATTGAGATTGGCGATAGAATATTCGACTCAATGCCAGTTTCTGCCATTCTCCTCCACTTAACTGCTCACGACTTTGAAAAATATGGCCAAGCCTTGTGTCGTACCCATTCGCTAATTTATCAATGAATTCATGTGCACCTGATTTTTTTGCAGCATCGGATATACTCGTATGATTAACTTTCGTCGACAGTAATTCGAAATGAATATTCTCATTGACTTTTAAAAAGTATTTTTCAAAGTCCTGGAAAAAGATTGCACTATTTTCAAACAGTGTCTGATTAGGAATATTGCGACTTGATATATCATTGAAATAGATTTCACCTTGGTTTGCTTCATACATTCCAGTGATGAGTTTTACCAGGGTTGATTTTCCTGAGCCGTTTTCTCCTACGATGGCAATCACCTCACCTTTTTTTGCTTTGATGTTAATGTCCTGCAAAGTATTATCTGCTTTTCCTGGATAATGAAAGCTGAGATTTTTTATTTCGAGGGAATGTAGATTCTGAGGGAAAGATGTTAATGTCGAAGCCTCTATTTCAGGATCTTTTATTTTCAAAAAAGCAAAAAGATCTCGGAAGAAGATCCGTAATTGAAACACTTGTAAAAACGATTGAAAAAATGTAGTGGAGACAGTTTGTAGTCGCTGTATTCCCTGCAGGTAAATAATAAAAAATCCGATGGTGATTTCTTTTTGATAAGCCGATCTGGCCAAATACGTCAATGCAGTACTGAAAACAAGTATTTCCAATGCTTCTGCAAGGATATTTTTTTTTAAGCTAATGGATTGAAGTTTATTTTTTTCGTCAACAATCCAGGATCGAATTGCTTTGAATGTTTGAAGAAAATTATGTCCAAATCCATACACCCTGAGCTCTTTTGCATACTGAAACCCTGTCAACAATTGAAATATATACCCAGCTTCTCTTTCCTTGTTCACCAATTTAAATTCAAGGTCTGTCGCTTTCTTTGCCAACATCCATTTATGAATAGCCGCAGGAATGGCAAAAAACATAAGTATGAGAAAAAAATAGGAATGCAGTGTGATGAAAAAAGCACACAATAAGAAAACGGAGATAAGGCTTGAAATCGTTCCGTTCAAAGCCGGAATCAATTGTGCAGTTCTGTACAGCGCCTGTTGTTGAGCGAGATGCAAGGTTTTATGGAAATGCGGGTCTTCGTAATAAGGATATGAAACCCTACCTGCTTTTTCAATTACTTGAAAGGAAAAATGGTCAGCCACTTTCAGTTGAAAACGGGTTGTAATATGGTCGCCCACCAATTGACTGGCTGTTGCAAAGAGTAGGGATGCAGCCAGAATTCCCATCATGACGATAATCTGCTGAAATGTAGATGGATGAACTGTAAAGGCGTCAATAATTTGTTTGGTTTGGTAAATCGCAATCAGTGGCATGATGGATGAAATCAGCCTGATTCCCAGGATGCCTATCGACATGGAAGGGTCAATCTTCCACACGGACGTAAGCACGTTTGCCATTTCTTTGATGCCTTTTCTCCAATTCATTAGCAGCTTCATTTGTACCTTGATGCGTTGGGTTGTATATTTACGTCTAAAGGTACTCAAAACAGGTGTATTATTATTGGGCATATGGACTTACAATTGCGTCTGGAATTGAATTTCCTGAATTGTTTCCTATTGCATACACTGAAACAGTCGATGTTACGTTGGAATATGGGGTAGTGCCACCAAAAATTGAAGCCTCAACTGGATATGCCTCTGATTCCATCAGTATTTCTCCCATTGAGTATCTGTTGCATGTACAAAAAGTGGCGTCCTATTATGTATCTGATGGGAAAAAAATTGTGATACAATCGCTGGAAGATGCAGATGATACCAGTATCCGATTGTTTTGTTTGTCTAATGCGTTTGCCGCATTGCTGCATCAACGAGGTTCCATTCCGTTGCATTGTTCCGCTTTCATAGATCAGGAGCAATTGGTCTTGATTATGGGAGATTCTGGGGCAGGAAAATCGACTACTTTGGCCGCGATGGTCCAGGCAGGATATACCCCTTTTTCAGATGATGTCTGTGTGCCCTTGTGGGAAAAAGAACAAAAAAGGCTGAATATGGTCAGTTCCTATCCGATGATGAAATATTGGGGCGACACATTTAAATTGATCAATTTGGGTGAAAGTGATCGTAAGATTCGGCCAGAGATTGATAAATATGGGGTATATTTTCACGATCAGTTTATTTTGGACCCCATGCCCGTGAAAATGGTCATCATTTTAGAGAAAGATCCAGTGGCAGAAGGTGTTGTTGTCAAAAAATTAACAGGGGTGGATCTGTTTCAGCGTCTGGAACGTAATGCTTATAGAGGAGAGTATCTGGGGTATTCAGGATTGCAAAAAGAGCATTTCAAGCTTTTTGCTGGCATAGCCAATGCAACCAAAGCGTTTCTCATCAAACGTCCAGGGGTAGGAGATAGTATATTGGGAATGCAAAAAACTATTTTAGAATTATTGTCAATATAAGAACGGTAAGCATAATTTTACAGCATAGCTAACTTTATGACAGAACAAATTAGGTATTTACAAAACAAGGAAATCATACAATCAAAGATTGGAGAAGAAGTGGTCATGTTGGATGTGGAAAGTGGATTTTATTTTGGGTTGAATTCGGTGGCCTCCATCATTTGGAGTCTGCTAGAGAAAGAAATTGCATTTGATGAATTGATCAGTCAGTTGATGTCGCAGTTTGAGGTCGAACGAGCATTGTGCGAGCAGGACACACAGGAGTTGTTGGATCAACTACTTGAAAAAAATATCATTCGTATTGCATCATGAAAGTATATTCTTTCAGGGAGTATAGCTGTTTTCTCGAAGCGTGGGTTCTTTTGCATCTCATGAAAGGGGTAATCCTTTTTGTGCCATTTAAAAAGATCGCTTCTAAGATTGGCACAATCCAAAAAGAATCAGATCATCAGATTGTGGAATCCAAGGAGCTTGACATGGTTTGGAGATCCATTCACCGGGCCAACAGATTTACAATTCACAAGAGTGTATGTTATGATCAGGCTTTAACTGCAAAGCTGATGTTGAAAAGAAGGGGAATAGTCTCTACCTTGTATTTCGGATTATCCAAAGATGAAAAGGAACAGATGATTGCACATTCCTGGGTTCGATGTGGAAACAAGATAGTTACTGGAAAATCAGGGATGGAGCGTTTTACGGTGGTGGCTTCTTTTACATAAATCAAATAATTACATCATACCATGAGCGGATTTTGGGGAATTTTCAGACCAGATGGTGGTCAGGTCGATATGGAGGCTTTCAATCAGATGTGTAAAGCATCTGAAAGGGATGGCTTTGATGGCATGGAAACCCATGTGGAGGATGGCATAGCGATGGGGCATCTCATGTTAAGGGTGTCACCAGAATCGCAGTATGATAAGCAACCTTTGAAAAGCGATTGTGGAAATTATCTATTGGTAGGGCATTTTCGGTTGGATTATCGTGATGAGTTAGGTGACAAGTTGGGTTTAACTCAATCTGAGCTGGAAAAAACACCAGACTCTCGTTTGGCAATGATGGCTTACATCAAATGGAAAGAAAAATGTGTTCATCATCTTGAGGGAGACTGGGTGTTTTGTTTATATGAAAGCATTAGAAATAAGCTGTTTATCTTAAAAGATTCAATAGGAGTATCCGCATTATTTTATTTTACTTTTAATGAGCAGTATTATTTTAGCACTAGTTTAGATGTTTTTATTAATAATACTAATTTTAATTTAAAATTTGACTTTGTTGAGTTGCATAGATTGAAGCTGAGGATGCTTCCATCAAATCTAGGGAGAACAATTATTAAAGATGTTTATTGTTTAAAAAATGGACATGCTGTTTCGATTGATAGTGATAAAAAATTGGTCGAGGTAAATTACTTTAATAAAATCCATGATTTAAGATTAGAGTACAGTCATATTTTAGATTATATTCTGGATTTTAAAATATTATTTTTTTTAGCAGTTAAAAGTAGGATGCTAAAAGATAATTCAATTGGGATTTTTTTGAGTAGCGGACTAGACTCCACAGCAACAACTTGTATGCTATCGAAGCAGTTGCCTTTTACAAAAAGCAAGTTATTTTCGTTTACTTCATTTCCCTATTATTTAAAAAATATTCCTCAGAAGTATCATAGCAAAGTAGATGAATCTCCTTTGGTTGATGCTTTTTCTAAATCCTTTCCTGAAATTAATTTTTCATTTTTGAATTTTGAAAATGAAAAATTAAGTGCCTTGTTTAGCAACTCTAATGTGATTGATTATTTTGATCCTAGATTACATCAAAATACTTTTTGGATTCATGGTATTTTAAGAGAAGCAAAATCTAAGAAAATAAAAAGAGTTTTTAATGGGCAAATGGGGAATTTTACTTTGACATGGGCGGGTGCAAACTTGAATTTTGAATTATTTAAATCCTTTAAGTTTAAAAGTTTATATAAAAACCTTAAACAAATTTCAGTGCTTGAAAACAAAACAATTTTATCGATAATTAAAGTTGATATCTTGAAAAAGATTTTCTATTTTTTAAAGCCACTTAATTCATTTGAAACCCCAAGTTGTTTTTTAGAAGTGTCAACAATCCTAATGTCGAAAAGCAAGTATAATTTATTGAAAAAAGAATCCAGAAGGAAGCTTAAAAACAATCTAATTTCAAATTCATTATCGTCAAGAGTTAATTCAGTAACTTATAGCATGGATTATCTTTCTATTAAATGGTATCTGCAAAGTCATAACTATTCTTTAGAAAGTGTGGATCCCACGATAGATAAACGGTTTTTAAATTATTGTTTGAGGATTCCCAATTATCTATTTAATTACAAAGGAGAGAAAAAATATATTTTTAGAATTGCATTTCAAAAGTTGTTGCCTGATCTAATTCTAAATCAAAAAAATAAAAAATCCCAGTCTGTTGATATCGGGGATAGAATAATTAGGGATGATCATTTTTTTGAATTATTAAATAAAGTTGCACAAGGTTTAAAAGATCATCCGTATATTAAATTGAATGATTCTATATTTACACAATTTGAAAAAATGAGTTCTAGTAGAATCTATTATAAAAAGCAGTTAATTGCAAATGAGATTCTTATGGAATTATCGCTAACAAATTTTTTATTTGAAAATTTAAATATGTTTCCTAATTTTGAAAAAAAAGTTTATAATGGAAACAACTTTCCTCGAAGCTTGGATAAAGCCTGAAATGATCCAGTTAGATACAATGTCTACTAATGACGTTGGTAAAAATGGTTTGACTGTAGATTGTTCAAATTGTACTGCTACATATTCATAATCAATAATTCGAATTTTTCCCTTACCTTTGCACTCCCAAAAACAAAATTGATATATGTTAATCATCGATTCTAAAGATTGCGAAAACATCGACAAGGCTCTCAAGAAGTACAAGAAGAAGTTTGAAAAAGCTAAAATTTTGTTGCAACTCCGTGAGCGTCAATCATTTACCAAGCCTTCTATCAAGCGTAGGGGCGAAGTGTTGAAAGCAATCTACAAGCAGAAGATCTTCAACGGAGAAATCGAATAGTCTGATCTGTTTAAACTAATTATACCAAGTAGTCATATGGTTTTGTAACTTTATGACTACTTTTTTTATGCCCCAAACTCCCCATATTGCGATCATTTCTTTCATCGATCATATCAAGTTCGAGAAACGGTTTTCTGCCCATACCATAAGAGCATATACGGATGACTTGAATGATTTTTTCGATTTTTTGAAGTCTCAGTTTGAAGTGGAGCATGCAGCAGAAGTAAACACCCCCATGATCCGCAGCTGGATGGCAGCTTTGTCGCATGCGGAAGTCCAGTCACGAAGTATCAACCGTAAAATCTCCTCATTGAAGTCCTTTTTCAAGTTTTCTATGGTCCAGGGACTGGTGTCAGTCAATCCTGCCAAGGGAATTACCGTGATGAAGGTCCGGAAAAGATTACCCAATTATGTGGATGAAGCACAAATGGAGACACTTTTTACGGCGGTTCAGTTTCCGGAAGGATTTGAGGGTATAACGGACAGGGTTATTCTTTCTCTTTTATATCAAACCGGCATGCGCGTAAGTGAGCTGGTAAGCTTGAAGGAAGGGCAAATGGATAGGGGAGGAAAGCATATAAAGGTGTTGGGGAAGGGTAATAAAGAGCGCATTATCCCGGTTGGGGTTGAACTTCTGAAGATGATCGACATCTACATACAGGCAAAAAAAGAACAATTTGGGGGCTTAGAACTAACACATTTATTGGTTACTCCCAAGGGGAAGCCCCATACATCCAGATCTGTGTATGATGTGGTAAAAAAATATCTTTCTTTGGTGACAACTGCAGAGAAGAAGAGTCCACACGTATTGCGTCATAGTTTTGCCACACATCTTACTTCAAATGGTGCAGAGCTCAATGCGGTTAAAGAATTGCTTGGGCACAGCAGTTTGGCAGCTACCCAGGTGTATACCCATAATAGCATCGAGCGGTTAAGAGATATACACAAGAAGGCCCATCCCAAAGGATGATTTTTAGTTTATTTTTAAGGAATAATATTTGCAGAAACGTTGGATGAATAGTAACTTAATAGGGATATTCAAAGTATTCAGGAACGTGTATTGAAAACCTAAATTTTATTATGACTACCAAAATTCAGACCATCCACTTCGATGCAGACGTAGCATTGCTTGAGCATGTAAACAAGAAGATTGTGAAATTGGAAAGCCAGCATGATAGAATCATGAAGGTTGATGTTTTTTTAAAGTTAGATAATGTCGCTCATCAGATTAAAGACAAAGTAGCAGAAATACGAGTACAAGTGCCACGCCATGAGCTTTTCGTAAAACACACCACCAAATCTTTCGAGGAGTCATTCGACCTTGCATTGGAGTCTATGTTGGTGCAAGTAAAGAAAGTAAAAGAGAAGGAAACTGCGTAAGTTTTTTCAATTGAAAAATTTGAAAAAAAAACTGATTAAAATTTTTCCTTTTCAAGATTTCCATTACCTTTGCCATCCCTTAAAACAGGGTAGATCTTTTGGATCAAGGATAAACTGGTAAGGAAGTCAAATTCAATTAACCGTTTTCAATCAAGCCAGAGTAGCTCAGCTGGTAGAGCAGCTGATTTGTAATCAGCTGGTCGGGGGTTCGAGTCCCTTCTCTGGCTCTACATGAACAAGGGGCATTAGGCCCCTTTGTTCGTAAATATTGAAAACGAACGGGCAGGTTCCAGAGCGGCCAAACGGGGCGGACTGTAAATCCGCTGTCTTTCGACTTCAGTGGTTCGAATCCACTCCTGCCCACATCCTTCGGGAAGTGAATAGGCTTTTTTATCAGTTCATCATGCGGGAGTAGCTCAGTTGGTAGAGCGATAGCCTTCCAAGCTATAGGTCGCGGGTTCGAGCCTCGTCTCCCGCTCACATGCCGCAGCTCAGCGGCTTTTCAGCCGTTGTAGCTCAGTGGTAGAGCACTTCCTTGGTAAGGAAGAGGTCGTGAGTTCAATTCTCATCAACGGCTCTTTCTTGTCGGGAAATTTGGTATTGAGGTAGAAAGAACGTGAGTCCTGACGCGGCGAAGCCGGTCAGGATGCAGACATCACGCGAAGCGTGATCGTCAGCATTCAATTCTCATCAACGGCTCTTTCTTTCCGAGGAAAAATATTTTTTTTAAATCGTCCCAAAGTCAATTAACTTTGCGGCCGTTTAAATAGGTAAACAAGTAAAAACAAATTAAAACGGATAACAATGTCTAAAGAGACTTTTAAGCGGGACAAACCCCACGTAAACATTGGTACCATCGGCCACGTTGACCATGGTAAAACCACATTGACTGCTGCTATCACTGACATCCTCTCAAAAAGAGGTCTTGCTCAAGCAAAGAAGTACGATGAAATTGATGGTGCACCTGAAGAAAGAGAAAGAGGTATCACAATCAATACTGCACACGTGGAGTACGAAACAGATTCTCGTCACTATGCGCACGTTGACTGTCCAGGTCACGCCGACTATGTGAAGAACATGATTACTGGTGCTGCCCAAATGGACGGTGCTATCCTCGTTGTTGCCGCTACAGACGGTCCGATGCCACAAACTAAAGAACACATCCTTCTTGCTCGTCAGGTTGGTGTACCTCGTATGGTTGTATTCATGAACAAGGTTGACCTTGTTGATGATCCAGAACTTCTCGAACTTGTTGAAATGGAAATCCGCGAAGAATTGACTAAGCGTGGTTTCGATGGTGATAGCACACCTATCATCAAAGGTTCTGCAACTGGTGCACTTGCTGGTGAAGAGAAGTGGGTTGCAACAGTAAACGAACTCATGAATGCTGTTGACGAATATATTCCATTGCCTCCTCGTCCGGTTGATCTTCCGTTCTTGATGTCTGTAGAAGACGTATTCACCATCACTGGTCGTGGTACAGTTGCTACAGGTCGTATTGAGCGTGGTAGGATTAAAGTTGGTGAAGGTGTTGAAATCGTAGGTATGCAAGAAGATAAGCTTGTATCTACAGTTACAGGTGTTGAAATGTTCCGTAAGCTTCTTGATGAAGGTGAAGCTGGAGACAACGCTGGTCTTCTCCTCCGTGGTATTGAAAAATCACAAATTCGTCGTGGTATGGTAATCTGTAAGCCAGGTTCTATCACTCCACACACTGAATTCAAAGGTGAGGTTTACGTATTGAGTAAGGATGAAGGTGGCCGCCACACTCCATTCTTCAACAAATACCGTCCTCAGTTCTATTTCCGTACAACTGACGTAACAGGAGAGTGTGAACTTCCTGCAGGTACAGAAATGATCATGCCTGGTGATAATGCTAACTTGACTGTTAAGTTGATTCAGCCTATCGCGATGGAAAAAGGTTTGAAATTTGCGATCCGCGAAGGTGGACGTACAGTGGGTGCAGGCCAGGTGACTGAAATCCTGAAATAAGCCCAACGACAATTCCGAAAGGAATTCGTCCTTAAAGCATAAAAAGAAAAGTACCTGGATAACCTCCGGGTACTTTCTTTCTAATGGGTAAGCCAAGTTGGTTTATCTTATACGGGCATAGTTCAATGGTAGAATAGAGGTCTCCAAAACCTTTGATCTGGGTTCGAATCCTAGTGCCCGTGCTAAGGAAAGTTTATTTATCTTCGGGTAGTATATTTTCAAAAATTGGTTATTATGAATAAAATTCAAACATACTTCAAAGACTCATACAATGAGCTAACTGAGAAGGTAACTTGGCCCAATTGGCAACAACTCCAGCAATCCACTATGATCGTGTTGGCAGCAACGCTTGTGATCACAGTAATTGTATGGGTTCTTGATTTTGGAAGCAATTCAGTCCTTAAATTCATCTATTCATTATTCAAATAATGGAAACGACTACACAGCAAGAAACCAAGTGGTACGTGCTCAGGGTCATAAGTGGCAAGGAAAAAAAAGTCAAGGAATACCTTGATAAGGATATCCTTCGCAACAAATGGGACCATATTATAAAACAGATATTTCTTCCTGTTGAGAAGGTATATAAAGTACAGAATGGCAAGAAGGTCATGCGTGAGCGTAACTTCTATCCAGGGTATGTGATGATTGAATGTGCAGGGGGAAAGCTACATGATGATATTATCTCTGCTATCAAGAATACAACCAATGTAATCCACTTCCTGGGTAAAGAAGATCCTATTGCCCTTCGTAAAGCTGAGGTTAATAAGATGCTTGGTAAGATTGACGAGATGAGTGATGCTGGCGGAATGATCATGAGTGAGCCATTTATCATAGGTGAAACCATAAAGATTGTTGACGGACCGTTCAACGACTTCAATGGTGTAATCGAAGAGGTAAACGATGAGAAGAAGAAACTTAAGGTAACTGTGAAAATTTTCGGTAGGTCGACTCCTGTGGAATTGAACTACATGCAGGTAGAAAAATTATCTTAAGATTTCACCAAAACGCATAAAAAAAAGGGTAGCAATTGCTACCCTTTTTTATTGTACTTCTAATCTTATTAAGAAGCAGAACCTTCACCACCTTCAGTTGTTGGTGTATCAACCGTTGGGAACAGTGTTGGAGTTTCAACCACAGCAGGTGCTGCTGCAACTACTGGAATTGGAGCTGGTTTTGCTTTTGGTTTAGAGATTTTTTTAGCTACTTTTTTAGGAGCAACTTTTGCTGCAACTGGAGCTGCCTTTTTGGGAGCTGCTTTCTTCGCTGCTGGTTTTACTGCAACCGGTGCAACTTTTTTAGGTGCTGCTTTTTTAGCCACTTTTTTAGGAGCAACTTTTGCTTTAACTGGAGCTGCTTTCTTTGCTGCTTTTTTAGGGGCTGCTTTCTTTGCTGCTTTTTTAGGAGCTGCTTTCTTTGCTGCTTTTTTAGGAGCTGCTTTCTTTACTGCTTTTTTAGGAGCTGCTTTCTTCGCTGCTTTTTTAGGAGCTGCTTTCTTTACTGCCTTTTTAGGAGCTGCTTTTTTCGCTGCTTTTTTAGGTGCTGCCTTTTTCACGGCTTTTTTAACAGCCTTTTTGGGTGCTGCTTTCTTTGCCGGCTTCTTTGTTGATTTTTTTGCTGATGCCATGGTGCTCGATTTTTTAATGGATTTTCAGTAATCTGTGTGAAATTTACTGCATAAATTTCAATCTTTTGCAATATTAAACCAACAATTTTTCATAGATCTTAAAATATCTGTTTTTTTGTGATTCCTTGACTCTAAAATGGTAGTTTGATCTTTTTAGTACCGATTTTCATAAGATTTTTTTAGTCCTATAAAAAAAGTGAAGTACTGCGATTGTAATTTCAAAATCTAATATTACCTTTGCCGCCCCCAATCGAAAGTTCTTTTTTTGAATGGACTTGGGAGTTCAGGAATATTTCCTGGGCGTTATCACCAAAAAAACAATTTAATTATGGCTAAGGAAATTTCTGGCTATGTAAAGTTGCAGGTCAAAGGCGGCCAAGCCAATCCTGCACCTCCTGTTGGACCAGCACTCGGTTCCAAAGGTGTTAACATTATGGAGTTCTGTAAGCAGTACAATGCTAGAACGCAAGACAAAATAGGTAAAGTATTGCCTGTTTTGATCACCGTTTACACAGACAAATCATTCGATTTTGTAATCAAAACCCCACCAGCAGCTGTTCAGTTGTTGGAGGCGAGCAAGCTTCAAAGTGGTTCCAAAGAGCCTAACCGTAACAAGGTGGGCAAAGTAAACTGGTCACAGGTAGAAGCAATTGCACAAGACAAGATGTCTGACCTAAACTGTTTCACGCTTCACAGTGCCATGAAAATGGTTGCTGGCACAGCGCGTAGTATGGGTATCCTTGTTGATGGCAATGCACCCTGGGAAAATTAATCAGTCACACCTTAAATCTTTATTAAGATGGGAATCACAAAAAAAAGAAAAGCAGTTGCAAACAAAGTGGATGATACAAAATCATATTCACTTGCTGAAGCATCGAGCCTGGTCAAAGATATCAACTGCACAAAATTTGACAGCTCAGTAGACCTTCACGTTAGGTTGGGTGTAGATCCAAAGAAAGCCGATCAGGCAGTTCGCGGAACCGTTACACTTCCTCATGGAACAGGTAAAACAAAGAAAGTACTTGTGCTTTGCACACCAGATAAAGAAGCAGAAGCAAATGCTGCTGGCGCTGATTTCGTTGGATTGGATGAATTCATTCAAAAAATTGAAAGCGGTTGGACAGATATCGATGTAATCATCGCTACTCCTGCAGTAATGCCTAAGATTGGTAAACTTGGTAAAGTATTAGGTCCTCGTAACCTGATGCCAAATCCTAAGACCGGAACCGTTACAAACAACGTTGCTGATGCAGTGAATGATGTTAAAGCGGGTAAGGTAGCTTTCAAGGTTGATAAAGCTGGTATTGTTCATGCGTCTATTGGAAGGGTGAGTTTTTCACCTGAGAAAATCGCAGAGAATAGCAATGAGTTCCTGAATGCAATTATCAAGGCAAAGCCTTCAACATCTAAAGGAACTTATCTGAAGAGCATATTCATGGCTACAACTATGAGTCCTGCTATTCCAGTTGACACCAAAGCGCTCATTCATTGATCGCTGACGGCCACATTTTAAAACATTTAAAAGCTTTATCATGACAAAGCACGAAAAAAATGAAGTTATTGAAGTACTGAAGGGTAAATTCACTCAGTACAACAATTTCTATATCACAAATACAGAATCTCTTTCTGTTGCACAGATTTCTAATTTGAGAAGGGCTTGTTTCGACAAGAATGTTGAAATGAAAGTTGCCAAGAATACTTTGATCAGAAAGGCCTTGGAATCTTTGGATTCAGAAAAATATGCAGGTGTTCTTGATTCATTGAATCATGTAACCGCCTTGATGTTCTCTGAAAACCCCAAGGAGCCAGCTTTGATTATCAGCTCATTCCGTGGAAAGGGCAACCAAGAGAAACCAGCATTGAAAGCTGCTTTCATCAATGGTGATATTTACACAGGAGATAACAACCTGAAAGCGCTCACTCAAATCAAAACCAAGAATGAGCTTATTGGTGAAGTTATCGGATTGTTGCAATCCCCTGCTAAGCGCGTATTGGCTGGTTTGTTGCAGCACCATGAAAAGCAAGCTGCAGCTGCTGAATAATAGAAAACGTGAAAATCCCAACGCCACTGAGGTTCAAATGTGGCATTATTTATAACCATCCGCTGGAGCAATGGCTTTGAAAGCGGTTTAAAAAGTAAAAAAATGGCAGACGTAAAAGCATTAGCCGAACAACTCGTTGGCTTAACAGTAAAAGAAGTACAAGAATTAGCTGATGTATTGAAAGCTGATTATGGAATTGAACCAGCAGCAGCAGCAGTAGTAGTAGCTGCAGGCGACGGTGGTGGAGCAGCAGCAGCTGAAGAGAAAACAGCTTTTGATGTTATTCTCGTTAGCGGTGGTGCAAGTAAATTGGGTGTTGTTAAAGTTGTTAAAGACTTGACAGGACTTGGACTTAAAGAAGCAAAAGACCTCGTTGATGGCGCTCCTAAGGCTGTTAAAGAAGGTGTATCTAAGGCAGAAGCTGATGATATCGCTGCTAAGCTTAAAGAAGCTGGTGCAGAAGTTGAAGTTAAATAATCTGTTTTACAACAGTATTGATAAAGAAGCCGGACTTGTTCCGGCTTTTTTTATTTTTAGGCAAGGAGGCAAGGAGGCAAGGAGGCAAGGAGGCAAGGAGGCAAGGAGGCAAGGAGGCAAGGAGGCAAGGAGGCAAGGAACGATCTATTGAGTAAGTTACGAAAATCTAGGGTGATGTGTAAAGTTTCTCTTTGCCTCCTTGCCTCTTTCCCTCTCTGCCTTTTTTCAATAATTTTTTCTCAATTCCGGCTTTTTTTGTACCTTCGCCTTCCTTTAAATTAGGCCTAATACAATTTGAACTCCCATGCTTAATATAACTAGCTGATAGTTAGTTACTTACATTCTGTAAGAAGAATGAGATTCACATTGTATTGTACATATAATCACAATAAAAAACCACGAATAGACTATGTCTTCAGCAAAAGTGGCTTCAAACAGGGTACATTTTGGTAAGGTTCAACACCTTGCGGAAACACCAGATCTTTTGGAAATTCAGATTCAGTCTTTTAAAGACTATTTCCAGCTTGAAACAACCCCCGATAAACGTAATATCGAAGGTTTATTCCGCGTATTCAAGGAAAATTTTCCTATTACGGATACCAGGAATATTTTTATGTTGGAATTCCTTGATTACTTTATTGACCCACCCCGTTACACCATCGAAGAGTGTATGGAGCGTGGTCTCACATATGCAGTTCCGCTGAAAGCGAAATTGCGTTTGAGTTGTAATGATGAAGAGCACGTAGATTTCCAAACAATTGTTCAGGATGTATTCCTCGGAAACATCCCATACATGACCCCAAGAGGTACGTTTGTTATCAACGGCGCTGAAAGGGTTGTTGTATCTCAGTTGCACCGTTCACCTGGTGTTTTCTTTGGACAATCTTTGCATCCAAATGGAACCAAAATTTACTCTGCCCGTGTAATCCCGTTCAAGGGTGCTTGGATGGAATTCGCAACAGATATCAACAATGTGATGTATGCTTACATCGATCGTAAGAAAAAGTTCCCTGTAACTACGCTCTTGCGTTCTATCGGTTTTGAAACAGACAAGGATATCCTTGAGCTTTTCGGCATGGCTGATGAAGTGAAGGCGGATAAAAAATCTCTTGGTGGCATGATCGGTAAACGTCTGGCAGCAAGGGTATTGAAAACATGGGTTGAAGATTTCGTCGATGAAGATTCTGGTGAAGTCGTTTCTCTGGAAAGAAATGAAGTTATCCTCGAGCGTGACAAGGTTCTTACAGAATCTGATATTGCCTTGATTATTGAGACTGAAGTGAAGAGTGTTTTCATTCAGAAAGAAGAGGTGAGCGGTGATTACGCCATCATCTACAATACCTTGAACAAGGATACTTCTAACTCAGAATTGGAAGCGGTTCAACATATATACAAACAACTTCGTGGTGCTGATGCTCCAGATAATGAGACCGCTCGCGGTATCATTGATAAATTGTTCTTTAGCGACAAGCGTTATGATCTTGGTGAAGTGGGTCGCTATAAGATCAACAAAAAGTTGAATCTGAATTATTCATTGGATCAAAAAACATTGACCAAAGAAGATATCATTGAGATCATCAAATATCTCGTTCGTCTTACCAATGGTAAGGCTGAGATTGATGATATTGATCATCTGAGCAACAGACGTGTTCGTACTGTTGGAGAACAATTGTATGCACAGTTTGGTGTTGGTTTGGCAAGGATGGCAAGAACCATTCGTGAGCGTATGAATGTACGTGACAACGAGGTGTTCACGCCGGTTGACTTGATCAATGCTCGTACACTTTCCTCTGTGATCAATTCCTTCTTTGGAACATCACAGTTATCTCAGTTCCTCGATCAAACAAACCCATTGAGTGAGATCACGCACAAGCGTCGTATCTCCGCACTTGGTCCCGGTGGTTTGAGCAGGGAGCGTGCAGGTTTTGAGGTACGTGACGTACACTATTCACACTATGGTCGTCTTTGTACCATTGAGACTCCAGAAGGTCCAAACATCGGTTTGATTTCTACACTTTGCGTACATGCAAAGATCAACGAGATGGGCTTTATCGAGACTCCTTATCGCAAGGTAAATGATGGTAAAGTTGATGTAAAAAAACTTACATACCTCAGTGCTGAAGAAGAAGATACTGCCAAGGTTGCACAGGCAAACGTTCCTTTGACTGACAAAGGAGAATTTGTGGAAGATAAGGTTAAGGCAAGGCAGACAGGCGACTTCCCAATTCTGGATCCGAATGAGGTTGAATACATGGACGTTGCTCCCAACCAGATCGTAGGATTGAGCGCATCATTGATTCCGTTCCTGGAACATGATGATGCCAACCGTGCTTTGATGGGATCAAACATGCAACGTCAGGCAGTTCCTTTGATTAAGCCACAGGCACCAATCGTTGGTACTGGTCTTGAAGCGAAAGCAGCAAGGGATGCGCGTATTCAGATTCACTCAGAAGGTGAGGGTGTTGTTGAATTCGTAGATGCAAATGAAATTCATGTTCGTTATGAGCGCGATGAAGCACAAAAGCTTGTCAGCTTTGAAGATGACTTGAAAATATACAAGCTTACCAAGTTTATCAAAACCAACCAGGAAACTTCAATCACATTAAGGCCAGCTGTAGCTAAAGGTCAGCGTGTGAAGATGGGTGATTTCCTTACTGAAGGATATGCGGTAAAGAATGGTGAATTGGCTTTGGGTAGGAATTTGAAAGTGGCCTTCATGCCATGGAAAGGATACAACTTCGAGGATGCGATTGTGTTGAATGAGAAAGTAGTAAGTGAAGATTTGTTCACATCTATCCATATTTCTGAATTCGAACTGGAAGTTCGTGATACGAAATTAGGTGAGGAAGAACTTACGCCAGATATTCCAAACGTTTCAGAAGAAGCCACCAAAGACCTCGATCAATATGGTATCATCCGTATTGGTGCTCAGGTGAAGGAAGGTGATATTCTGATCGGTAAGATCACTCCGAAAGGAGAAAGTGATCCAACTCCTGAAGAGAAACTTCTTCGTGCCATCTTCGGTGATAAAGCTGGTGATGCAAAAGATGCTTCATTGAAAGCTCCAAGTGGAACAGAAGGTGTTGTTATCGGTAAGAAGCTTTTCCAACGTGCCAAGAAGGATAAAAATTCTAAAACGAAGGAAAAAGCTGCTATCGAGAAATTGGAAGCCATTCACCAACAAAATGAAAAGGATATCCTTGAACTCCTTGTTGGTAAGTTGCAAACATTGGTGAAGGATAAAGCCTCATCTGGTGTATCAAACAACTTCGGTGAAGTTATCATCGGAAAAGGTGCCAAGTTCAATCCAAAGGCATTGGCTTCGATTGATTATCAAAACATCAACCCATTGGGTTGGACAGGTGATGCAGATATCGACAACTCTATCAATACATTGTTGCACAACTACAACATCAAGTACAATGAAGAACTCGGACGTTACAAACGTGAGAAGTTCAACATCTCCATTGGTGATGAATTACCTGCAGGTGTATTGAAGTTGGCCAAGGTTTACCTCGCTGTAAAACGTAAGTTGAAAGTTGGTGATAAAATGGCAGGTCGCCATGGTAACAAAGGTATTGTTGCAAAAATCGTTCGTGCTGAAGATATGCCTTTCCTTGAAGATGGAACTCCAGTTGATATTGTTCTGAATCCATTGGGTGTACCTTCACGTATGAACCTTGGACAGATCTATGAAACGATCCTTGGTTGGGCAGGGGAGAAGTTGGGCTTGAGGTTCTCAACTCCAATCTTCGATGGTGCAACTGTTGATGAGATTAAAGGTTTGATTGATCAAGCTGGCTTGCCAAGCTTTGGTCATACTTATCTCTACGATGGTGAAACTGGAGAACGTTTCCACCAAAAAGCTACCGTAGGTATCATCTATATGTTGAAACTTCACCACATGGTGGATGATAAGATGCACGCCCGTTCTATCGGTCCATACAGTCTCATTACGCAACAACCTTTGGGTGGTAAAGCACAGTTCGGTGGTCAGCGTTTTGGTGAGATGGAAGTTTGGGCACTCGAAGCATATGGTGCATCCAACATTCTTCAGGAATTGCTTACACTCAAATCTGATGATATCATTGGGAGGGCTAAGACGTATGAAGCCATCGTTAAAGGTGACAACGTTCCGAAAGCAGGCATTCCAGAATCATTCAATGTACTTGTGCATGAATTGAGAGGTTTGGGTCTTGACTTGAAGTTTGAAAACTAAAATGCAGATTCGCTAAAAAATACAAAGCCATCCGAAAGGGTGGCTTTTTTAGTTCTGGGTTCTAGGTTCTTCATTGCGTATTAGCCAACATATTTAACCCATAACCTACAACTTTGAAAAAAGAAAACTAATAATTCTGGGGGTTGAATTTCTGTCATTTTCATCAAACCATTCATCCAATCTAACGCAGGAAAATCCATTGTTGTATGCTGCATCCATGAAGTCAGACACATGATGATTATAACATGTTACAATCTGAATACCCTCTTCTGACTCAAATCTGGCCTTTGTGCCGTTGTATTGCTTAAAGGGGTGTAATTCCCCAACATAGTAATATCCGCCACTTTTAAGTGCATTTGAGGCCCTCTGGAATACAATTTTAAGATCTTGCACATGTTCCAAGATCAGAGATGAGCTTATCAGGTCGATCGATTGGTTGGCAACAGGCCATTCATGGGTGATATCTCCTTGTAGAAATTGGATACCAGAAGTGCTGAATTTTGACTTAGCTTTTTCAAGCATGTGTTCAGAAAAATCAATGGCTATGAGGGTTTGACTTATAGATTTCAGGAACCCTGTGTTTTTACCAGTTCCACAGCCCCATTCTATGGAATGTGCCACATGTATGTTCTTCAGCACAGACCTGATTGCTTGTGCTTCCAGATCTCTGGTTTTGTTGGCCATGCTGTCATATGTATCTGACCATTGGTTGTATGCGTATGCTACATTCATTTTTTTGTCATCAGGTGTTTAAAGAAATTCCATGCATACAGATGAACATCGATGTCGCCTGGATAGTCATGTTTACCTCCAACGACTTTCAGGAGCACAACCTCTTTCTTTTTACCCGTATAGCTATATTTTTCTATGCGTTTTCCGTCTTTCGGATCGGTGTCCTCTAACAATTCAAACGAAGGGTTTCCCGAATATCCAGCCAAGGCAGACCAGTAAGAAAAACTTTTATCGGTGGAAACAACCCTGCCAAAATTGCCTGTGTTGAGGATCACTTCTCCGCCAAGATATGGATTGATTTTGTCGTCTGTTCCATTTACAATCATCATGTTTGCAGGTCTGTTAGACGCAGTACAATCCATGTTGCTTGAATCAGGAATGTTCGCAATGATAGCTGTAAATGCCATGAAATCATTTGGCATGGTCAATGCAAGTTTGTATGCCATGTGTCCTCCACCTGATGTACCAATGGCAAAGACATGTTTTTTATTGATGTTGTATTTTGATTGAAAATATTCAATCATTTGTTTAAAGAAACCTTGTTCATTTATGTTTTGTGTATTGGCTTCAGCTGGGGATGATTGGCGGCATTCATTCCAGAAATTTTTATATCCTGTTGGAAAAACAGCTATATATTTTTCTTCTTGCGAAGAAGTAACCATAGAACTTGCTCTTTCCATCATTTGCAAACCATTTCCACCAGATCCGTGCATGACAAAAACAAGGCTAAAATCATTTGTTTCTGATGTTGGTTTTTTAAAATAAAAACATCGGTAATTCCCGTCAATGAGCAATGAATCCTGAATGAGTGTTGCTTGTGAAAAAAGAGCAAAAGTTGACAAGACACATATGAATACCAGGTAGATTTTTTTCATTATTTCAATTTGATGTCAATTTAGTGAAATGAACGAAATAAAAAAAGGGAGCATATCCATGCTCCCTTTTGAAATAATACTTTTTATTTTAGAAGAAAAAGGTTGTGATCCAATATGCCAAGCCTGCGAGTATGGCACTGACGGGAATTGTTAGAATCCAAGCTACCATCAATGAGGATGTAACACCCCAACGTACAGCACTCAGTCTTTTTGTTGCTCCTACGCCAATAATTGATCCGGTAATAGTATGAGTAGTTGAAACTGGGATACCCATTTGTCCGGTGAAGAAGAGTGTAAATGCACCGGCTGTTTCAGCTGCAACACCTTCGAGCGGTGTAACTTTGGTAATTTTCGTACCCATGGTTTTTACAATTTTCCAACCGCCACTCATAGTTCCTAATCCGATAGCTAAATAGCATGAAATAGGTACCCAATTTGGTAGCTGACTAAACTCTTGGATGTCGCCACTTGCAATCAATGCAGCACCTATAATTCCCATCACTTTTTGGGCATCATTTCCACCATGGCCTATACTAAAAGCAGCAGAGCTAAGTAATTGAAGCTTTTTAAACATATTTCCTACAGAATAAGCTGAAGGTGTTTTGATCTTTTCAACATAGAGATAAACCAACATGAATAGCAAAGCAGTGAAAATAATACCCCACACAATAGTATGATTGTCTGACTTTTCTATATCTTTTTTGAAAGAAGATTTTATGCTAAATTTCTCAATCTTAGATCGTACTTTATTTTTGTTTTCTGGTTGTAGCGGATAAATGGCATTGATTGCAATGATAGTACTATCAAGAGATAATTCTTTCTTTATGTATTTTTTAATTGGCTCTTTATATTTTTCAGTTTCCACTTTGGCAATGTCATACTCATCCTTCATTTTTTTATTCTCTACAGACAGTGCTTCTATAATCAAAAAATTGTTTGCATTTCTTACATCATCTTTTAGTTTGCTAACTTCAATTTCAGATAAAAGACCTGAATTGTATGCAAATGAAGCAACTGAATCAGCCCCCAGCTTGTCATATTCTTTTACGATAGGAGACAATTGGGAATAAATTTCCTTGGTTTTATTAAGTTTTGATTCAGCAGAAGTCAATGTAGCTTTTAACGTTGAGTCCGACTCATGACCTTTGTATGCGGCTTCAGCCTTTGAGAAATCGGTTTTGTACTTATCCAGTTTGATAAATTTTACCAAACCTTCATCCATTTTAGTCTCTTCAAATCTGTCAAAAATAAGAACTGTTACTCCTGTTGCAGCCATGATAATCAACAATCTTATCCAGATATTTTGATAGATGGTTACAATGGTGATGAAAATAGAAATCATCATACCAATCAATGGTGCAAAAAAGATGAAAAGTACTGTTTTTATGATAGTATCACTGTCAACTATTTTATCCCATGGTACCAATGCTCCATTTTTTAAAATAGCATGGGTAATAGCTGCACCAGCAAAACCACCAATCAAGGTATGAGAGGAAGATGATGGAATTCCATACCACCATGTTAGCAGATTCCAGGAAATGGCAGCAATGAGGCCTGCAAGAATAACCTGTAATGTGATATAATCCTTAAAAACAGTTTTGCTGATTGTGTTTGCTACTGCATGGTCTTTGAAAATCCAAAATGCCACAAAATTGAATATAGCTGCCCAAATAACGGCTTGAAAAGGAGTTAAAACTTTTGTTGAAACAACTGTTGCGATGGAGTTTGCTGCATCGTGAAATCCATTGATGTAGTCGAATAACAATGCCAATACTACTATGATTATCAAAAGAGACATATGTAGAGATTTAAGCCGATAGGGGAATTATCAAGCGTATTTTATGATAATGGATTCAATAACATTTGCTGCATCTTCACATTTGTCAGTTGCAATTTCAAGTACTTGGTAGATTTCTCTCTTTTTAATAACTTCTTTAAAATCATTTTCCTCGCTGAAAAGTTTCTCAATGCTCATGTCAAAAACATCATCAGCTTGATTTTCAATGCTATTGATTTTTACCAGGGCTTCTGTCATCTCCCTTAGGTTTTTCATGTCTCTCAAACCTTTTACAGCTTTTTTTATCTCAATAGATCCCTGGTAAACCATTTCTGCAAGCTTATGGATACCCTGGTCGTTTGGATTTATTTTGTAAAAACTGATTTTTTTGGAAGAAGAGTAAATATAATCTGCAATGTCATCTAATGCTGTTGCCAGTGAGTGAATATCCTCTCTGTCAAAAGGTGTTATGAAATTTCTACCTAGTTCAGTAAAAATGGTATGTGTAGAGTCATCATTTTTATGCTCAAGATTTTCAATTTGAGCCTGAATTTCTGCTCTTTTGTCTCCATCTGCTTGATTAACCATTTCCTGCAGCAGTATGGCCATTTTATGAACAGTTTCAGATACCTCTTCAAATAGGGTATAAAAAATCCTGTCTTTGGGAAGAAAAATCTTAAAAAAAGAATTGGCGGCCATGGTAATTTTTTGAGGGTTTTAGGGAAAATTGAATATGAATTTTTTTATATCCTATTCAAATTCTAGATTACAAATTTCCCACATTGATTTTTTTAAATCGAATGTATAATATTACGAAATTGTTAACAATGGTAGCTAGAAAAGGACTGAATTTGTAAATAAAACATACAATTCAATGATTCGGTCATCGGATCAGTCAATTAGTGGGCTGCTAATGTGATTTTTTCTTCTTTGTATTTTTTGAATAGCTGATATAAACTATAAATCACAAAGAAATGAACAAGCGCAAGTATTTCAAATACAATGATGTAAAAAGGCCATTTTCCAACGATGAGTGGATTCTCAACAATTGGGGGCGCAGATAAATACATATAATTCGCTCCTGTAAGCCAATTAAAGACTCCAATGGCAAGTGCTGGTATTTGTAAATAACAGAATGCTTTGATCCATGACCCCTTTTCGGGTGTGAATTCGAAATGTTTGATGATATAGAAACTTACCAATAAGAGACTACCATGGTTAATAAAATATGAATAGAAAAAATAGCCATTCATTCCTAAGTCGAATTCCGGAGTCAATAAAGAATGAATTCCCCCAGTCAATGCCCAATAAAAAAATACCTGTGCAATGGCTGCATTGAATCGAAACATCAACATGATACCCATTATGCCACTGATTCCACATAGATGCAGGGGCAGATTGTCCTGGAAATGCCATTGTCCACTTTGGAAAGCATATACATTTTCAATGAACATATTTGAAATCATCAGAAATCCAATTGACCATTGATAGTATTTGCTTTTTGCCCAATTATAATACCTGGGTAAGGTGATGATTAATACAATAGAAGCAAGTGTGGCTAAAATACAAAGCCACCATAAAGGGGAGAGGCTGTCCATTGTTTCATGACGAATCATAATATAGGAACTGAATTTATGATTTTTCATAGTTATTACAATAGAATTTATGGTTTTAAATTAATTTGTAGCATGCAATGTCTCAAGTGGCTTTTTTGGGGTTTTCTGTTTTTCTCATCTGAAAAAATATTTTCTCAGGTTCCTTTACAAAATGTACATGGAATTGTGAGGGGGAAATCAATTCATGAATCATTGCGTGGAGTGACTGTCTTTCTTGATGATGTTTCAGTTGTTTACGTGCTTACAGATAGCATAGGGCGGTTTAAAATATCTGGAGTAAAAGTAGGCCGTCATTCATTTGTTTTTTCTTCGATGGGTTACAAGACAGTTGTTATTTCCAATATTCTGATTGAATCTGGAAAGGAGGTTGAATTGAATGTTGAAATGGAAGAAGATTTACGCACCGAAAAAGAAATCATCATCAGGGCGCAGCAGAACAAAAATAAGCCAGTCAATAACTTAGCCTTGGTCAGTGCCAGGATGTTCAGTGTAGAAGAAACCCGTCGATTTGCTGCAGGCTTAAATGATCCATCCAGAATTGCTACAGCTTTTGCAGGTGTAACATCCAATGGAGGTGATTACAATGCACTTGTAATTCGGGGGAATGCTCCCAATGGACTCTTGTGGCGAATGGAGGGGGTAGATATCCCCAATCCCAATCATTTTGCCCGTGTGGGAACATCCGGAGGTGCCATTTCGATATTGAGTGCTCAATTGTTGGCCAATTCTGATTTCATGACAGGTGCTTTTCCTTCAGAATATGGAAATGCGTTGTCAGGTGTTTTTGATATTCATTTGAGAAAAGGAAATGCAGAAAAGCGTGAACATACTTTCTCGGTAAGTACCATTGGGGTGGATGCAGCTACTGAAGGATATTTCAAGAAAGGGAAGCGTTCCTCTTATTTGATCAACTATCGATATGGATTTCTTACACTGATGCAAAAAATCGGTTTTAATATTGGAGAGGCTGTAACAGCTTTTCAGGATCTATCTTTTAACATGTATTTCCCAACGAAAAAGATAGGTGAGTTTACCCTATTTGGTTTTGGTGGAAAAAGCGAACAAAGAAGTGATCCCAGCAGGGATTCCCTTACTTGGCTAAAAGATCCAGCTAAAAGAAGCGGTTGGAGAGTAGGTGCTAATACGGGGGCTTTAGGTGCAACACATAGCCTTGTACTAGGCAAAAAAACGTTTCTTCGTTCTGTTTTGAGTGTCAATAGTTATTCATATTACGATGAGGACGACCGATTGGATAAATTCAATGGGCCATTGGTGTTTACCCGTAAAAACAAATTTGATGAATCTAATTTGATTTATTCCTTCAATGCATCTCATAAATTCAACAAGAGATTTCTGATTAAGAGCGGCATCGTTTTACGTTCCAAATCATTTGACTTGCTTCAACGTGAAACGGTATCCAATATATTGACAACGAAAATAAGTTCAAAAGGTTCCACTGCACTTCACAGTTCTTTTATACAGTTTAAATGGGATCCTTTAAGCAAGCTGACATTCCAGTTTGGTTTGCATCATCAATACTTGGGATTGAACAAAAAAAGCGTTTTTGAACCTCGCATTGGTGCACGATATATGTTGAATGATAAGCAGTCCATTTCATTGGGATATGGTCTTCATAGTCAAATACAACCACTTGGAAATTATTTTGCAAGGATTAAAGTGGGCTCAGATACCATTCTTGCAAATAGAGATCTTGATTTCAGCAGATCCAGGCATTGGGTTGTTGGTTATAATTTTCAATTCTTACCCAATTGGAATTTTAAGATGGAGACCTACTACCAATGGCTTTATAATATTCCCATTAGTCCGGTTACAGTATCAACATTTAGCCTGATCAATCAGGAAGATGATTTTGCCATTGAAAAGCTTGTCAATAAAGGGCTTGGTCAAAATTATGGTGCAGAGTTTACCCTGGAAAAATTTTGGAATGATAGATTTTATATGTTGGCTACGTTGAGTTTATATGAATCCGGATATAAAGTAAATGATGCAATTTGGCGCAGTACAAGATTCAATTCAAACAATGCATCTTCCTTTGTTATTGGAAAGGAATGGAGTCTTGGTGGAAAGAAGATTTCTACCATTGCCATAGATGCTAAAATTTTGCAATCTGGTGGCATAAGAGTTACACCCATCGATTTGACAAAATCCATTGCTTTGAAGCGTACTGTTTTTTTGCCTGGAGCGATATACGAAGAAAAGCTTCCTTCATTTTTTCGCACAGATATTCAAATGGAATGGAAAAGGCAATATAAACGCTCCACTGGTTCCGCGATTTTGGGAGTTCAAAATGTGACCAACCGAAAAAATGCTTATTCTCAAACCTATGACGCAGGATTGGGAAAAATTCGTTACCGATATTTATTGGGTTTGATTCCTGTGATGGGATATAAAATTGATTTCTAAGAACTCAAATAATTTTACCCTTTTCAAGTTGTAAGAATTTCGTTACAGCATTTGGGATGTCGCTTTTATAGTGACTTACATAGATCAATGTGATGTTTTTGCTTGAACAAAGTTGGTCGATTAATGACTTGAAATAGGATGTTTGTTGCTTGTCGAGTCCCTGACAAGGTTCATCCAAAATCAATAGGGAAGGGGATTTGACCAATGCTCTTGCAAGGAGCACCAATCTTTGTTCTCCAAGGGAAAGTTGGTTCAAATATCTTTCCTGTAGATGATCGATTTGCAATAGTTTCATCCATTGCTGAATCGTGTTTTTTTGATCTGCATTGGGAATACGGAATAGGCCAATGGTATCAAATATTCCACAAGCCACCGCTTGGAAGCAGGTGATGCCTTGTTCAAAGAAAAGGTGTAATTCAGGAGAAAGATAACCAATATGTTTTTTTATATCCCAGATGCTTTCTCCCGACCCTCGCTTTCTGTCGAACAGATATATGTCGTTTGCATAGGCTTGGGGATTATCAGCTGTAATGAGACTTAGCAGGGTTGATTTTCCAGACCCATTAGGTCCGCTTACACACCATTTGTCACCTTTTTCCACAAGCCAATTTATATTGTTAAGGATCATTTTTTTTTCATAAGATATGCAAACGTTTTTCATGTTGACTGCAAATTCAAATGGTGGTGTTTCGTTTTTTTGCAATTCAGATAATAGCGCTGTATCCAGTATTTGAATTTTATCAGAGTAAGCTTGATTTGTATAATCATTTTTCAATCCTGTATAAGTCAGTGTTCCATTTTCAATGATGGCCAGATGGCTGATGCAGGATGGCATGTCTTCCGGCTCTGAAAATAGTATCATGGAAACATGGCTTTCATTCAATCGATTGAGAGCGGTTCTTAAAATTTCCCTTCCTTCAATATCCAGCCCAATGAATGGATTGTCGAGTATGAGCAAGTCTGGCTTTTTCAGCATGGCCTTTGTAAGTTGCAGTCGCTTGTTTTCTCCGTTTGAAAGTTGAATGAGGGGCTCATCAAGAATGTGTTCGATGTTGAAAAAGGAGATCCATTTCGATTTTTCTTCTTCTGAAGAAGATTCAAGGTTAATATCTTCTTTGACGGTGACGGTATCTTCTGTATCTGCGGAATTGAATCTTTGCTGATAATAGAAATTTTCCACATTGCTTTTATTCTTAAAACGATGCTGTTGTTCGATCAGGATAATTTTTGGAGGTACATTCTGATTCCAATTGATATTGATGTTACCTCTGAAGAATATTTTTTTGGCCAAGGCCCTTGCCAAGGTGGTTTTGCCTGATCCGCTCTTTCCATGAAATCCCCAAAGTTGGCCTTGGGGGATATGAAGATTTATTCCATCCAATACCAATTTGCCTCCAAGCGAAACTTTCAGATTTGTCATGTCAATGTTCATGTCAGCAATTTCAAATTAATTATGTTGTCCATATCCTGATTCGCAAAGCTATTTTTAATTCGGGTTCTTACGAAAATGATTTCGTTGACTGCATGAATTTCTTTCGAAGATATCAAGTTGAATTCCGTTTTATTCTATATATTGTTGAAATAAATTTGCTTGTATATGAAAAAAGGATTCGCTATTTCAGTTGCAGTAATACTTTTCAGCTGTTTTTCTATGATCGGTTTTTGTCAGCAGGTCGACATGGGTAAATTGATTGAAGGTCAATTCAAATTTGCTGCTCAGCAATACAAAGTATTGAATTCTCATGTTCCGGCAGATTCCATGCCGAAATCTTATTACGCAAAAACAAACAGGTCTGAGTCGAGCAATACCAAATGGTGGTGCAGTGGTTTTTTTCCAGGCAGTTTGTTGTATATATATGAGCAAACAAAAGATCAGGAAATTTTAAAAATCGCAAAAGATCGCTTGGCGATTCAGGAAAAGGAAAAACATTATACTGGAAATCATGATCTGGGATTCATGATGTACTGCAGTTTTGGCAATGCTTACAGACTTTTCAAAGACGAGAAGGATCACAAAACCATTGATACTTCAGCCATGTCATTGATTACCCGTTACAGGCCACAAATCAAATCCATTCAAAGCTGGAACAAGAATCAGAAATTCAATTGTCCGGTTATTATTGATAATATGATGAATCTTGAATTGTTGATGTGGGCTTCAGCGCATGGTGGAGATCCAAAATTCAGGGAGATTGCCATCAACCATGCCAACAGTACCCTGAAGAATCATTACCGGGCTGACCACAGTGCATATCATGTGTTGGATTATGATCTGGAGACTGGCGCTTTTACTGGAAGGAATCATCAGGGGTATAATGATGCATCTGCGTGGGCACGTGGACAAGCTTGGGGATTTTATGGATTTACCATGATGTATAGGTTTGCAAAAGATCCTGCTTATTTAAAGCAGGCCAAGGATATTGCAGCATTCTTGTTGAATCATCCAAATATGCCATCAGACAAGATTCCATTCTGGGATTTCAATGCTCCAGATATTCCAAATGCTTTGAGGGATGCATCTGCTGCTTCCATTTTAGCATCTGGTTTGTTGGAATTATCTCAATATTCTCAAGGAGCTGAAAAGCAAAAATATATTGAGGTTGCAAAGCAAATTATTGTTGGATTGTCTTCTGATCATTATCGTGCAAAAGCAGGAGAGAATGGTGGTTTTCTGTTGATGCACAGTGTAGGGCATTTGCTTGGAAATTCAGAGATTGATGTTCCGTTGACGTATGCAGATTATTATTTTTTGGAAGCTATGGCTAGGTATAAGAAGTGGGTGTTGAAGAAATAGGGATAGGCAAAGAGGCAAGGAGGGAAAGAGGAGGCAATAGGCAATAGGGTTATGCTTTGAGGGTTATGATCCCTAGTATGCTGGAATCTTGGTATTTGAAATTGATGATACCTGAGGATGGGTTTTCAATGTTGATATGCTCTATGTGTATATTCTTTACATAGGTTGAAATATCTAACGGAAATAGTCCTTGCCCTATACCACTGTTCAGCCACTCCTCAGATGGTGCATATCTTTCAAAGCGATGTTCATCCGGCAATGCAACTGCATCAAACATTTCAGTGGAGAAAAATTGTTTCAGTCCTTTTTTCTCTTCAGGCTGCAAATCCAATGTGTTTATAAAATGGTATAATGCGCAAAAATGTTCATATACGTTTTTTAGTCGCTGATCAAAGTTGTTGGTATGACAATCCGTATTTGGCTCAATTAAAGTAACCAGGCTGGGATGTAATGATGCTATTTTTTTCATTGTATTCAAACGTGTGGATGTTGATTGAATATGATGAAGTGTCAATGATGCATTAACTAAAACACATTCGTTATTGGCAGGAATATGTTTATGTATTTCTTCCATATTCATCTCTTCCACACTGGAATGTATTGGTATAAAGTTCAGCTGGTAATTTAATGAAGATTGAATTTTGCTTATTTGATCAATTGTAAAGTCAAGCGCATCCTTAAAAATTTCAACACCAATGAGTGTAAGCGTTTGTATATTTTGTGATCTGTTGAATGTTTCGATTATTCTTTTTGCTTGTACACCACGACCAATACCCAAGTCGATTAGCGTAATATTTTTTTTGCCTTTTGCTACTGATGAAATAGCATTTGAAACAATTTTTTGGGCATTTAAAACAACAGGGAATCTATTGGCGAGGATATCGAACAGAATAATTTGGGGGATTTCCAGGTCTTTCAGGTATGTATTTCTTACTGCCTCTGGGGATTTTCCTTCCAGTCGATATTGAAGTGCACGTTTGAGGTCGATGATCATTGTTTCTTCTGGTTCAAAATCGAAACTTTTGATACAGTTCTCTATATATCCTTCAATCAAATCTGACTGTTTCATTTTAAAAAAATATGAGAACGAAATTACATGATTCTTTGGTTATTTTTGTTTTAGGTGACCATTGGTGTAATTAATTAATATGAAAGAACAATTTGCTTTTGGAGAGATATTTCAATCAGTCAACTTCAACGATACATTTTTTCAGTTGGGGGAGTATGATGAGTGTACTTTCATTCACTGTGATTTTTCCAGTATTGATCTTTCAGGTTCTGTATTTACAGATTGTGTTTTTACAGGGTGTAATTTTTCGATGACCAAGCTTACAGGAACATCATTCAGTAAAGTGAAATTCATGGATTGTAAAATGATTGGAATACACTTTGAAACATGCAATCCATTTATGTTTACGGTTTTTTTCAAGCATTGTGTTTTGGACCTGAGTTCATTTCATGGTATGAAGATTCCCGCAATTCAGTTTTTAGATTGTTCCATGCGTGAGTCGGATTTTACAGAAACAAATTTAACTGGAGCCGTGTTTACGGCAACAGATCTTCATTTAGCGATTTTTCAGCAAACAAATCTAGAAAAAGCAGATTTTAAAGGCGCTATGAATTATCAAATCAATCCGGTTCAAAATAAAATTAAAAGGGCACAATTTTCAAGGGATGGTCTAGATGGGCTGTTGGTTGGCTTTGATATAAAAATTATTGATTAGGCTTTATCTAACATTGATCTCTGAGTCTTTGGCAACGAAGGCTTCCATGACTTGATCTTTTGTTAAAATAGCATTTTTGCCCTTTTTCAATAAAAAAAGAGGGCTTACAAACATCGCCAATGCAGTAGCTGATTTTGATCTGTTTTTTCCTGATTCCTCTGCATCTTCAGTATACAATGGGATGATTTGACCATCTATGGTCATCACATTTTTAAATGACACTCTGAGGGTCCCTTCCTTACCCATTGATTTAGCTTTTTCTGCTTTCTGTATGACAGCGAATACAGGGGATTTGGCCATAATTACTATTTTATCATCAACCAGGACATTTTCCGTGCAAATAAAGTTGACGTTTTGGCCTTCTTTGAATTCCTTTGAAGAGATATCATACAGGGGGCTTACTTTTATAGGTGAGCCGGCTTTTAGAACTGTTTTTGGGAATTGTGCATATAAAATAAATGGTAAAAACAGCGTGCAAACAAATATAAAAAGGGTTCTGAGGATTGTCATCTTTGTTTTTTATTATGATTCACTGAATTTACACAAAAGAAATTATTGTACAAATTGATTTTGGCACATCATTTTTTAAATATTTTCGTTGGATGCAATTCAAACCAGAAAAAATGCAGACAATGAAGGAAAGTTTATTTTCTAAAAACCTTCATTTTTATTATTTAGTGGGATTGTTTGCAACTTTTGCTGTTACGCTTTCTGAGGTTTTGAAATGGAAGCAAAAGATTTATTTTGTTTACAGCAATGCAACCAGGGATTATTGGAATAATATAAATCCATATGATATTCATTGGGCAGGCACCAGTGCTCCGGATGAATTTTTATATGGACCACTTTTTAATTTTCTTTTTCTTCCTTTTAGTTTGATGCCGGATTGGATAGGGCCTTTCCTATGGAACATCTTTAGTTATTCTTGTTTTTTCTATGTTGTATTTAATTTGCCCAATTCGTACAGTGAAAAAGCTAAAAAGACTATGTGGCTTTATATGCTTCCGCTTTTATTGAATAATTTGATGTATTATCAATATAATGTGCTTGTAGCAGCCTTTTTTTTATATGCTTTTTCAGAAATGGAGAAACGTGGATTTTTAAAAGCATCTTTTGTAATCGCTTTTTCTACGCTTACGAAGATTTATGGAGGGTTTCAATATGTATTGTTTTTAGTATATGAAAAACCATTTAAATATGGGTTTAAGTACATGATACCTTCTTTTTTACTTCTATTTTGTCTTCCTGTTTTGCATCATGATCCTTTTCATTTGTTACAAGTATATCAAAATTGGCTTTCAGGATTGTTCCATCATGCAAATACGAGAACCTGGCAATCTGTTTTCTATATCAAACTTTTTTTCAATAATCCTCCGGAAAATACGGGTATTTTTCAATTGGCCTCTGGCCTATTGGTTATTCTGATTGTTTTGCTGGGTATTCGTAAAAAGGCAGATATAAAAGTTAGAACTGGATTATTTGCAATTCTTCTGGGGTGGATGATTCTTTTTAGTTCTGCTCCAGAGATCAGTACATATTTAATCGCAATATCCGGTTATTTGATTTGGTATACTTGTGGGGTTCGAAGCAAATTTGAAAAAGTACTATTTTGGCTAAATTTCATTTTACTGATTGTGGTACCCCAGGATATCATATGTCCCAAACCGGTAATGCGTTTGCTTATTTATAGATTGAATTTAAATTTAATTGTATTCTTCATTACATGGATTTCTATTGTTACTACCACTTTAAAATCTATATTGTTTGATGATTCCTCTGATGAGGTGATTCTAGGTTAAACGATTTTGTCACGGAATAGTAAAAGTTTAATCTATATTGTTACATTAACAAATATTTAACAAAAACGAGCGCAGGAAGACTATCTTCGCAATTCCAAAACTAATCGCTTTTGCAAAAAATTAATATAGTTTTTCCATGTTTCAATCCATCTGAAACATGGGTAGAAACTTTTTTGTTTCACTCTAATCAATTGATATCCAATTTTTTGGATATTGATTTCCGTTTTATTGTAGTTAATGATGGTTCGTCAAAAGGAATAAGAGAAGTTGATATTCAAAAAATACAATCAGAGCTAACTAATTGTCAATTTATTTCTCATCATTACAATATCGGAAAGGGGCAAGCAATCAGAAGCGGTGTAGAATCCTGTTATGAAGGTCATATTATTTATTGTGACATAGATTTCCCTTTTGGTACTGAGCCATTTAATCGATTGATTGGAAAGTTAAATGCTGGAAATCTGGTTGTGGTAGGTAAGCGAGATAATTCATACCATAAATGTCTTCCGTGGTTGAGGAGATCAATTTCTAAATTATTTCAGTTTATCAATAAGTTGATGATTCCTTCAAATTTATCTGGATGTCAGGCTGGAATGATGGGTATGCAAAATGAGGTAAAGTCATTATTCCTATCAACTCGCATTAATCGGTTTTTGTTTTCAACTGAATTTGCAATCAAGATTCACAAAAAAAAGCTGAAATATACATGTGTTGCTTTGACTTTGAGAGACATTGATCCACACACAACTGTCAATATGAAGTCAATGTTTCAGGAATTCTCGAACTTACTTTTCATCATTACCAGAATTCCATTTTTTAAATTTTAAGTTATGATATTTCTGACTTTTGATCTTGAGGAATTTGATTTACCCACTGAATTCGGTAATCAAATTTCTTTTGAAGATCAGTTGTCGTTATCTGCGATAGGTGCAAGAAAGATTCTTTCTTTATTGAAAGAGAAAAATGTCAAGGCAACTTTCTTTGTAACTGTAGTTTTTGCTTTAAATAATAGGTCTATCATTGAAGACATTGTAGCTGATGGTCATGAAATTGGGTCTCATGGATGGTCGCATTCAGGGTTTGAGCAATCTGATCCATTAAGATCCAGGTTAGAGCTAGAGAATATTACTGGTAAAAAGGTATATGGTTTCAGGATGCCAAGACTACAGAAAGTAGATGAGCAACTTTTATTAGATGCAGGATACACGTACGATTCGTCTTTAAGTCCGACATGTATTCCTGGCAGATATAATAATCTTGGGAAGCCAATTTTGCCACATGTAAAAAATGGTCTAAGAGAGTTACCTGTTTCAGTTACACCTTTTTTAAAATTCCCCTTGTTTTGGTTAGCGTTTCATTTGATACCATCTTCAATTTTTGAATTTTTAAGTAAGTGGACTTTAAGGAAGACAGGCTATTTGAATCTTTATTTTCATCCATGGGAATTTTTGGATAAATCAATCTTAAAAAAGCATGGCTTACCTGTTTATATTCAGTATAATACAGGAGAAAAGATGACGAAGAGATTGGGAAGTCTGATTAAAAGTCTTTCCCCTCATGCATTATTCTTGTGTTGTAATGATATATGTGAAAGCATTTCGGGGTTGTAATTTTTTTCATTATTTTTTTTCTGAATAATACATTATTTACCTATATTTGCAACCCGATTTGAGCATAACTGCTCGATTTGAGGATCGGTAGTTCAGTTGGTTAGAATGCCGCCCTGTCACGGCGGAGGTCGCGGGTTCGAGTCCCGTCCGGTCCGCAAGAAGCCCTTCAGAAATGAGGGGCTTTTTCATGTTTAAAATGTATTACGTTTACATCATAAAGAGTTTAAGCAAGGGGATTTATTATAAAGGGGTAACGGAGGATTATCGCCGAAGGCTTCATCAGCATAATCAAGGCCTGTCTAGATATACTTCAACAGCAATACCCTGGGTATTGGTTTATGTTGAGTTGCATGAAACTATGCGAGGCGCATTGATTCGAGAGAAGAAATTAAAGA
>CANFHO010000008.1 GCA_947447005.1 Chitinophagaceae bacterium
GCAGGTGGTGGATTGGCTGTAGGAAATGATGTAGAGATTACGGTGTTGTTGGAGATGAACAAACAATAACAATTAAAGAGAAAAGAGAAAAGTGAAAAGTGAAAAGTGAAAAGAGAAAAGAGAAAAGAGAAAAATGAAACAGCCATATTATTAAAATGGCAATAGATTTTCTCCTTTCTCTTTTCTCTTTTCTCCTTTCACTTTTCTCTTTTCTCTTTATTTCTTCTCAAATCCCAATATCACACCATTTATGCAATAGCGAAGTCCGGTGGGTTTGGGACCATCATCGAATACGTGTCCCAAATGGGCCTTGCATCTTCCACATTGCACTTCTGTTCTCTGCATCCCATGGGTATTGTCGGGGGTATAAATGATACTGCCTTTAGAAATAGGTTCAAAAAAACTAGGCCATCCGCATCCACTGTCGAATTTTGCACTGCTTTTGAAAAGTGAATTTCCGCAGGCTGCACAATAGTAGGTACCCACTTCTTCAAATTTCTCAAATTTGCTTGTCCAAGGACGCTCTGTACCCTTTTGTCTGGCAATGTAAAATTGCTCCGGACTCAATGCGGTTTTCCAATCCTCTTCTTTCATATCAATTTTTTCAGTGGAGGTCCTGGAAAAGGCAGAATTTTTGTTGTTTTGATCCGTCATTTTAGTTTCCTTTTTTGGGTTTTTATCCTGTGCTGTAGTGCATGATAGTGCGACAAAGCTCAGCAAGAATATGAATGTTGACTTAATATTCATTTTTAATGATGTTTGACTACAAATCTAATTATCTTTGGTTGCTCAAAATGTTAAGGAAATCCTCAACAATCTTAACCAACTCTATAAGCTTTAAAACATGTTCAACCTCATTTTGTTCGGTCCTCCTGGAAGTGGTAAAGGTACCCAATCAGAAAAACTCATTGCAAAATACGGTTTCAAGCATCTTTCTACAGGAGATATTCTTCGTTCTGAGATTGCCAATCAAACTATTTTGGGCTTAGAGGCAAAGTCGTATATGGACCAGGGTCAGTTGGTTCCGGATGCAGTTGTGATTGGAATGGTTGATGCAGCATTGAATGCAAACAAAGGGGTGAATGGATTTTTATTTGATGGTTTCCCCAGAACAAAGGCTCAGGCCATTGCCTTGGATGAATTGCTTCAAACGCATAACACTTCCATCAATCTTGTTCTGGCTTTGGATGTGCCCGAGGATGAATTGATCAAACGTATGGTACATCGTGCAAAAACTTCAGGAAGAAGCGATGATGCTGATGAGAATGTGCAACAAAAAAGGATCTCAGTCTATAAGAATGAGACCCTTGCTGTGGCAGAACATTATGATCAGTTTGGAAAGGTTGAAACCTTGAACGGATTGGGAGAGATTGATGAAATATTCTCCGGAATCTGTGCAGCGGTTGAAGCAAAATCTTAATCCTTACAAGTTATCATATTCGTAAATCGGATCCACATGTGAACCCGCGGGCATTTCACATATCGGCTTGATCAATCCATTGTGCAAGCCATATACCCATCCATGTATGTGAGGAGCATTGTGATGTTTCCAGGCCCTCTGAACAATGGCAGTTTTGGCTAAGTTGAGTACTTGTTCTTCAACATTCAATTCAACAAGTCTGTCACATTTTTTATCCTCATTTTCAATCAAATTAAGTTCATCACGGTGAAAGCGATATACATCTTTGATATTGCGCAGCCATTTGTCGATGATACCCAAAGATTGATTAGTCATTGCTGCCTTTACGCCGCCGCATCCATAATGTCCGCACACAATGATATGTTTCACCTTCAATACTTCCACTGCATATTGAAGAACAGAAAGGAGATTGAGATCCGTATTCACGACCAGGTTTGCCACATTTCGATGTACAAATATTTCACCGGGTTGTGTACCTGTGATTTGGTTGGCAGGAACACGGCTATCGCTGCATCCAATCCAGAGGTATTCCGGGTTTTGAAGGTTTACCAATCGGTTGAAAAATTCAGGATCTCTTGCCAGGGTTTCGGCCGCCCATGATTTATTTTCCAACAAAAGTTTTTCGTATGGTTTCATGTTTTTTCTTTTAATGTGTATTTAACAGTTGGTATGCGTTCTTTTCATTATCCTTGATTTCAACCTGAATTTTTTTCAAACTTGCATGTTGGTTGAATTCAAAGATAACATCAATGATGTCTTTATCAATAAAATCTGCTTTTGAAAGATCAATAATCAAAAAAGATGATTCAGGAATACCTTCCAATTTTTGTTTAATCAAAGGTTTGTTTAAAAAAGAAACATCTTTTTTAAGCTTGAGTATGAAATTGTGTTGATCCTGAAACATAGAAACGGATGTTCTGAAATTGCTTCTGATTAGAAAAAATAGGGCAATCGCAATACCTATGCAAATCCCGATAAGGAGGTCCGTCAATAATATAGAAACGATTGTGCCAACAAATGGAATGAATTGATTCCAACCTTTCTCATAAAATTCCTTGAATAAACTCCATTTTGCAAGTTTATATCCAGTGAAAATCAAAATCGCCGCCAGGGATGCCAAAGGAATCTTATTCAAAATACCTGGAATAAGTATGGCACATGAAAACAAGATAAGTCCATGGGTAATGGCCGATAGTTTCGAACGAGCGCCGGCATTGACGTTTGCGGAACTTCTTACAATGACAGAGGTGAGAGGAAGCCCTCCCAGCAAACCTGCAATGATGTTGCCTGCACCTTGTGCTTTTAATTCACGGTCTGTAGGTGTTACTCTTTTGTACGGATCAAGTTTATCAACTGCCTCAATGCTAAGCAGTGTTTCCAGGCTTGCAACTATGGCAAGTGTAAGTGCCACTTTCCACACAAGCGGATTCATGATCTGGTTGAAGTTGGGAGTTTGAAATAGACCAATAAAGGTTTCACCATCTTTTAAAACAGGCAAGTTGACCAAATGGGTAGATTCAAGTGACAGGTTGGTATTACTGTATATGAAAAATGAATTTAGGAATACACCAGATAAAACTGCAATCAATGCTCCTGGTAACTGCTTGAGAAACTTATTTTTCTTGATGGTTTGAGTTTCAAAAATAATCAGGATGAACATGGCAACTGCTCCTGTGATCACTGCACCTGGTGTAAATCTGCTAAGTATTTTTGTAAGCTCACTGAACGTTGTTTCTGAATTGGATTGAATATAATTTTCATCTCCTTCAAAATCATCATCATATCCCACCAAATGAGGCATTTGCTTCAGGATGAGAATCAACCCAATCGCAGCAAGCATTCCTTTTATCACAGAGTTGGGGATATAATCACCGATTACACCTGCTTTTACAAAGCCCAATATCAATTGAAAAAATCCTGCCAGTACAACAGCAAGCAGAAATGTTTCAAATTGTCCCATTTCAGTGATGGAACTGGCTACTATAGCAGTCAATCCGGCTGCAGGTCCACTTACACTGAGTGGGGATCCACTCAGCAATCCTACAATGATACCGCCAACTGCACCTGTGATGATGCCCGCGAAAAGTGGAGCTTTTGAGCCCAAAGCGATACCCAGACATAATGGTAGCGCAACAAGAAATACGACGAGGGATGCAGGCAAATCTGCCTGCATGTGCTTAAAGATTTTTTTCATGCATAATTCAGTTGATGTATTAAACTAAAATCGGGATGTTTAATTAGGATCAACCAATGAGTGGTGGGCGCGTGGGTATGGTGGCAAAAAATTGATGAATAGCCTGTGAATGGATAATCAAAAGATATTGCTGCTTGGAATCATTTGTTTCAAATTTGAAGAACATTTGCTGAAAGCCCAGTTCAATTTTTTTAGAAAATGTTTCTTCTTCAGAATGATCTTCTTTCGGTTCCAACTCTTTTTCAAGTGTAAGTTTCTGTTGCGTCATTTTCATGCAATACTGAGTCAATTCAATAACAGGCAGAATTTGTATTGAAATGATCAGTAATAAGAAAAATGTAAGCAACTTACTTTTCATGCGGAGCAAAAGTAAGCTGCTGATATTCGAATGCAAAAAAAGGTTTGTAATGAAATTGTCAAATAAGGTCAGATATTCAATCCACCGCAGGCACTAAGCACTTGTCCGGTGATATAACTGCTCATATCTGAAGCGAGGAAAAGGGTGCTGTTTGCAATTTCTTCGCCTGATCCGAATCTTCCCAAAGGAATTTTAGCCAGAAAAGCCTGTGCAGCTTCACCTTCCTTCAAATAATGCGTCATATCGGTTTCAATGAAACCAGGAGCGATTGCATTAACACGTACATTTCTGCTTCCCAGTTCAAGTGCGATTGATTTGGTGAAGCCAATGATGCCTGCTTTGCTGGCTGCGTAGCTCGATTGGCCTGCGTTTCCGCGGATACCAATGATGGAACTCATATTGATGATGGATCCTTTTTTTGCTTTCATCATCGGACGAATCACTTGTTTTGTCATATTGAAAACACTCTTCAGATTGATATCCATCACTTCATCCCATTGTTCAGGCGTCATCCGCAAGAGAAGATTGTCTTTTGAAATACCAGCATTGTTCACACATACATCCACGGTTCCAAATTCTTTCAATACATCATTTACAAATGATTCTGATTGTGCAAAATCACCTGCATTGCTCTGCCAGGCTTTGGCTTTTACACCCATTCCTTCGAGGCGTGTAACCAGTGCCGCTGCTTTATCGGCACTACTATCGCTTACATATGTAAATGCAATATGAGCTCCATGTTCTGCTAGTTTTACAGCAATGGCTTCTCCAATTCCGCGTGCAGCTCCTGTAACGATGGCAACTTTGTCTTGTAGTAATTTCATATTGTGAGGTTATCGATAATCAATAATCGATTATCGGATTTGTGTGCAATTTAAACGATTTCAATATAACAACCTACAACCTATAGCATACAACCTAGAACCTCCTCTATGATGGTCCTGTCATTGCTCAATCTGGGTACTTTATGTTGACCGCCCAGTTTGTTTTTTTGTTTGAGCCAATGGTTGAAATGCCCTTTGGATAAGGCTTTTACCAATGGCGGACGTAATGCAATGTCCTTATATCTTTTTGCTTCGTAGTCGCTATTCAACTTTTTCAGTTCAACATCTAAAACCTTACTGAATAATTCCAGATCATTGGGTTCTGTTTCAAATTCAATGAGCCATTCATGTGCTCCATTGCCTTCATTGGAAAAATAAACAGGTCCTGCAGTATAATCTGTCAAGACTGATCCTGTTTCCTTGCAGGCAATCGACATCGCCCTGTCTGCATTGTCAATGATCAGTTCCTCTCCAAATGCATTGATGTATAATTTCAGTCTTCCACTCACTTTTATTCTGTACGGTGTAAGAGAAGTGAATTGAATGGTATCTCCTACCAAATATCTCCATAGTCCGCCATTGGTGCTGATAACAGGCGCATAATGCTGACCCAGTTCTACATCTTTTAATCCAATGGTTTTTGGCTCATCTTTGCCATATTCTTCAATGGGCATTAATTCATAAAAGATGCCATGATCCAGAAAAAGCAACATGCCTTCAGATCCCGGTAAATCCTGGGCAGCAAAAAATCCTTCACTGGCGTTGTACATCTCCAAATAGTGAATGTCTTCTCCTACCAGTTTTTTGAATTGTTCTTTATATGGATGAAAGGATACACCTCCATGGAAATACAATTCCAATGAAGGCCACACTTCTTTCATGTTTTTCTTTCCTGTAATCTCAAGGATACGCTGAAACAATACCAATGTCCATGTAGGAACTCCTGAAACGGAAGTTACATCTTCGTGCATGGTGTTTTGTGCCAGCATCTCGATCTTGCCCTCCCATTCATCCATCAAGGCAATGCGCAAATCAGGGGTTCTGATCCAATTTCCCCAAAAAGGGGTGTTTTGCATCAATACGGCACTGAGGTCTCCATAATGTGCCTCTTCATGCAAACTGTTGATGGTGTGACTTCCGCCAACCACCAGCCCTTTTCCAGTCAGCAAATCTGATTCTGGATTGTACATGTAATATAATGCAAGTACATCTTTTGCAGCCTTGAAATGACAGTCTTCCAGGCTTTCCTGAGTTACAGGTATGAACTTGCTTTTATCTGAAGTGGTGCCACTGCTTTTGGCAAACCAATTAATAGGGGTATTCCATATCAGATTTTGTTCACCTGCCATGATGCGCTCCACATAAGGTTTCAGGTCGCTGTAGTCCTGTATGGGAATGGCTTGTTTGAATGATTTTGTCGTAAAAAGCTTGTTGAAATCATATTGCCTGCCAAACTCGGTGAACTGAGCGCTGGTTACGAGGTCTTGCAGCACTTCACGTTGTGCAGAAATAGGATGTTGCATCCATGCCTCAAGGCGCCAGGAACGCAATCTGGCCAAGGTTGATATGGCGGGACTTAATAACTTCATTGAAATGATGCGGAGTGTCAGTGTTCTCCTTGGAGGGATTCCTGACGGGCTTCTTCGTGAAGATAATCTTTTCTTTTGAGTTCAAAATTCCTTCCAAGATACAGTCTTCTTACATGTTCATCTTCTGCAAGTTCTTCTGCTGTTCCATGTTTGAAGATCTTTCCTTCAATGAGCAAATAGGCCCTATCGCATATGGAAAGGGTTTCGTTCACATTATGATCAGTAATCAGGATTCCGATGTTTTTGTATTTGAGTCTGGCTACTACTGTTTGAATATCTTCCACTGCAATGGGATCTACTCCTGCAAAGGGCTCATCCAAAAGAATGAATTTTGGATCCACTGCCAGAGCTCTTGCGATCTCTGTTCTTCTCCTTTCGCCTCCGCTGAGTGAGTCGCCGTTGTTCTTTCTCACATGGGTCAGTCTGAACTCGTTCAAAAGCTCCTCTAATTTGATTTTTTGCTCTGCTTTTGTCAGCTTGGTCATTTCCAACACAGCAGAAATATTGTCTTCAACCGACAATTTTCTGAATACCGAAGCCTCTTGTGGAAGATATCCAATACCCATTTGAGCTCGCTTATACATGGGCAATTTGGTGATATTGATATCATTCAAAAAAACCTGACCTTCATCAGGTTTGATCAATCCTACAACCATGTAAAAAGAGGTTGTTTTGCCAGCACCATTGGGTCCCAGCAAACCAACGATTTCTCCTTGTTTCACTTCTACGGAAACCTGGTTAACAACAGTACGTTGATGGTATCTTTTAATCAGATTCTCTGTATGGATGGTAAGACTCATGTTCTATAGAAATCAATATGGTGCAAAGTAATTAAAAAAAGGGAGTAATAGGAACGCGGTATTCCTTTAACAGATTCGTTTTGAAGTATTAAAAGCTTGAGATTACGTACTTTTGCCATCTTATCCGGATTTTATACGAAAAGGCATGAAAGTAATCGACCATATCAACCAGGCAAAAGACACATTGGTTTCATTTGAAGTGTTACCTCCATTGAAAGGAAAGACCATCAATTCATTGTATCATCACTTGGATCCATTGATGGAGTTTAAGCCTCCTTTCATCAATGTTACCTATCACAGGAGCGAGAGTATATTCAAAAAGAAAACCGATGGCACATTTGAAAAAGTCGAGATTCGCAAAAGACCCGGAACAGTAGGTATTTGTGCTGCCATTATGAACCACTATCAGGTTGATGCTGTGCCACATCTGATTTGCGGTGGGTTTACAAAAAGAGAAACGGAAGATGCATTGATCGATTTAAGCTTCCTGGGCATTGATAATGTACTTGTATTGAGAGGAGATGCCCAAAAAAATGAATCAACGTTTGAGCCTGAAGTAAATGGAAACCGATACGCCATCGATTTATTGAAACAGGTTAAAAACATGAATAACGGAATTTATCTGGAGGAAGATATTCGCGACGGTTTCCGAACCAATTTTTGTACCGCGGTTGCTGGGTATCCTGAGAAACATTTTGAAGCTCCAAACCTGGAATCGGATCTTAAATACCTTAAAGCAAAAGTGGATGAAGGGGCTGAATATGTTGTTACGCAAATGTTCTTTGACAATGCCAAATATTTTGAATTTGTTGATAAATGCAGAGCCAATGGAATCAATGTTCCTATCATTCCAGGTTTGAAACCTATTTACAATAAAAAGCAATTGACTGTCATTCCTAGCATTTTTCATGTGGACATTCCCAGCGAACTTTTGAATGAAATGAATAAGGCAAAATCTGACCAGGATTGTGAAAAAATTGGAGAAGAATGGTTGATTTACCAATCAAAAGAATTGAAAAAGGCAGGCGTCCCTGTTCTTCACTATTATACCTTAGGGAAGCCTAAAATCATTTACAACGCTGTGAAAGAGGTGTTTTAATTGGGTAAATTGAACAGCTGATTCAATATTTTCTGATTTATTACTACAGGATATTTTTTCTTGAGTGAATCAATCCAATTGTCTTCCAGAAAATTCTGGTAGTCATTGACTACAGACCCCTTTGCCTCACTGAATGATTTGACGGTTGGGTCATTGAATTTTTTAACTACGATGACGAAAGTTGCAGAGCCATCGACCTGATTGATGGACACCTCTGATATGAAACCATCTTTGGCATGCTCTTCACCAACATTGATCAATTCCGAAGCTTCATATCTTCCGCTATCAATAAGTGCAACATCACTATATGAAGCTTTTAATTGATATAATGAATGATTGGTTTTGTATTCTCGGATCATTTTCTCAGCCATTTCATTTCCAGATGCAGTGATAATCCATGCATATACGGAATGACGCCAGACGTAATTGGATTTTTTTACTGAATGAAATTTTTTCAAACCTTCAATGTCGATGGCGGATCTATTCCACACCTTTCTATCCATGATTTCAAATAACAAATTCCCGTCTCTGAAATCATTTACTTGCAGATTATATTCATCACTGAATTGATCAAGATGTTTCAATAGAAAATCTTTCTCATTGGTATTCATTTTTTTGGCTGCCGCCATTGAAAGTGAGCTGTCTTCAAATGCTTTTGATGCAATTTTCTTTCTATCGTTTTGCATTATTTGGTCACGCAAGGATGGGTCCGCTTTCAGAAGATTTGTTTCTATGGGTGACAAAGAAATTCTTTTCAAAATATGAAACCCAAATGAGGTTTGACATACAGGAGAAATGTCTCCATCTTTTTTCAAGGCAAAAAGGGCATTCTCGAATGATGGCTCATAGGTTCCAATACTGATCTCGGTCAGCATTCCGCCATGTGTATTTGAACTTCTGTCGTCTGAAAATATTTTAACCAATGTATCAAATGAGGCACCGTTTTCAAGTTGTTTGTGCAAATCTTCTGCCAAGGCTTTTCTCTTTGCAATTTCATCTGCTGTTGTTTGATCTGGTAACGCAATCAGGATTTGTTGAGCAGTTATCTTCCCGATTGACTTCCTTTTTTGTAGCACTTTAAAAAAGTAAATGCCATCTTCGTTTTTTAATGCTTGACTTACTTGCTGATTTGCGAGATTGTAAACTGCGTTTTCGAAAGAGTAAGGGAGCGAAAATACCGTTACATAGCCCAGATATCCTTTGTTGGTTTGTGCATCCGGGCCGTCAGAAAACTGTGTTGCAATATTCCCGAAACTCTCACCCTTGGCCAATCTTGCTGTTATATTCAATGCTTTCGCATTGGCATCCAACAACTCTTTTTCAGTGATGGGTTGTTTGATTCTTGCACTTGTATCTTTTCTGTAGGCAATAAAAATGTACTGCAATTCTATGTCGTACTGAGCTCTTTGATGTGCTTCTGCAGTTAAAAAATCCATGGTTTTTTTATCTACCATGTGTAATGGGGCAATTTGTTCTTTGAATGCAATCAGTTCATTCTTCAGATTTTTAAGCGTATCCAGCTTTGCATCGTGCGCTGCCTGCACCTTTAGCTTGAAGCGCACAAAGAGATCCAGATAATCTTTGATGGCAGTAGTTCTTGATCCTGTATCAACATTGTTTTTATGGAATGAATACATAAACTCATCCTTAGAAACATTTTTTGTGCCATAGCTGAAAAGGGTTTGAGACCAAGCCATGGTTGAAAATGCCAATGCAATAGCGGACAGCAAGAATTTACTCATGATGTGTTATTGTTGTTTGCCCGACTTTTTCTTGAACTCTATAAAATCATCTACCTGTAAGTAGGTTAGTTTTTTTGCAATGATATTCTTGTCTTTGTCGAGCAAATAAATCATGGGTGTTTGATACACATCATATGCTTGTCTGTACCCAATTTTATTGGCTTTGTACAAGGCATCTTTTGTTTCTTCTGTTTGATAGATATGTTTCCAACCTTCCAATTTATGTTCCCTGATGTATTTCAACCAATTGTCTTTTCCTCCATCTGTCATGACACCAATCAGACCAACACCTTCTTTTCTCCATTTGGCCTGGAAGATAGAGTCTACCTTAGGAACTTCTTGTTGGCAATGTCCACAGGTTGGATCCCAAAAACAGACTACTGTAAAAGGGGCCTTATATTCGTATAAAGAAAAATTCTTTCCTAAGGTATCAATCATAGGCAACTCCGCAGCTTTCATTCCAATCACATTCGTCATCATGGAATATCCGCGATCAAAAATGAATTTCTTGTACTTCTCGTTCATCCATTTATCTGCATCCCCTGCCAGATAATATTTTTCAAAAAGATGCACAAACACTGCATCCTGTCCCATGAACTTTGGATTTACATATTTTTCAGCGAGGCTGGATAATACAAATTTGAACATTTCTTCACTTGGCTTCGAAGCCAACAGCATCCTGTCTGCATACATATTTATGGAGTCTGGCACTTGTGGAAGAATATCATCGAAATATCTGTCGAACCTGCTTTGCAATACTGGGGTTCTGATCAAACGGTCGTCTGTGAAAGATATACCATCCCAATAGTGATCCTTATAATATTGGTATGCAAAAGTGCTATCATATTTACCGCCGGGATGTTGATTGGCAGGAGGGACCACAGGATCTTTCAACAGGTTGAAAATGGCCGTCAGCAAATGTTTAGGGTGAAGTTTTTGCAACTCAGTACGATATGTTTGCATTTCAGTATTCAACCCTGTGATTCTTGCATTGTTGGCTGCAGCAGCTGGGTCGTCTGCCTTGAATTTGTTTGAATTCCTTAATTGATTGATTTGATTTCCGATATCAAATGATTTACGTTGATAATCATTGAATATGGTATTATCCGGACTGCCTACAAAAGTTACACTTTTGATAAGGTCTGAAGTATCTGCAGTGATTGAAAATTTTTGTTCTTGGTCAATCAGGCATTCCACCCATCCATTTTTTGCTGGGAATACGATCATGTAAACACCGCCAAGAAGTTTTTTAGGTCCTTTGAAAGTGGCATGTCCGTTTGCACCGATTCTGGCGGAGTCCAGTAAAAATTGTTTGCTTCCGAAATGGTATGCCAGGTAAAGAAATCCTTGATTGAAGGGTTTTATTTGAGCGTCAATTGAGTAGGCATTGGTGGTGGTTTTTTGAACGGAAGCCGGAGCTGTTGGTTTCGGTTTGATCTGAGAGAAAGCTATTGAAAAGGTTAGGGTTAAAGACATCAACATTATACCGGATCGCATATGTATAGTTTTGAGTAAAATTATACATTATCACTCAATAGGTGGAATTCTTTATATCTATCCTATAATTCAGTCTAAAATTTTAACAAAAACTAAAATTATATACAGTTTTCATTCATTGCAGCTATGAAGTATGGAAGCCTCCCTGATTTGAGTTAATTTCGCAATTCAATTGAAAGGATGCGTAAAGGCAAAAAAATACTTCTGGAAAATCTCGAAGTGCAATCATATGCGGCAGGTGGTAAATCTATTGCCAGAATTGAAGGCAAAGTGGTGTTTATTGAAGGAGCAGTTCCAGGAGATGTGGTTGATGTAAGACTTTCTAAAAGCAAAAAAGATTGGGCAGAGGGTAAGGCAATCAGATTTAAAAAGCTGTCACCTGATAGAGAAGAACCTTTCTGTTCTCATTTTGGGGTATGTGGTGGATGTAAATGGCAGATGTTACCTTACGAGAAGCAATTGAAATACAAGCAACAAGAGGTTTCTGATCAAATGCATAGGATAGGAAAGGTTGCCCTTCCAGAGATGCAACCTATTGCGGGTGCTGATCAAATCAGGGAATATCGGAACAAGCTGGAATTTACTTTTAGCAATAAAAAATATTATACCCAGGAAGAGTTGGATTCGCTGCCTATGCCAGAAGATGGCCCTAGGGGTTTGCCTTCTATCCCTGCATTGGGATTTCATGTTCCGGGTTCCTTTGATAAAGTCATTGATATTGATCATTGTCATCTTCAGTCTGAGCCAAGCAATGCAATTAGAAATGCTGTCAGGAAATATGCACTTGAAAAAGAGATTTCTTTTTATGATATTAGAAACCATGTAGGATTGTTGCGCAATCTGATGGTGCGTTTGTGTACCACCGGAGATCTTATGGTGAACCTGGTATGGGGTGAGGATGATGAGGATGTGCGAATGGGGATGATGGATTTCATCAAAATGAGTTTTCCTGAGATTACATCGCTTTATTATACCATCAACAGAAAATTCAATGACAGTTTGCACGATCAGGAGCCAATCCTGTATCATGGAAATGCTTATGCTGTTGAACAATTGGGAGAACTAAAGTTTAAGGTGAGTCCGAAGTCATTCTTTCAAACAAATACCCGACAAGCAGAAAGGTTATATTCCATTACCAAGGAATTTGCTGATTTGAAAGGAGATGAAGTGGTATATGATCTGTATTGTGGTACCGGTAGTATTGGAATATGTATAAGTGATAAGGCAAAAAAAGTGATAGGCGTAGAGTTGATTGCTGAAGCAATTGAAGATGCACATGAAAATGCCAAACTCAACAATATCAACAATACATTGTTCTTTACTGGAGATGTTGCACAGGTATGCGATGATGTGTTTTTTGAAAAACATGGACGACCAGATGTGATCATTACTGATCCGCCAAGAGCAGGCATGCATGAAAGGCTGGTACAGCAAATTCTGCAAATGCGCGCTCCACTGGTGGTTTATGTGAGTTGCAATCCTGCCACGCAGGCACGTGATTTACAATTGTTGGCTGAAGCATATGATGTTACTGCCATCAGGCCTGTTGATATGTTTCCGCATACACATCATATTGAAAATGTAGTTCAACTCAAATTGCGATAGCATAATATAGACAGTTCGTTATTTTTGACATTCAAATATTTCTATGCAAACAGATTTTAGGCCAAAGACCTTGCCTTTAGTTATCAAAAACCTGATCATCATCAATGCATTGGTATGGCTGGCACAAATAACGATTGGCAAAAACCTTGTTTCGATGGAAGACCTTTTTGCCCTCCATCATTTCAGCTCAGAGCATTATGGTTTCTGGCAGTTTTTCACTTACATGTTCCTGCACTCATCTTCTTCCTTCTTTCATATTTTGTTCAATATGTTTGCTCTCTGGATGTTTGGTTCAACGTTGGAAAACCTTTGGGGCTCAGGAAGATTTCTGATGTTCTATCTGGTCTGCGGCATCGGAGCAGGTATCACTCAGGGATTGGCATTGTCGTATGACATGAACCAATACAATGCACTTTATCAAGCAGGACAAATTTCAGGGGAAGAATTACAGATGTTGGCTAACATTCCAACCCTTGGTGCTTCTGGCGCCATCATGGGCATCTTCGCTGCATTTGCATATACTTTTCCAAACAGTCAGATGATCATTCTTCCCATACCTTTCCCCATCAAAGCAAAATGGGCCTTATTGGGTTTGGCAATATTGGATTTGATTGGTGGTGTATCAAGTGAATCCACAGGTGTAGCGCATTTCGCACATTTGGGAGGTGCTGCCGTTGGAATTATTATCGTGATAATATGGAACAGGAAAAACAGAAATAGATTTTATTGATCATATGGGATACAGAGACACAAGTAGTTCGGGAAGCAGGTTATTTAATACATCAAATCCATTGGTGATGCTCATCATTGTAAATGCAATGATGTTCATCCTATTGAATTTTATTAAAAGTATTTATACTTTTTCCATGCTTTCCGATGCATCATTCTATAAGAATATTTACAATTGGTTTGCCATGCCAGGCTCCATTGAAAAGTTAATGATGCGTCCCTGGACGATTTTAACCATGCAGTTTACTGAGCTCAGGGTATTCTCAATCATCAGTCACCTTTTCTGGCTTTGGGTGTTTGGTGATATCATTCAGGATTTGATTGGCAACGATAAGATTGTGCCGGTTTACCTCTATTGTGGACTCGCATCAGCCCTTGCATTTGTCGTTTCTTCCAATGTGTTTTTTTCCAACGAGGTCGATTTCATCTTTTTTAATGGAACTGCTTGTATAGTGCTTGGATTGGCCGTGTCCGCAGCAACCATAGCTCCAAAGTACAGGTTTTTCCCTCTGATTGGCGGAGGAATACCATTGTGGGTCATCAGTCTTGTCTATTCATTGCTATATATATCCTCCATTGGTGCAGAAAGGGTATTTATGATTCCTGCGCTTGCATCAGCGTTGATGGGATTTTTATTTATACGTTCACTTCATCATGGAAATGACCTGGGAGCCTGGATGAATACCCTTGTCGAAAAACTAAGTAATATTTTCACCCCCAACCCTAAAAAAACAAAAGGAGTAAAGCATACGGCCTTTTATCATTTAGGTGGAAGAAAGCCTTTTGAAAAGCATCCGAACATCACTCAACAAAAAATTGATGCCATTCTGGACAAAATTAATCAACAGGGGTATGACAAATTAACAGAGGAAGAAAAAAAGATATTGAAGCAAGCGAGTAAAGAAGATTTGTAAATTTAGGTATGCTGACTTTTCTGAGATCACTGTCAAAAGGAATACTATTGTTGGTGAATGGCTTGCTTGCTCTGCTGTTCATCGCATGTTGTCTTGCACCCCGCATGCATCCTCAACAATGGTGGTTTACAGGATTTCTTGGGCTGTTTTTCCCATTTCTGTTTATTTTATTGTTCCTTTTTCTGATATTTTGGTTGATCCTTAAACCCAAGTATGCCTTGTTTTCGTTTGTTGTGCTCTTGGCAGGAATCATCCCTTTTTCAGTGCACGTTTCTCTCAGATACAATGACCGTTTCAACATTGCAAAAGAAGAAAAAAGCATCAGGTTGATGGATTGGAATATCCGTCATTTTATCCCCTTTTATGAAAAGCGCTTCAAACCCAATAGCAATGGGCAACATCAGCTCATTTATAGTGAAATAAAAAGACTTAATCCGGATATCTTATGCATGCAAGAGTTTCTTTCCATGCCTGGAAAAGGCAATGCCAATCCATTAAATGTGATCATAGAAGAATTGGGATACACATACCATGAATTTACAGGTGAAAATATTTTCGGAACCAAACAAAGCAGCGGAATTGCAATCTTCTCCAAATATCCAATTGTAAACAGTGGGTTGATTCCCTATCCTCCATCTGAAGAAGGAAATTCCGAAAACACTGTTTTTGCAGATGTAAAAATTGGTCAAGACACCATCCGTCTATATTCCATGCATTTGAAGTCGTTTGGATTTGGGGAAAGAGAATATCATACCATTGATGATATTGAAAATGATACCCAAGATGGTGAATCCATTCATTTATTGAGAAAGATGCGAAATACTTTCTATTGGCATGGTATTCAGTCTGATTTTATACGAAATGAAATGGAACAATCTCCCTATCCTGTTTTATTGGCGGGCGACATGAATGATGTTCCGAATTCATATGCATACGCAAGGCTCAAGGGAAGCATGAAGGATCATTTCCTGGAGAAGGGTTCTGCAGGGTTTGGTGCCACCTTCAACAGCGCAACATCCAATATGCTCCGAATGCTCCCAACACTCAGGATTGATTATATTCTTTCAGATGATCATTTTGAAACCATTCAGTTTGATCAAGGCGGGGATGGCATTTCTGATCACGCCTTTCTTGTAAGCGATATTAAATTGCGCTAAATCCAACCAAGCCATAAAGTGGGCCTATTGGGTTCAAAACGTATCTTTGCAGTTACAAACCAGATTATGTCGTCATTATATTTTTATAATTCACTCACCAGAGTAAAAGAGGAATTTAAGCCTATTACACCAAATCATGTTGGGATGTATGTGTGTGGTCCAACAGTAAGTGGTGAAAGTCATCTTGGTCATGCCAGACCATTTATTACATTCGATATTGTTTACAGATATTTAATGCAACTTGGATATAAGGTTCGCTATGTTAGAAACATAACAGATGCCGGGCATTTTGAAGAAGAGGGAAGGGCAAGTGAAGACAAGATCTCTTCAAAAGCCATTTTGGAAAAATTGGAACCCATGGAACTGGTGCAGAAGTACACCAATTTGTTTCATTGGGCCATGAAAGAGTTCAATAACCTGGAACCCAGTATAGAGCCAACTGCAACGGGACATATTGTAGAACAGATTGTAATGATTGAAAGAATCATTGCTGATGGATATGCATATATAGTGAATGGATCTGTTTATTTTGATGTTGACAAATATCATGCAGATTTTAGTGCAAAGGGTATGAAATATGGTATCCTCAGCGGAAGGATTTTAGAAGATCAATTGGAAACAACTCGTGAGTTGGAATCGCAAGAGGAAAAAAGAAATAAATCTGATTTTGCGTTGTGGAAGAGTGCTGCTCCAGAACATATCATGCGTTGGAAAAGTCCTTGGGGAGAAGGTTTCCCCGGATGGCACATTGAGTGTTCTGCCATGAGTAATAAATATCTGGGAGCTGAATTTGATATACATGGAGGTGGAATGGATCTCCAATTTCCACATCATGAATGTGAGATTGCCCAAAGTGCTGTTTGTAATCACAAAATTCCTGCCCGTTATTGGTTGCATAACAATATGATTACCATCAATGGAAGAAAGATGGGAAAAAGCTATAACAATGTTATCAAGCTGAGTGAATTGTTCTCAGGAAATCATGAGATACTTACACAAGCATACACTCCCATGACTGTTCGTTTCTTCATCCTGCAAACGCATTATAGAAGTACATTGGATTTTGGGAATGAGGCTTTGCAGGCAGCAGAGAAGGGTTTCAGAAGAATGTGGGATGCCTACAGCCTGTTGATGAAATTCAACGTTGAAAAGGGTGTTTCTGCTTCAGATGCAGCATTGGAAAAACAATGCACGGAAATTCTTCATGCATTGGATGATCACATGAATGATGATCTGAATACTGCAAAAGTACTGGCAGGCTTGTTTGAATTGGTTCCTGTAATCAATTCAATCAAAGACGGACATATCAAGATGAATGCCCTTTCTTCTGAGACACTTCTTCTCATGCAGGAAAAATTCAAAGTCTACCTCGTAGATATTTTTGGGTTGAAAGATGAAAAAAAGCAAGACGATCAGAAACTAAATAGCGTGCTGGAATTGATTGCAGAGATTCGTAAGGATGCCAGGGCAAAAAAAGATTTCGCTACCTCTGATAAGATCCGTGATCAACTCTTGAAAGCAGGTATCCAATTGAAAGATGAAAAGGGAGGAGGAGTGAGTTGGGAATATGTATAGCAACATGTGAATTGCATTCATAAAGAAGGAAATCATTGATACGTAATCATGTACCAAAAGCATCTCAACAAGGACGCCAAACTAAAAAAAATTCTTGCTTCACAAGATCCAATTGTATTGAATTTGCAATTAGATCTGTTTTCATATCTATGTTCATCCATTATCAGTCAACAACTTTCCACAAAAGTTGCAAAAGTAATCAGCGAAAGGTTTTTTGCACTCCTTAATCCATCAAAGGATATTGTTAAACAGATTATGGCTTTGGAGCATGAAACGATGAGGGGTGTTGGACTTTCCAATCAGAAAGCCTCTTACATACACAATTTGGCAACTTTTTATCATGCCAATAAAAAGCAATGTAAAGATCTACATCTATTGACAGATGAGGAGCTCATCGGATTTCTTACACAAGTTAAAGGTATTGGACAATGGACTGTTGAAATGGTGATGATGTTTGCCATGCAAAGGGAAGATGTATTTCCTGTTGATGACCTGGGAATCCAACAGGCAATGTGTAAACTCTATAAAATTTCAAATGAAGATAAAAAGGAAATGAAAAGCCAGATGAAAATAATTGCATCCAAGTGGTCGCCATACAGAACCTATGCCAGCATGCATTTGTGGAGGTGGAAAGATAATTAATGTTCGCATTTTTATGATCTCATCTAATGTGAGAAGAGAGCTTTTTTAATTCAACATGACTATATAATCGTTCATTCATTCTTTTTAAGGAAGGGTATGAAATGGACCAATTCATTGGGTAGCTTTCTGTCTCTCCTTGTTTATATAGATTGATGACATGATAGGTTATTTCTCCTTTATTGATTTCACCAAGATATTTATATAAGCGAAGGTTGTTGATATTTGTTTGACTTGAATAAGAACCAAGAATTGTTTTGATAGGAGCTGCAAGATCATTCACCAATGGATGCACTTTTTCAATCACTTCTTGTCCAGGAACTTCATTGGTGATATGTATAACATGAAAGCGAATTTTACCAAAAGGATGGTTGTGTTGTAATGCTAATGAGTCGTTGATATTTTTCTGCAGCGCCAATATCATTTCATGGACTACCCCTGCACCTGAATTGTCGAAGTAACCTCCATCAACAAAATACTGATTCTTTATGCGTCCTGCAGGGCTAAAAAATGGAAACCTTGCCCCCAATGAAATTGATGTAGCAATCTTGATATCTTCATCATTGTTTATTTGATCAAGTACATCCAAACGGGTTCCAAATTGTTGTTTCTTTATTTTTATATTACTGATCACTGCGGGCACTCCATCTTGCATGCGAGTACTGTTGATGCAAATGATGGGCAAACGTTTTATATCATCCCTCGATTCTGTGAGCGATGAAAATGGTTGTTGCATAAATTCACCAATAGATTTTCCTTCATCAACATACATAAACCCACTCTCCAGAGCATCCGCCCGGTCTTTAACCAGGTGAAATGGAACAAAAGGTAATAACAGATCTGGCCCCATCAATCGTACCAACGGAAAACTGAGAAAATCGTTTGACAGATACTTTTGGACATTTTGCAATTGGGCTGAATCTGCCTTTTGATTTAGGGTTGAATAAAAAGTCATATTTCCTAAACTCCCTCCAGATGCGCCAGATAAGCAAAAAAGGTGATCCTGAAATTTTCCTGATGTTTCAATATTAAGTTTCGTTAATACGGATGCTGTCCAGTATGCTGATCTTGAACCTCCACCGTCTGCCAGCACAAAGTATATTGGAAATTCTATTTGGCTTGAATCATTCAATATTGCCTTTTTTTCATTGATCCATTGTTGAAAATATTGTTCAAGGTCTGGCCGGTATTTTTGTTTATATAAATTTGTGTTTTGTGTAATCAGTTGAACATCGTGTGGCTCATTAAAAAATCCTGCTAGGATCAAGGCTGTTAAAAAAAGCACATGAAAATTAATTTTCAGTTTGATTGAAAACATGGACAAAATATTTCCTGCTCCCAGAAGAATTCCAAATGACAACAAGATGATAGGCAGGGGGCTGATGTATCTTGCAAAATGAAGTGAAAAAATGGCTGTTACATAAATGGCAAGGGCCACAATTGAAAAGGTGCTAAACCAAAAGAAAATGTTTTTTTCTGTTTGCAACATGATTTCTCTATGTGCCTGATTTTCATTACTGTCCTTATCTGTAAATATCCATTTAATCAATTCATGATAAACCATTCTTTGTTTTGTAATGTGCAGCCAAGAAGCAATCTGATGGGTTTTAGTATTTGTTTCGCTGATTTTTCTTCTGGTAACTACAATGAAAAGAAATCCCGTTTGTATGAAAAATAATAACACGATAAAAATTGTAATCCTGTTTGCATATATCATTCCAATGATAAGAATAAAGAAAAATAGCCACAAGAATTGTCTGTATTGAATGAGTGCTTTTCTATCATTCTTATTTTTTATCTTTTCAAAAAGCGGATGTAATAAATGAAAATGTATAATGCTTATTACAATGCAGATAATCTGAACATAGCTTGCGTGTTGTTTAAATAGAATGAGGGCAAATGATATGATGATAGCAGTGAAACACGCAAATCCCAATATCCTCGGCATTTTGTATAAAGCGTCTTTTGCAATGCTGAAGAGCCGGTCGTCGTTGTATGCAATCAACCTCGAAGTATACCAGGTAACCAACACCCAAAAGATCAGTCCTATGATAAAAAAGAAACTGGTTTGCCTGGATCTCAGGCCTGTGATGATAATATCTTTACCCTGTAAAAATCCTGTAAAAAAAAGATAGCCCACTGCAACAAACAGAATTCCTGGCAGGAATAGTTTCAATACCTGCAATAATATGGCCAGTCTTTGAAGAAGGCTTTTGATGGTGAATTGCACTGGTTGTTGTTTAGTGTTGAGAGTATTAAGTTACTGAAATGTTTTTTCAAAACCCTCAATTCTCAATCTATAACCCTCAACCTTCCACAGTCAACTCCTTCCACAAAAGATCCTTCAATTTCTGCAATCCAATGCCTGATACAGAGGAAATGAAAAGATGTGGAATGTTTTTCGGAAGTTCTGCTGAAATAGCATCTTTCAATTCATCGTCGAGCATATCACATTTGCTGACAGCAATGATGAATTTTTTATCCAGCAATTCCGGGTTGTATTCTTCCAATTCATTGAAGAGAATCTCGAGTTCTTTTTTATGATCTTTGCTGTCTGCAGGAATCAAAAACAACAATACGGGGTTCCTTTCGATATGTCTTAAAAAACGATGTCCCAATCCGCGACCTTCAGCGGCACCTTCAATGATACCTGGAAGATCTGCGATACAGAAAGACCTGCCTTCGCGGTATTCAACCATACCCAACTGAGGTGTTAGGGTAGTGAATGCATAATCTGCAATTTTGGGTTTTGCTGCAGTGATCGATGAGAGCAGTGTAGATTTGCCTGCGTTTGGAAACCCTACGAGTCCCACATCGGCCAATACTTTCAGTTCAAGCACCTTCCAACCTTCAGAACCATTTTCTCCTGGTTGTGCATATTCAGGGGCCTGATTGGTAGCTGTGGCGAAATTCTTGTTTCCGAGTCCGCCTCTGCCACCTTTGATCCATACAATTTCCTGACCATCTTCCAGAATCTCCACTTCTTTATCTTCGGACTCTTCATCAATGGCAATGGTTCCTAAAGGAACTTCGATGATGATATCTTTTCCGTCTCTACCGGTCATGTTGTTTTTGTTGCCACCCTGACCATCTTCAGCGATGACATTCTTATAATATCGTAAATGCAGCAGCGTCCATAGATGTTTATTGCCTCTAAGTACGATATGTCCACCCCGACCACCATCGCCACCATCTGGACCCGCCTGAGCGTTGAATTTGGTACGCATGAAGTGTTTACTCCCTGCTCCTCCGTGTCCGCTTTTGCAAAACACCCTGATCTGGTCAACAAAATTCGATTTTTCCATTAGGGGTGCAAGATAGGCTTAGTTAGGCAAAGAGGCAAAGAGGCAAGGAGGCAAGGAGTTTTTTTATTTTTATTTGTAAAATTCCAAAAGATTTATTTTTCCTCCTTGCCTCTTTGCCTCCTTGCCTTAACTTTGACTATCAAATGAAACTCATCCGAATTTTCAGAAATAAATATCTCATCGCCACCATCTTTTTTGTGGTTTGGATGCTTTTTTTTGATCATAATAACATTTTCCTTCATTTTCAATACAAAAAGGAACTTAACGAGCTGACAGAAAGTAAAAGATTTTACAAGGAACAAATTGATAAGACCCGCAAGGATGTGGAACAGATCAAAACCAATCCGCATTGGATGGAAAAGATTGCCCGTGAACAATATCTCATGAAAAAAGATGGAGAGGATGTTTTTCTGATCCGTGAAAAATAGATTCCTTCTTCGCAATATTTTTTAACAAGCAGCGTTTTAATACCGAACGGGCCATTTACACGGCTATGTTTAAAACCATTCCATTCTCTTATCCTGTTAGTGATCATTAAATCCAACTATCCATGACCGAATGTTTAACATTGGTAAATAGTTGATTATGAACTCATTAATATGTGAATCTATGTTACGTTATTTGTATAACGAGATGTCTGCGGAGGAATCAAATCATTTTCTTTTTTTCCTTGAAAACAATCCTGCTTCAATGGAACAGTTCAATGCCCTGAAAGAGGGACTTGAATATTTGTCTATGGTTTCTCACGGACCAAGCAGAAGATCAATCGACAGAATTATGTCTTATGCTTCAATCGATGGCATCAGTATGCAATAATTGATTTCGTTGTATTTTCGCACTTTTAGGCTATGACCAGAAAAGAGCGATACGCGACAGTTATTGATTATTTTCAGAAGAATATCCCCGAGGCAGAAACAGAGTTATTGTATGATAACCCATTTCAGTTGCTTGTTGCAGTAATTTTATCAGCTCAATGCACAGATAAACGGGTAAACCTTACCACCCCTGCCATTTTTCAAGAATTTCCGGGTCCCGCTGAATTGGCAGCCACTGATTTCGACACCCTTTTTCCGCTTATTCGCAGCATTTCTTACCCCAACAACAAAACCAAGCACCTGATTGGCATGGCAAACATGTTGATGTCTGATTTTGGCGGAGAAGTTCCCATGACAGTAGACGAACTGGTAAAGCTACCAGGTGTTGGCAGGAAAACTGCCAATGTAATCACTTCAGTGATTGATCAACAGCCTAATATGGCAGTAGATACCCATGTATTCAGAGTTTCAGCCAGACTCAAACTGACACGGGGAGCTACAACACCCTTGGCTGCAGAAAAACAATTGATTGCAAATATCCCCCCTGAACTTGTTCATAAAGCCCATCATTGGCTGATTCTGCATGGTCGGTATACTTGCCTCGCCCGTAACCCTAAATGTGATCAGTGTGGTTTGACAGAAGTGTGTGGGTTTTATAGAGGATAGAAGTTAGAGGTTAGGAGTTAGGTTTTTATCTTGAAAAAACAGATATTTATATATATCTAACTCCTAACTTCTAACCCCTAACTACTTATTTATGAAGCCAACCCTCCGCATTCAGCTTTCACTCATGATGTTCATGCAATTCTTTGTTTGGGGTGCATGGTACGGACAAATGAGCAAGTACATGACCGACAAATTGCATGCTACAGGAGATCAGGTAGGCAATGCATATGCAGCATTTTCTATTGCTATGATTGTTGCACCGTTCTTTGTGGGGATGCTGGCTGACAGATATTTTCAGGCACAGAAAGTTTTGGGTGTATTGAACCTTTTGGGTGCTGCCACACTGTTTGTTCTTACCAAAACAACTGATCCGGATCTTTTCTTTTGGGTGATGTTGCTATATTGTATTTCTTTCACTCCCACCATTGCTTTGGCCAACTCTATTTCAATGCGTGTGATGAGCAATCCTGAAAAGGAATTTCCTGCCATCCGCGTTTTTGGAACCATCGCATGGATTGTTGTTGTAAACCTTGTTGGTTTTCTGGGGGTTGGTGACAAGGTTGAAATTTTTCAGATTGCCATGATTGCAGCTGCTTTCTTAGGTGTAATGGCTTTCTTTCTTCCAGCAACTCCTCCAACCGCAACTGGCAAAACAAGCTTTGCGCAAATCATAGGAAAGGATGCTTTTGTGTTGTTTAAAGACAGGTCCTTTCTGGTTTTCTTTATATCTTCTATCCTGATTTGTATTCCACTTTCATTTTATTATGCATGGGCCAATCCATCCTTGACAGATTCATACAAGGCGGCATTCCCAACTGCTGATCCAACAAGTTTTAAGATTGAAAATATCATGTCGCTCGGACAAGTTTCAGAAGTGCTGTTCATGTTGTTGTTGCCATTGGTGTACAGGAAATTGGGTGTAAAGAATATTTTGTTGATCGGACTCGTAGCATGGATTACACGTTTTGCATTCTTTGGATATGGCGATGCCGGGAGCAGTACATGGATGTTATATGCAGCTATTTTACTGCATGGCGTATGTTATGATTTCTTTTTTGTTACTGGACAAATCTATACTGATAACAAAGCAGGAGAGAAGATAAAATCTCAGGCCCAAGGTTTGATTGCGCTTGCCACATATGGTGTAGGAATGTTTATTGGATCGGTGATTTCAGGAAAAGTGAAAGATGCTTACACGCATGCAAATGCAGCAGGAGTGCAGACAACACATTGGTTAAACGTATGGCTTGTTCCTGCAGGTATTGCTGCTGTTATATTGGTTTTATTTCTTTTGTTTTTTAAAAATACAAAGACAACAACAGATTAAACATCTTAAACTTCTTCAACCACTTAAACCCCTTCAACTCTTATGGTAAAACTCGCCATGCTCGGATCTGGCTTCATCGGCAGGTTCTATGCAGATTCAATTCAAGGACTTCGGAGCAAAGATAAAATAGTGATGATATATTCAAGGCGTGATGAGCAGGCCAAGAAATTTGCTGAAGATTATACCTGTGATCATTTCACAACAGATCTTGAGGCAGCAATTGCTCATCCGGATGTTGACATGGTATGCATTGCGCTTCCAAACAACTTACATGAGGAAGCAGTTATGTTGTGTTGCAAGCATAAAAAAGCAGTGATGACAACCAAGCCTCTTGGTAGAAATGCCAGTGAAGCTAAACGCATGTTGGATGCTGTTGAGCAGGCAGGAATATTCAATGGTTACCTGGAAGATCTTGTATACACGCCAAAGTTTATCAAGGCATTGGATAGTGTTAAGAAAGGTGCACTTGGAAAGATATTATGGGCAAAATCGCGCGAAGCGCATCCTGGTCCGCACAGCGAGTGGTTCTGGGATCTTGAGATTGCAGGAGGAGGCTGCATGTTGGATTTAGGTTGTCATTGTGTGGAGATCACCCGAAGTTATATTGGTAAAGACATTAAACCAGTTGAAGTCATGTGTTGGGCAGATACCCAGGTGAAGCCTATCCCTGCAGAAGATCATGCCATTGCCTTGGTAAAATATGAAAATGGGGCCATCGGACAGTTTGAAGTGAGCTGGACATTCCGGGGAGGATTGGATTTGCGAGATGAGGTTATGGGATCTGAAGGAACGATTTGGGTAAATAGTTTTTTGCGCACCGGATTTGACATGTTTACAACTGGCAAGGGGGCTGATTATGTAGCAGAGAAAGCTGAAACGAATACAGGGTGGTTATTCCCCGTGGGCGATGAATTGAATGAATTGGGCTACAATCATATGTTTACTGATATGTTCAATGCATTTGAAAACGGCACACAACCACGTGAGGTTTTTTATGATGGTTATATTGTGAATGCAGTATTGGATGCAGCTTACAAGAGTAACAAGACTAAAAAATGGGAACCGGTGGACCTTGAAGTCTGGCGCGGCCTGGAAGGTGTCACCAAAGATTCTGTCTATGTTGATTTTGATGCAGATCATTATTTGGTGAAGGAAGAAATCACACACTATGGGGCTAAAAAACTTATTCTGAAAGAGAAGGTTTCAGGGAAGATAGTAGAGAGGATTTGTTAAGGCACTAGGTAAAAGAGAAAAGTGAAGAGTGAAGAGTGAAGAATGGAACTGAATTAAGTACTCCCCATCTTTCACTTTTCACTTTTCTCTTTTCTCTTTTCTCTCTTTGCCTCTTTCCCTATTATAAATACTTCCTAATCTCTGCTACCAATTCACCTTTCGTGATGGGGGTTCCTTTGATTTTGTTGTAAGGTTTTGCATCTACCAGGAATACATCCCTGATGATTTTGATAAATTGTCCATTGTTGATTTCAGGAACAATGATGGTATCAAAATTTTTAATAAGGTCACCCAGATTTCTTGGAAGTGGCTTGATATATCTGACATGTGCGTGTGAAACAGCATGTCCCTCATTGATCAATTCCTGTACTGCACTCTTGATGGATCCAAATGTACTTCCCCATCCAATTACGAGTACCTTACCTTTATCAGCACCGCTGTCAATTTTTTGTTCTGGAACATATTCAGCAATCTTATTCACTTTCTCTTCGCGCAACTTCACCATGAGTTCATGGTTGTCTGGCTCGTAGTTTACGTTACCTGTAATATGTTGTTTTTCCAATCCACCAATACGATGTTCCAAACCAGCAGTGCCAGGAATAGCCCATGGTCTTGCCAATTTTTCGTCGCGTCTATATGGTTGGTATCTTGGTTCATCTTCTTCCAATGTTTGTTTGAATTTCACCTCAATGTTTGGAAGATCCTCAGCAGTTGGGAACATCCATGGCTCAGCACCATTTGCGATGTAACCATCCGTTAGCAACATGACAGGTGTCATGTGTGTAAGAGCTATGCGACATGCTTCAAAAGTTGCATCGAAGCAATCACTTGGAGTGGATGCAGCGATAACCGGCATTGGAGATTCTCCATTCCTGCCGTACAGTACTTGCAACAAATCACTTTGTTCGGTTTTGGTTGGTAATCCGGTAGAAGGACCACCACGCTGAACATTGATGATTAACAATGGAATTTCAAGCATGACAGCCAATCCCATGGCTTCACCTTTCAAAGCAATACCAGGACCTGAAGTGGTGGTGACTGCAAGGGCACCGCCATAGCTTGCGCCAATAGCGGCAGTGATACCAGCAATCTCATCTTCAGCCTGGAATGTTTTGATTCCAAAATTTTTCAATTTACTCAGCTCATGAAGGATATCAGAAGCAGGAGTGATGGGGTATGTTCCAAGGAATAGTTGCAAACCGCTTTTTTGTGAAGCAGCAACCAAACCCATGGCTGTAGCCTGGTTACCCATGATGGAACGATATGTTCCGGGTTTCATTTTGGCTTTTTCAACCCTATATCTTGTAGTAAATGTTTCAGTAGTATCACCGTAATTATATCCAGCCTGCAGAGCCTTCAGGTTTGAATTCAGGATATCATCTTTCTTGCCAAATTTTTCTTTTAGGAAGCTGAGGGTGCTTTCCATATCGCGACTATACATCCAATACAGGAAACCAAGAACAAACATGTTCTTTGCGCGGTCCTTCTCCTTGGTACCCATGGTAATATCCTTGAGTGCCTCACGAGTCATTTTGGTAACATCCATCTTGATCAACTCAAATCCATCCAAAGAATTGTCTTCCAACGGATTTACCCCTTCAGGATAATTTGCAAGCCTTAAATTCTTGGCATCAAAACCATCTACATTGGCAATAATCTTTCCGCCTTTTTTAATCGCTTTCAGATTCGATTTCAATGCGGCAGCATTCATGGCAACCAATACATCGCATAAATCACCAGGGGTAAATATCGGATCACTTGAAAAGCGAAGTTGATAACCACTCACACCTGGAATAGTACCTTGAGGGGCACGTATTTCAGCAGGAAAATCAGGAAATGTTGCAAGGTCAATACCCATCAGGGCAGTGTTGTTTGTGAACTGGCTACCAGTAAGCTGCATACCATCTCCACTGTCTCCTGCAAACTTGATTACGATATCACTGAGCAGTTCTTCTTTTCTTTGTGACATTATCTACAATTTAAGGGGTGCTATGAGGGAACTAAGTTACTTATTTCAGCGGAAAACCATCGCCAAAAAATTTCAAAAGCCATTGTTTCTTTTAACTTTTAATGCACATGCGATTTCATGCTTTTTCTATACTTTTAGGGTATAAAAACACGTATATGGCATTATTCAATTCTAGCAACCCTACATTATCTGAAAAATCATTTAATAAGTCAATGGCTATTCCAGGAGTGAATACCATGACTGTAACAGGCACTTTGAACCGATTTGGCTTTCTTTTTCTCATGGTCATGGCTTCAGCATTCTATGTTTGGAACGAAGCAAGTGTAGGCAATAGCATAGGTGGTTATGTGATGGGTGGTGCAATTGGAGGACTTATCCTCGCATTGATCATTGTCTTCAAACAAAATTGGGCTCAATATTTAGCTCCGGCCTATGCGCTTTTGGAAGGTTTGGTTATTGGTGGTATATCTGCTATGTACAATGATGCATTTGCGAAAGTAGCTCCTGGCATTGTGATGCAGGCAGTAGCGCTTACTTTCGGCACTGCCATTGCCATGTTTGTATTGTACAGAGGTGGTTTCATCCGTGCAACAGATCGATTCAAATCTATCATGATGGCTGCTATGGGTGGAATCATGATCTTTTATCTGATCACCTGGATTCTTTCCATGTTTAATGTAAATATGCCTATGCTGCATCAAGGTAGCACCATGAGTATTGTGATATCAATTGCTATCACCGCTATTGCTGCATTAAGTCTTATCCTTGATTTTGATATGATTGAGACTGGCGCAAAAATGGGTGCACCTAAGTACATGGAATGGTATGGTGCTTTTGGTTTGATGGTTACCATGATTTGGTTGTACATCAACATCCTAAAATTGCTCGGAAATATTTATGGTCGCCGCGACTAATCCAAAAAACATTTTTATGAAGAAACTTTTCTTCATACTCCTTTCAACCTTCTGTGTTTTACATGTTAAAGCGCAGAAGGTTTTTTCTGTTCAGTATTCCAACCAGGCAGATGTAAAAGTATATGTAGTGAAGTATGAGAATCAAGCTGATCTCAAAGTGTATAAGGTGAAATATGAAAATCAGGCTGATGAAAACAATGGCAAGTGGTTCTTTACCAAGTATTCAAATCAGGCTAAAAAGAAAATATACTTTGTTGAATATGAGAACCAGGCTGACGTAAAGATCTTTTTTGTTGAATATGAGAACCAGGCTGGTTGGAGAAACAGAGATAAGATGCAGTGGTTCTATTAAGTTATATGTTGTATGTTATTGCTTATTCTTAATAAGGCATACAACCAACAACTTCTATGTTAAAAAAATCTTAACAAAAACTTGCATCTACGTTTTTTCAATGTTAGTTTTACATCAAGATGCAAGGGGAAACACGATGTACCTTGCAAGTGAAAAGACATAAAAAAAGGGGAAAACCCCTACAACATATTACACGGATGGTTTTAGGACAAGTGGCCCTCTCTTACATAGAGAGGGTCACTTTTTTTTATTTAATATCCATCACCATCCAACAAGTTACCCAAACCTCCTAACACACTTCCTTCCTCTTTTCTGCTGAATGTGCCGTAGGAAATGATTCTGCTGGCAAGGCGACTGATTGGCAATGTTTGCAGCCATACTTTGCCTGGTCCGCGTAAAGTTGCGAAGAACAATCCCTCACCACCAAATACTGTATTTTTAATACCCCCAACAAATTGTACATCAAAGTCAACTGTTTGTGTAAATGCAACTATACATCCTGTATCCACTTTCAATACTTCACCAGGTGTTAAATAGCGTTCGAAAACATGTCCGCCTGCATGCACAAAGGCCATTCCATCTCCTTCCAGTTTTTGCATGATGAATCCTTCACCGCCAAATAATCCGGTGCCCAATTTTCTTTGCCAGGCAATACCAATGCTCACACCTTTTGCTGCGGCAAGAAAAGAATCTTTTTGGCAGATGACCATTCCATCCATTTGTTGTAAATCGAGCGGAATGATTTTACCTGGATAGGGAGAGGCAAAGGATACACGCTTTTTTCCTTGTCCCATGTTTGTGAAAGCTGTCATGAAAAGACTTTCACCGGTAAGTAATCTTTTTCCTGCTGAAAAAAGTTTTCCCATGATTCCTTGTTGCTGGGCAGACCCATCGCCGAAAATGGTTTGCATTTGAATACCATCGTCCATCATCAGAAAACTCCCGGCTTCAGCCACTGCCGTTTCTTGTGGATCAAGTTCCACTTCTACATATTGCATTTCCTCACCATAGATCTTGTAATCTATTTCGTGGTTCGATCTTGTATTAAATTGTTCCATTTTTTAAAGTTTGTTTGGCTAGATGCAACTCAAGACAAAATGGTTGCACAATAAAGAGAAAAGAGAAAAGAGAAAAGAGAAAAGAGAAAGATTTAACAGCCTAAGGGAATAACTAGCTGCTTCTTCTTTCTCTTTTCACTTTTCTCTTTTCACTTTTCTCTTTTATTTTAGTTTGCCATTCCACACTGGCTTGCCTTGAATCTTTCTAACGAGGTACATGATACCTGTAAGAATAAAGAACAAAGGACCAAGTAGACCGAGTATAGAAATCCATCTGCCATGGAAGAACTTAGACATTGGTCGCTTCAATCGTTCTGCAATCAGATACATGGCAGGAACGATGAGCAATGTCATGAAGAATGCAAATATCAATCCCCAGATAAGGGTTAACGCCAAAGGCTTCCAGAACACTGCATTATCACCGCCAAAGAAAATATGTGGGTTCAGGTCTGAGAAGAGGGTAACAAAATTGATATTGAAACCAATCGCCAATGGGATCAAGGCGAGGATCGCCGCGAGTGCAGTTAACAATACGGGTACGATACGTGTTTTACCTGCTTCTATGACTGCTTGTCTGGTGCGCATACCTCTTTCTCTAAGTTCGTCAGCAAATTCAATCACGAGGATACCATTTTTCACCACGATACCAGACAATCCGATGATACCAATACCTGTTGTTACAACAGCAAAGGTAGACCTGAATATTCCGTATCCTAAGAATACGCCAATGATGCTGAAAAAGATCTCTGAAAGTACAATGACTGTTTTGCTATAAGAACCAAATTGCAAAACAAGAATCAATATGATCAATCCTATAGCAGTGAATAGTGCTGTTTGAAGGAATGATACTGTTTCTGCCATTTGCTCACCTTCTCCTGTTTGGGCGATCACAATATCTTCAGGTTTCTCTTTGTAGGCATCAATGTATTTTTTGATCTCTGCATTAACACCCGGAGGCGTATATCCTTGAGATACCAATACATTTGAGACAATGGTAATCACACGCTTTTGATTTTTTCTTTTGATACCACCAAACGTATTACTGAGATCTACTTTCACTACAGAACTGATCGGTACTTGTTTAATCATGCCTGTGGTGAAATCACGGAACGTTATTTTCATATTCAACAACTCGGAAAGTGTTTTTCTCTGTGCAGCAAGATTCCTGATATTGATCTTGTATTCTTCCTCTCCAATTTTTAGTTTGGAAATTTCTTTTCCAAACAACGCAGTCCTGATTTCCATTCCAATTTGCCCTGTAGAAATTCCTTGTATGAGCGCTCTTTCACGGTCAATGGTAAGGTTTACTTCAGGATTATTCATGTCGATATCGATTTTCAACTCTTCAACCCCTGGAATGTTTTTATCGCTTAAATAATTCCTGAGGTTAATGGCGGTACTTGTGAGTGATTCAAAGTCTTCGCCAGTTACTTCAATATTGATAGGAGGTTGCGTTGGCGGACCATTGCTTTCTTGAGTAACACTTATTTCTGCAGATGGAATGCCTTTCAATACATTACGAATTGAATCTAGGTATGGCGTGGTTGCCTTACCATTGCGTTCTTCAAATGGAACAAACGATACCTGAACCCTTCCCAATTCCGGACGGGTACTTCTGTCGCCGCTGTTTGGGTCACTGGCGCCTACAGCAACATTGGCAATGACACTTTCAACAATGGGATTTTGATTTCCATTGTCGGTGCCCAAGACTTTATTGATTTTTTTCTCCAGTTCCTGCGTTACAGAATCTGTATAGTTTACACTTGTTCCTGCTGGAAGTTTCATGTATACATAAATAGTATTTGGATCTCCTGAAGGGAACAATACTACCGGTACATTTCTGGCTCCAAAGAAAACAAAGGAGAATATCAGTAATGCAAATGTTGCAATCAACATATACACAGGTCTCCATCCTTTGGTTGTCCATTTTAACAGTTTTTCATAACTGTTCATCATTGCGGGCAACAACTTGTTTTGGAAGAAGTTGATGGCATCTTGTATAAAGTATGCATTTAAAACAGTCAATGTTGCAAAAATAATCAACATGTTGCCAATGAACCTGTATGAAGAGCTGTCATTCATGTATCCGGGGATATCAAGCAATACACCCAAGATAAGGAGAAGCAGAAATACAGGTTTTTTGAACACCTGTGATTTTTTTTGTTTTTCAGTATGTTCATGCGACATGAAATCTACTGCGAATACAGGATTCATGATATAGGCTACAATCAAGGATGCTGTCAGTGTAAAGATCAACATCGTTGGAAGATAGATCATGAATTTCCCAATGATTCCAGGCCAGAATAACAAAGGCACGAATGGAGCCAGCGTTGTTAGGGTACCTGCGAGTACTGGAACGAACACTTCGCCTGCGGCATATCTTGCTGCATCTGTAGCACTGATTTTGCCTTTCCCTTGAGAAAAAATCCTGTGCGTATTTTCAATCACCACAATGGCATCATCTACCACAATTCCCAATCCAAATAACAATGCAAACAGCACAATGAAGTTTAGTGTAACATTTGATCCTATAATAAAATCTGCAGATGGCAATAAAATAAATGCCAGGAACATGCTCAGTGGAACCGACAGTGCCACAAAAAATGAATTTGTTACACCCATGAAGAACATCAGGATAATCATTACCAGAATGAATCCAATAACAATGGAGTTTACCAGTTCGTTGAAAGCTGCAGCAGCTTTGATGCTGAGATCGCCTGTAATTGTAATGTTGAGATCTTTGGGCAATACATCCTTTTTCATTTCTTTCACAATGGCATTGATCTTCTCAGATGCATTGATGAGGTTTTCTCCCGAACGTTTGATGATGCTCAACGAAACAACATTCTTGCCATTTAGACGTGCATAGCTTTCTTTCTCTTTAACGGTATCTGAAATGTTGGCGATATCACGTAAATACAATGCTGAACCATAGACATTCTTAACCACAACATTTTGCAGCTCAAGTGCTGATTTGAATTGTCCATTTACTCGAAGCGTTCTTTTTTGATCGCCCACTTCAAGCAAACCTCCTGAGATGTCGTTGTTCTCTCTTTGAATGGCCTGTTCGATATCAGAGTATCCAACTTTGGCAGCTTCCATTTTATATCTGTCAACATTGATTTGTATCTCACGCTCCGGGGCGCCAACCATATCAATCCTGCTGATTTCAGTAAGTTCTTCAAATTTATCTTTCAATTTATCTGCAAAATCTCCCAATTGGACTGCATCATAATCACCACTCACATTCACTGACATGATTGGAAATTCTGCCAGTGATATTTCTTGTACAACCGGTTCTTGTGTAAGATCTTTTGGAAGATCTTTTTTAGCCTTGTCTACTGCATCGCGCATTTTTTGAAGAGCCAGATCCGTTTTAACGGAAGTACTGAATTCAACTACAATGGCTGAGAAGTCCTGAAGCGAGTTGCTGGTGATCTTATTGATCTTCACACCTGTGATTCCTTTCAGTTGTTTTTCAATTGGACGTGTTACCAGGTTTTCAATATCCTTTGGCGAATTACCTACATATACTGTTTGTACGAATATTGTTGGCAATGTTACGTCTGGGAATTGTTCTTTTGGGTATGATGTAAACAAACCGATACCCCAAATCGTAATAATGAGGGTAATAAGATATACCGCTGTTTTATTTTTGATCGCCCAATCAGTTGCTGAAAACGTTTTGGGGTTTTTCAGCAATCGCATGATCGGGTTAGATGAAGATGAATTATCCATTTTCAATATTTTGTTTCTTGAATGCCTCTGATTATTTTCCGGTTGTATTGCTGATCAATTGACCTTCATACAAGCCCTGAAATCCTTTCGTGATTAATTTGTCGCTAGTAGTCAAACCACCCGTTACTTCAATCAATTCATCATAGAATTCGCCTATTTGAATATTCCTTTTGCGTGCAACGAGTTTTCCATTTTCTGCACTCATTACAAAAACATATTTCCCTTTTTCATCTGCCTGAATGGTTTCTACTGGAATAACAATGGCATTTTTGGCCGCATGGTCAAGGATCTTCACAACTGCAACCTGATTTGGTTTGATACTGGATTTTGCAGGTAATTTGCTTTCGGCAACAAAACTTCTTGAGTTCACATTGATGGTTTCACTTACCAGGCTGATATTTGATTTGAATGTTTCGTTAAGATCCGGAACAGTGATCAACACGGGAAGTCCTTTGTGTACTTTAGATACATAGTTCTCTGGAACGTCCACAGTAGCTTTCAGCGCTGTTGGATTTACAATGGTTATACCAGCCAATGGAGACCCAACAAACATCTCACCTACACGAATGCCTACCGTTTCAACTACGCCTGGAACTTCTGCATATACATTTGTTGTGGAGAACTGTTCCTTTACCAATCCCAATTGTTTTTCCAAGCTCTCAACATTGTTCTTTGCGGAAAGATATTGCACCTCTGTTCCAATGCCATCTTTCCAAAGATTTTCTTGTCTGGTGAAAATGTTCTTTGCAAATGCAAGCTGACTCTCAACTTGTTTGATGTTTTGCTGAATGATACCATCATCCAATTTCAATAAGAGTTGTCCTTTTTTTACAAAATCACCTTGTTTGATGAATATGGCTTTCACTTGTCCACCCATACCTCTTGGTGTTACATAAGAAACATTTTCTGTAGTAATCTTTCCTTGCAATTCAATGTAATGAGCGAAGTCTTGTGTTACCAATTCTGTGATGCTTACCAGTTTCACTTTGTCATTAGATTTGCTGGTATCCAGTGTTGCTATCTCTGTTTCAAGTAACGTGATTTTTGCGGCAATTGCATCGCGGTCTTTCGTCAGATTTTCTAATTGTTGTTTTTTTTCAGCGAGACTTCCTTTTTCAGCTTTATTTCCACCACATGCAGTGAGGAAAAGGATGCCAGTGATGATAAATGCTTGTTTCATATTTTTCTTTTGTAATTTTTTAGATTAGAGTTTTCCCAATGCTTTTGTATAAGAAATCTTTGCACTTACTGCATCAAAAAGTGCCTGGAAATAATTTGATTCTGCAGATTCGAGCTCTTGTTGTGTTTGCAATAATTCAAAACTGGATCCGAGTCCTTGTTCATATTTCTTTTTGGTTGTGTTGTAAACCTTTTCAGCCAATTGAACATTCCTGTCTTGAATATCTAAAGCAGATAAGGCATTCTTGAACATTACACCTGATGCACTTAATTGCAAGTCAATTGCTCTTTGTAGATTCTCAATGGTGTTATCTGTTTTTTGAACATTCAATTTAGCTTGTCTGAGTTTTTGAATTTTTTGCCCTCCATCAAATAGTGGAACACTTAAATTCAATCCCCATACAGATGACTTATACCATTTCTGACTGAAATCAAAGAATGAAAAATCCTGACGTAGAGCATTTTTGCTGTAGCTGAAATAGGTTGCAAGTGTAGGAAGGAAAGCAAGTTTATTTCTTTTTACATCCAGGCCCTGCAAGTCTTTTACAATATTTAGCATTTGAATTTCTTTCCTGTCATTGTAATCGAAATTGGCAAGCTCCATCAAGCCTTGTTTGACCATATCCGTTGAAAGGCTATCCACCAATTCCAATGTATCTTTTTGATTGATAGCCAAAGAAAATTTCATAGCAGCATATCCAATTTCAATCAGATTTGAGATTTGAGATGCTGTTGTATTCAGGTTATTCAATGTTACTTGTGTTCTGTCTATATCCAGATGTTCAGCAAATCCATTTTTGTAAAGTTTCTCCTGATCTGATTTTAGCTTTTCCAAACGCTTGATGCTCATATCTAGATAGCCCTTTCTTTTTTCAGCTATCACTACACTGTAGTATGAGCGTAGTACATTGCTTTTCACTGAGTCTTCCATGATACGGATGTTCGCATCAGTGAGATCAATTGCTTTTTGTCTCGCCAATACTGCAACGAAAAGGTCTGGTTGGAAAAGCAATTGTTGAAACTGAATTCCTGCTGATGTCTGCCAGGGAACGCCAAATTGGGCAGGAAAAAATTTAGAAGCACCTGTAGGTTTAGTAATCGCATTGCCACTGCCATCTTTCACTCCTTTATCTACCAAAACTTGATAAACGGAAGGTGAAATGAAATCAGGTAACAAGGTAACTGGGATGCTGAAAAAGTGCTGCATCTGAACTGATCCTGCTACTTGAGGAGTAGCTTGTCCTATATACTCTTTGTTTTTTGCAATCTGAAGCTCTTTGTCAATCTTCAGATTCTTGATGTCAGTTACATTTTTCAATGCCAGTTCAATTGCTTGATTGGCCGTAAGCCTGTACTTCTGTTGTGCCTGCGTTTTCCAAGGAGTGGAAAAAGCCAGCAACATGATAATAAAACCCCAACGTGTCATATGCCTGTGTTTGTTTTTTATGTGTTTATTTTTTTTTCTCTTTTTTGTAAGACTCTACCAATTTATATCCTTTCTCTGTTGTCAATCCATAGAGAAAATGCTCAATGAGTATCAATGTCACTTCCAGTGTATTGTATTTGTCGGGTGGAAAAAGATCAAGATTAAAAGACATCATCATGGATTCCAATCTGAATTTTGCCAGGATATCAATATTGATATCGGGTCTGTATAAACCCTCCTGGATACCCCGTATCAAATTTTTAGATATCACACTCAACATAAATGAATTTTTGTGAGCATTGAATTTTGCAAATGCATTGAAATGATATTTTTGCAGGTCGAACATCACCATCGGGTTAATCTTACTGTATTGGGAGGCAGACATTTGCATATTCTTGAAAATTTCCTCTACAGCATTTGCCGCCTGTTCGCAGCTGCATTGTGTCTCAGTTTCCATGTGTTCAATCTGCGATTGAACTACACCTTCAACGAGTTCATCTTTGTCGGCCACCAATTGATACAATGTTTTTTTGGACATGCCCAGGTTTGCAGCAATGTCATCCATTGAAACAGACCTGATACCGAGTCGCATAAAAAGGGTCTTCGCCTGTTCTATAAGTCGTTCTTTGTTTTCCATGTTGATAATCGGCCGCAAAACTATGGAAACTTTTTGTGTCTCAAAAGTTTCCATAGGTAATAATTACATTAATTTTCTATGAATGGTCATTTTTGAGGTTATAAGCGGCAAAACAGTTGATTTTCCCGTTTTTTAGAGCTATTTCCACCTTTTATGCCATGCGCATTGGTATATATTTGCAGTATAAAACAATCACATGTTTAAATTTTTGAGACCCGGCAAGATTTTGAATCTTTTTCTTCAAGGACTGATCATACTTGCTCCCATTGTAATTACTGTTTGGGCGGTGGTGTCTCTTTTTACGTTTATTGATGGTATTCTCCCCAATTTGTTGCACGTACTCTTTCCTGATTTGGTTCATTTGAATGCGTTGGGATCTCCGGAAAAGATACCTGGCCTTGGCTTTTTGGTAGTGATTTTTATCGTGTTGGTGGTAGGATACATTTCACATTCATTTGTCATTGCAAAGTTGGTAGAATGGTTTGATCTCATATTGGAAAAGACACCTGGCGTTAAAATTATCTATTCAACGGTCAAGGACCTGATGGAGGCATTTGCAGGCAACAAGCGTAAGTTCAACAAGGCAGTGTTGGTTTCAATTGAATCGACGGATATTTGGCGTATTGGATTTATTACTCAAACCGATGCCAAGCATTTTGGTTTGGCAGATCATGTATCTGTATATGTGCCTCATTCTTATGCTTTTTCTGGGGTATTATATTTTGTAAAAAGAGATCGAATCAGGATTCTTGATGGAATTAGCTCAGCAGATGCGATGAAGTTTGCCATTTCGGGTGGCGTTGCAGAAATTGTGGATGATGGATTGGTGGGGGCAGAACAACATGAAAAAGAATAGGATTATTTTATTGGCGATATGTTTATTCATATTGCATTTCAATGCTTTTTGTTGGGGTTTCTTTGGACATCGGCAAATTAATTACCATGCGGTTTTTCTATTGCCTCCAGAAATGATCAGGTTTTACAAAACCAATATTCAATATTTGGCTGATCATGCCACAGATCCGGATAAACGGCGGTATGCCTTTCCAGAGGAGGGCCCCAGGCATTATATCGATATGGATCATTATGGATTTTTTCCCTTTTCAGAACTTCCAAGGAGTTGGGAACATGCCAAAGGAAAATTTACAGAAGACAGTCTTCAAGCCCATGGAATTGCCCCTTGGTGGATACAGGTTATGTACAGGCGGCTCATCAAAGCTTTTAAGGAAAAAGATGCAGGGGCAATCCTGAAGACTTCTTCAGATCTGGGACATTATCTGGGTGATATTCATGTGCCTTTGCATACGAGTAGCAATCATAACGGACAAAAAACGGGGCAAACAGGTATTCATGGTTTTTGGGAAAGCAGATTGCCTGAAATGTTTGCCAATGAACAATATGATATGGTTATTGGCAAGGCAAGCTTTATTAAAGATCCCTTGGATTTTACATGGAGAAGGATATACGAAAGTGCCTTGGCCTCAGACAGTGTGTTGCGCTTAGAAAAGTCTTTATCAGGTTCTATTTCAAGCGATAAAAAATTTGCCTATGAGGAAAGAAATGGGGTAGTTGTTCGACAATATGCCAATTTCTATGCAACCAAGTATCATCATATATTAAATGGAATGGTGGAAAGACGGATGAGGTCTGCCATATTTTCGGTAGCAAGTTTTTGGTATTCAGCCTGGTTGGAGGCAGGTCAACCTGATTTAAAAACACTGATAGTGAATGAGTTAAGTGTTGAACAACATCAGGAGATGGATTCATTGCAAAAAGCATGGCAAAGGGGTAAGATCATAGGACGCTCTTGTACAAATTAAGTATCTTTGCGCCGCTGTGAGTTCATGAATTTTTAAGACTCAATTTTAACCATGAAGCATAATTTCAACGCGGGCCCCAGTATCCTGCCAAAGGAGGTTTTTGAAGAGGCTAGTAAGGCTATCCTTGATTTTAATAATACAGGATTGTCGATTCTGGAATTTGGTCACCGTACACCCACCTTTGAGGCTGTCGTTGAAGAAGCGATGTCGCTTGTCAAGGAACTCATGCAATTGGATGTAAACAAAGAGGTTCTTTTTCTTCACGGTGGGGCCTCCACACAATTTTTTCAAATTCCAATGAATTTCCTGAACAAGGAGAAAAAAGCAGCTTATTTGGATTGTGGAGTATGGGGAACCAAAGCAATTAAAGAGGCGAAGCAGTTTGGTCCCGTTGAAGTAGTTGCAAGTTCTAAGGATAAAAATTACAGTTATATTCCCAAAGGATATCAGATTCCTTCGGATGTTGCATATTTTCATTACACGACGAACAATACAATAGAGGGTACCCAAATGCACGGTATCCCAGATACAGATGTACCTCTGATTGCAGATATGAGCAGTGATGTGTTGAGTACGGTGATGGATTTCAATAAATTCTCATTCATCTATGCAGGGGCTCAAAAAAATATTGGCGCTGCTGGCGTTAACCTGGTGATTATTGATAAGGATTTTCTGAAACATGCAAATACAGGATTGCCCAGCATGATGGATTACAGTCAGCATATTGCAAATGGCTCGATGTTGAATACACCACCTGTCTTTGCTATCTATGTATGTTTGTTGACCCTCCGATGGTTGAAAAAAATAGGCGGTGTTTCAGCCATTCAACAAATCAATGAAGAAAAAGGAAGATTGCTTTATAGCACCCTCGAAAAATATCCAATTTTCACTTTGCCGGTACCTGCAGAGGACAGAAGTTTGATGAATGCCGTTTTCACTATGTCTGATCCTCAATTGGAAGAAATGTTTTTAACCCTATGCAAACAAGAGGGAATGGTAGGTGTGAAAGGACATCGAAGTGTTGGAGGCTTTAGGGTATCCATGTATAATGCCATGCCGCTTGAAAGTGTAAAGGTTCTTACAGATTTGATTACTGATTTTGCAGATAAACACGCTTAAATTATTATGGCACATATATATCCATTCAAGGCAGTTAGACCTATTCAAGCATTGGCAAACGAAGTGGCTTCTCCGCCCTATGATGTTCTTTCAAGTGAAGAAGCAAGGCTTGCAGCCATTGGTAAACCCAACAGTTTTTTACATGTTACAAAATCTGAGATCGATATGCCAGCTGACCTGAGCATGTACGATGAGTCAGTTTACCAAAAGGCCAAAACAAACCTCGCGGATTTTATTACCAACAATGTTCTTTTCATGGAAGAAAAGGCTTGTTATTATATTTATGAATTGGTGATGGAAGGCAGAAGTCAGACAGGTTTGGTATGTTGTTCTTCCGTGGATGATTATGAAAAGGATATCATCAAAAAACATGAATTCACCAGACCCGAAAAGGAAAAAGACAGGATTAATCATATCCGAATCAGCGGAGCCCAAACAGGTAATGTTTTCCTTGCTTACAGAAATGTAAAAAGCATGGATGAGTTGATCAAAAATTGGAAATCAGGTAATCAACCTGCTTATGATTTTGTTGCAGAAGATGGCATCAGTCATAGGATCTGGGTGGTGAACGATGATCAGGCGATTGGAATGATAACAGACATTTTTATCAATGAGGTTCCATGCACCTACATTGCGGATGGTCATCATCGTGCTGCCAGTGCTGCTAAAGTTCGTAAGGCTTTGGGTGCTGATGCTACCCCTGAAGCGGATACATTCCTTACAACTTTATTTCCTGCGGATGAATTGAAGATCATGCCCTATAATAGGGTGGTAAAGGATTTGAATGATTTGGACAAGGAAGATTTTATCAGTTCACTGCAAGATGACTTCATGGTTTCTACCTCGGATGAGCCCGTACAACCGGAAGGCTTGCATGAATTTGGTATGTACCTTGATGGAACCTGGTATCATTTAGAATCATTGGAAGGAACATATTCAGATGACCCCATTGGCGTTTTAGATGTAACCATCCTTTCTAATAATCTATTGGAAAAAATTCTTGATATTAAGGACCAGCGTACCGATAAACGTATTGATTTTGTTGGTGGTATTCGTGGTTTGCACGAGCTTGAAAAGCGTGTTGACAATGGTGAAATGAAAGTAGCATTCAGCTTTTATCCGGTCAGTATTCAACAATTGTTCGATATTTCTGACAGCGGTAATGTGATGCCTCCCAAAAGCACATGGTTTGAACCCAAGTTGAGAGATGGCTTGTTAACACATCTCATTTAAAATAACCTTTCAGAATTTTCATCTAAATTTAATTCATGAAAAAGGTTGTCTTTTCATTGATGATAATCGCTTTAGCTGTTCAAGTAAAGGGGCAGCAGACTGTTGAGCAATTGCGTGAAAAGGCCATCGCATTTCAGCGTCAGCAAGATTTTAGCAATACACTCATGGTGTTGGGGAAGGCATTGGAAATCGCTCCTGCCAATCTCACCTTGTTGAAGGATGTTGCATTTACATTTTATTTGGGTGGTGATTATAAGCGAGCGGAAGAACGTATTCTGCCATTGACTGAAAGAGATGATGCCGATGTACAAGTATTTCAAATTGCAGGGAATATCTACAGAGGATTGGATTTGTCTAAGCAATGTGAACGTATTTATAAAGAAGGTTTAAAAAAATTCCCAACCAGCGGACAATTGTTCAGTGAATATGGAGAATTGATGTGGGATCTTCAAAAGCCTGAAGAGGCCATTAAACTTTGGGAGATGGGAATCAATCTTGATCCTTCACAATCCGGGAATTATTATCATGCTTCAAAATTCTATTTTGCTGCACAGGATGTAGCACGTAGTCTTGTATATGGTGAGCAATTCATCAATTTGGAAAGTTATTCAGTTCGAACTGCAGAAATCAAGATCTTATTGGTAGAATCATATAAAAGGGCATTTACAAAAGGAGTTGAAAAGCAACATTTTGTAAAGGCTGCAACACCCTTTGAAACAAGGTTTTTAGCGATTTTACAAAAACAATCTGACTTGGCTGCCAGAGGTATTACTACAGAAACGTTGTTGATTCTTCGTTCGAGATTTATTTTAGATTGGTTCAATCAGGGAGGAGAAAAATTTCCTCTTGTATTGTTTGATCAATTGCAATCTTTTATGAGAGATGGTTTATTTGAGTCATACAATCAATGGGTATTTGGTCCGGCCTCCGACCCCAGTGCTTACCAAAATTGGTTAAGGATTCATCAATCTGAATACAGTAAATTTCAGCAATACCAAAGAAGCAATATTTTTCGACAGCCAGCAAATCAGCATTATTTCTGATCTTCAGCGTATAAGGCTTCTATATCTGATGCATATTTTTCCATGATAATTTTTCTTTTCAACTTTAATGTTGGAGTGAGTTCTCCTCCATTGATTGTCCATTCAGCATTCAACAGTGCAAATTTTTTCACTTTCTCAACCGGGTTAAAAGCTTCATTGTATCTGTCAATGATATGTTGATAATGTTCCAGCACCTTTGGATGTATGAGCATGTCTTCATTTGAAGAAATGGAAATCTGATGATGTTCACACCAGGAACGCAGATTGGCAAAACCAGGTATGATAAGCGCAGCAGTGAATTTACGTTCAGGACCTACAACCATCATTTGTTCAATGAAAGGAGATTCTTTCATTTTATTTTCAATAGGTTGTGGTGCTACGTATTTGCCTCCACTTGTTTTAAATATTTCTTTTTTGCGGTCTGTGATTTTCAGGAATTTACCTTCTTCAAAAATACCTATATCTCCCGTGTGGAACCAACCATCGCTGTCTATGCATTCTGCTGTAAGATCAGGCCGTTTATAGTAGCCCATCATTACATTTGAGCCCTTACAACATATCTCTCCATCCTCTGCCAGTTTTACCTCAACATTTTTGATGACTTGTCCAACAGTCCCAAATCTTCTTCCTTCCTTATCATATCTGTTTACGCTGATTACAGGAGAGGTTTCAGTGAGTCCATATCCTTCCATTACAACCAATCTAGCTGAAGTAAATATTTTGAGGAGTCGCACCTGACAAGCTGCAGCTCCTGTAACAATTGCTTTTACATTGCCGCCAAGTGCTTCACGCCATTTGCTGAAGATGAGTTTGTTTGCAATATTGAGTTGAATATTATAAAGCAAACCCTGGTTTTGTGTGATATCATATTTGCTTCCAATGCCAACAGCCCAAAAGAAAAGTGCCCTTTTGATACCTTTCAGGTCTCTTCCTTTTGCCATGATTTTTTCATATACTTTTTCGAGTAATCTTGGCACTGTTGAAAACATGGTAGGGTTTACCTCTTTCAAATTATCTCCAATGGTTTCCAGGTTCTCTGCATAGTAAACGGAAACACCGCGATGCATATAGATGTATGTAACAACTCTTTCAAAAATATGATTGAGTGGCAGGAAACTCAAAGACCTGTCGCGATGATCACAAATAGGTTCTAAAATTTCTTTTACATTGTTGATATTGTCCAGGATGTTATGATGACTAAGCATCACTCCTTTTGGAAATCCTGTAGTGCCGGAAGTATACAAAATGGTTGCAAGTTCTTTTGCATCAATTTTGCTCATCATCTCTTTTAGCACAGACATGGATGCTTCATCGCATGTTGCCAATAATTCCTTCCAGTGATGGGCGTTTTCAATGGTATTGAATGTATATACGCTTTGAACCGATGGTGTTTTTTCGCGAATGGATTGTACTTTTTCAAACAACTCAAGATCGCTTACAAATACCATTTTAATGGCTGCATCATTTAAAATGAATTCAAGTTCATTGACGCTGATGGTTGGATAAATGGGAGTAAGAACTGCACCGGTTTGTTGCACAGCAATATCAGTGATCATCCATTCAGGTCTGTTGTTGCTCAGGATGGCAACTTTATCCCGACCTTCAATACTTCCGTCGTTGTAGCCAATACCGGCCTTTAAAAGCCCTACACTGAGGCTATATGTAAGTTCCCTTATTTCCTGTGTACTGTATTTTCTCCAGATACCATTTTCCTTGGCTGCAAACATATCCTCTTTGGGAAATTTTGCAAGTTGCCATTCTATACAGTCGAAGAGTCTGGTTGGGGTCATGGGAGTTGAATATTGAGAGTTGAGAGTTTATGGTTGTTTAAATATCAATCGTTGTCACGAAAGATATATAAATTTTGCTAAACTCTCAACTCTAAACTCTCAACTATCTCACCATTGCATCAGGAATTTCTTTTTGTAAAAGATTTTTATAAATGAATTGGTTGTTTTCATTTGTTGAATGGGATTGTTGATTTCCTCCCCACCCATGGCGACCTCCAGGGTAAACCATAAATTCAAAATGTTTTTTTGAATCCTGTAATTTTTTAATGAGTTGGAGACTATTTTGCATGTGCACATTGTCATCCATTGTTCCATGGTAAATTCTCAACAGGCCTTTCAGTTTGTCGGCATAGGTCATTACTGATCCTGCTGCATATCCATCTGGATTTTCTGCTGGGGTGTCCATAAATCTCTCTGTGTAATGTGAGTCATACAATTTCCAATCAGTTACACTGCCACCAGCCAATCCATGTGTGAAATATCCTGCGCCAGCAGTCAGCGCCATACATGTCATATATCCACCATAGCTAAAGCCTGAAATACCTACTCTGGTTGAATCTGCGCCATGTTCCCTAAGCCATTTTACAATAGTAACCCAGTCTTTCACTTCCCACTTGCCCAAATTTCTATGCATATAATTCACGCCGTTCTTACCAAAATGTCCGCTTGCACGATGGTCTATTGCCACCTGAATCAATCCTTCTTTTGCCCACCATTGTGTTTGTCCGTTATACTGCCATCCATCCCTTACAGTGCCTGCATTTGGTCCACCATAGATGTTGATCATCACCGGATATTTTTTTGCAGTATCAAAATGTATTGGCCAGGTAATTCGAATAGGAAGTTGATACAGACCATCTTCAGAAATAATTCTCAATACTTCTGTTTTTGCAATTTCATACGTATCAAAATCTGCACCCTTGCTATCACCCAATTCTGCCATTAATTTTCCTTTATTGTTTACCAGTGCAAGTTTATCTGGTGTTAATGAATTGGAATAACGGGTTATGAAATAACTTCCATTGGGAGACAGATCTGCATTGTGCGTATATTCTCCAAATGTTAGTCGCATTTGATTTTTACCATCCAGATCCACTCTGTATAAATCTGTTCTTGTAGAGTTTTGTTGACGGGAGGTAAAATAGAGAATATTCTTCATGGTATCGATGTAACGAACCTGCGTGCTCCAGTTATTACCAGAAGTTATTTTGTTGCGCAATGTGCCATCCATGTTGTGGAAATAATATTGTTCCCAGCCATCCTTATCGCTTTGAAGCAGGAACCCCTTGTTTCCTGGCATGAACGTAATTCTGCTTCCCATATCATCTAGGTCGATCCATGTTTTTTGCTCTTCGCTATACAATTCTTTCTTGCTGCCATTGTTCAAATCCACGGCATAGATTTTCAACTTATCTTGTCCTCTGTTCATCCATTGAATCCAAACATTTTTGGAATCTGGTGCCCAATAAGGCAAGCCAAAGTATTGATCATCCTGTTCATTGAAATCAGCCCATGTTATTTTGCTGCCATTGGCATCAGTGATTCCTATGCGTACGCTGGGATTTGGATCACCTGCTTTTGGATAGCGTGTATATTCAGTATATCCATGTTGGCCGGTTTCTCCTACAATAGGAAACATGGGAACTTTGGAATCATCCATGCGCATAAAGCAAATGCTTTTACTGTCTGGGCTCCACCAAAATGATTTATAACGAGATGGCCTGCCAAGAATTTCTTCAAAATAAACCCAGCTGGCATAACCATTCAAAATGAGGTCGGATCCATCTTTGGTTACTCTGTTTTCTTTGCCTGAAGCCAGCTCTATAGTATAGAGGTCATTTTTTCGAGTGAATGCAACATAGTTGTTATCAGGCGAAAGAGTAGGGTTGATTTCCGGGTCAGTATTGTTTGTGATTTGTTTGGCAGGTTTTCCTGGTTCATTCAGAAAAAGATCATTATTCCTGACACTAACAGTGATGTTAGATGGTGCTGCTTTTTTATCAGCCGGAGGTGCAGACAATTTTCCTGTTTTGCAATCATATGAAAACAGCTTAGTGGAAGAATCCGGATGTTCTTTCTTGTAAATCAGGAAGTGACTGTCATCAATCCAGCCCATGACTTGTGGAAGTTGTGTGGTGATATTTGTTTTATCGCCACGTAGCATTTGTTTTTCTGTGAGTTGTTGTTTTTGGGCAAAGCCAACAAATGCTATCAGCAATGCAATCATCGATACAATTACCTTTTTCATATTGATCAGTTGTAGTTTGTGTTTATATGTTTCAAGCCCCTGCGGGGCTATTTGAATATGTTCACTTTTCTCTTTGCCTCTTTGCCTCCTTGCCTCCTTGCCTTTCTTGACTTTTCTCTTTTCTCTCTTCTCTTTTCTCTTTATTTTAATCTCTATAATTCAACGCAGGTTTTCTATCGCCCAGCAATGCCTGGTATTTGTAGTTGCCGATTTGTTTTTTGAACTCTTCTTTGGATCGTTGTATCAGTGCTGGATCCATGAAAAGATCAATGGCTGTGAGTGCCATTGTTTTGGCAGCCACCATCATACCTTTTGTTCCAATGCCTGTTCCACCGCATGCTACAGCCTGCCAGCTGTGGGCAGGTGTTCCTGGCGCCCAGGTGGCTGCACGGAATCCCACTGTTGGCACCACATAGCTAACATCGCCCACATCTGATGATCCACCACCTGCATCGAGTTCTTTTTTCAATGGCTTCACCATGGCGGCTGCCTCCGGTTGTGGATGTGCAAAGTCAAATGAAGATTGTATTTTTTCTGCAAATGATTTTTCTTCCGCATTGTACACCACACCTCCCACTTTTTCCAGGTTCTTGTGCATGACTTCAGCAAGGGTAGAATTGATGAGGAGATCATGTGTTCCCCCAATGATTTCATATTCCATTCTTGTTTCAGTACCCATGGCTGCTGCTTTTGCAGTGTTTACCACGCGTTCAAAGATCTGTTTTACATCATCTTTTTTTGGATGACGAACATAGTAATAAACCTCCGCAAAGTCGGGAACAACATTGGGTGCTTTGCCTCCTTGAGTAATCACATAGTGAATCCTTGTTTCTTGTGGCACGTGTTCACGCATCATGTTCACCATATGATCCATCGCCTCTACAGCGTCCAGGGAAGAACGACCTCTTTCAGGAGCCATGGATGCATGTGCCGAAAGTCCGTAAAACCTGAACTTTGCAGATGAATTTGCCAGAAAACTTGTCTGGTAAATGCTGTTTTCACTGTCGGGATGCCAGTGAATAGCAACATCTACATCATTGAACAGTCCTGCCCTTACCATATATACTTTACCAGAGCCGCCTTCTTCCGCAGGACAACCAAATATTTTGATGGTGCCGCTGATCTTTTTTTCGTCGATGAGCTTTTTGATGGCGATACCAGCAGCAGCAGATGCAGTACCAAATAGGTGATGCCCACATCCATGTCCACCAGCCTTTCC
>CANFHO010000009.1 GCA_947447005.1 Chitinophagaceae bacterium
AATAAATACCTAACTGTAAGAGTTGAGGACAGTGAAATTGAAGAAGTGGAAGAATTTGAAAAATCCAATGAATGACTTGAAAGATGAATAGATATAAAGAGATTGTACCAATTCGGTCACAATCTCTTTTTTGTTTTATTCATTGCTTTCTTCAGATCTTCTTGCACTCTGTATTTTACAATATCAGTGATTAATTTGACAGGTAATTTTTTACCATGAGGAAATTGTATGGTTCCTTTGGAAGTTTGATATTCAGTCAACCTATCCTTGAAATGAACAACTGAATCAGGATATCCAAATATGCTGAAATGTGATTTAAAACATGCATAATGTATCATCACTTTATTGCCTTTTAAACAAGGCATACCATAACTCATTGTTTCAACAGCATTGGGTGCTGCTTTTCTGATAATTTCGCGAAGCAATAAAAATTCCTGTTTCAATTCATCAGGAATATTCATGATGTATTCTTCTACATTTTCAGGCTTTTTTGTGCTTTTCATTTCAGTAAATATTAAAATACATAAACTAAAAATATTCTACTTTTACGTAAACGCAAAATACAGAAGTATGATTAAGGATCTGATGAATAATAAGCCAGCAAAACTATTTGCATTGATATCCGCATTTTTCGTAGCCAATGCATTGATAGCTGAATGTATTGGAGGTAAAATATTTTCACTTGAGGCAGTTTTAGGCATACCAACTGCAAACATTACTCTATTTGGTGAAACGAACTTGAGCTTTGCGTTGACATGCGGTGTTTTGCTTTGGCCCATTGAATTTGTAATGACAGATATTGTCAATGAATATTACGGCCCTAAGGCAGTAAGAAGAATTTCATATACAGCGGTTGCCTTAATCACATATGCATTTATCATGTTTTATCTGGCAATCAAAACCACCCCTCCTGCATGGTGGATTGGTTCTAAGGTAGATAGTGGTATTCCCAATATGCAAGATGCATTTTCAGCAATTTTTGGACAAGGTATGTGGATTATTCTGGGTAGCTTGATGGCATTCCTGGTGAGTCAAATTGTAGATGTAACGATATTTCACAAGATCAAAAGAGCAACAGGAGAAAAATGGGTATGGCTCCGTGCAACAGGATCAACATTGGTTTCGCAATTGGTTGACAGCTTTATAGTACTTTTTATAGCTTTTAAATTAGGGAACAATTGGAGTTGGCAAAAAGTATTGGCCATCTGCCTCATGAACTATATGTATAAATTCACAATGGCCGTTGTATTAACTCCCTTGATTTATTTCATAGAAGCCAGAATAGAGAAATACCTTGGAGCAGAAACAGTTAAAAAAATGAAGCGTTCAGCTATGGGACAGGAAGAGGATGGGTTTATGAATATTCCAACGGCTGGGTAATGAACAGAACAGGCAAGGAGGCAATGAGGCAAAGAGAAATATCTTAAGCTCACTTAGAACTATCGCAACTTACTGAATGCAAAATTTCTTGCCTCCTTGCCTCCTTGCCTCCTTGCCTCCTTGCCTAGTCACCAACCCCAAAATACTCCTTCGCATTTCCGTAGCAAACCCTTTCAATGATTGAGCCAATCCAGGTTTTATCATTCGGGATAATTCCCTTCAACATATCATCTGCAAGAACATTGCACAATATTCTTCTGAAGTATTCATGACGAGAAAAAGATAACATGCTGCGACTATCCGTAAGCATTCCTACAAAAGTTGATAGCAGTCCCATATCAGATAGAATATCTAATTGATCCTCCATTCCATTTTTCTGATCAGCAAACCACCAGGCAGCTCCGAATTGCACTTTACCGGCAATAGAACCATCGTTGAAATTTCCACACATGGTTGCAAACAGTGGATTGTCGGCTGGATTTAAATTATATAAAATTGTTTTGGGAAGCTGATCCGTTTCATCCAGGGTATTTAAAAAAGCTGACAACCTTTCTGCATGATTAAAGTCTCCAATAGAATCTACACCGGCATCTGCACCTAACTTTGCAACAAGTCTTGCATTGTTATTTCTCAACGCACCCAAGTGAAATTGTTGTACCCATCCCTTAGCATGATACATTTTACACACAGATGTCAACACATGAAAAGCAAAAGCATCCGGATCTGAAAATGATTTTTCACCTTTAGCCAATATAAAAGCATTGAATTCAGCCGAAAGTTCAGCTGTGAATGGACTTTTTGCCGGAATCTGCTTCAATCCATGGTCTGATATTTTACAACCAAGTGTGGCAAAATAATCAATGCGTGACTGTAACGCAGCCAGCAGACTTTCCATATCCTTGATTTCTATACCAGATATAGTAGAAAGTTGATAGATATATTGAATAAATGATTTTGCATCCGCAATTAAAAAAGCTTTATCAGGTCTGAATGAAGGTGCTACAGAAAATGTACAGGTTTCATCATTTTTTATTTGCTGATGAAATTCAAGATTGTCAACAGGATCATCGGTTGTGCATATGTATTGCACCTTATATTTTTCAGCAAAACTTCTAGCTCTGTGATCATCTTGCTGAAGCAGTTCATTGCTATGCTGATAAATGAAAGATGCATTGGATGGATTCAATAAATCAACTACATCAAAAGAATTTTTTAATTCAAGCTGAGACCAATGAAACAGTGGATTCCTGACTGTCAATGGAATTGTTTTGGCCCATGCATGGAATTTTTCTTCATCTGTTGCCTGTCCGGTGATAAGATCTTCATTGATACCAGCCCATCTCATTGCCCTCCATTTGTAATGATCTCCTCTCAACCATACATCGGTGATATTTTTATATCGCTTATTGGTAGCAATTTCAAATGGAGATAAATGCGAGTGATAATCTATAATGGGTTGATGTTCTGCAAAATCCCTATACAATTGTTCAGCAAGATCAGATTGCAATAAAAATTTGTCGTGAATGAAGGGTGTCTTGGAGGGGGTCATAAGCAGTCGTTTCTGAATTAAATTTCGGGTTGAAAGACATGCAAAAAGGCAATCTGTCGGAATTTATTTACGCAAAGGTTTTCGGTAAAGGCTTATCAAATAGAATCTCTTATAGCCATATCATTATTCAGAACTATAATATCGTTTGCCGCAGCATAGGATTTTTTTTCAATCATCTTCAGAAGCATTTGAGCTGCTTCTCTTCCCATTTCAAATGCTGGTTGTGAAATGGTTGACAATGATGGAGAAAGCAATGTTGCTGTCCGCAAATTAGAATAGCTGATAACCTTCAATTTTTTAGGGATATTTAGATTTAGGTCTTTGCAAACCTGGTATGTAGTAATGGCAAATTTTTCAATGGAAGCAAAAACACTATCTGGTGCTTTTTTGGATCCTATGATTTTTTTTATGATCGCATAATTGATATCCATATCATCACCGCACTCCAAAACCATGTCGTCTGTAAAAATAATTCCCTGGCTTTCTACAGCGTCTTGAAATCCCCGTCTGCGTTCTATAGAGGTAAACATAGGTTCCGCAGTTGTAATGAATAAAGGCTTCTTTGATCCTGCCTTTATGAGCTTAATTGTACCTTCATATGAACTATGATAGTTATCTGTAATTACTTTAGGGAATTGAAGTAGGTCAGGTACCCTGTCAAAAAACACCAATGGAAGTTTTGTACGTTCATAAAAATCCTGAAAATGGCTATAGCCTTCCCTACCTGAACATACTGAAATGATGATTCCTGAAATCAATCCATTTTCAAGATGACCTAATACGGTTCTCTCCCTTTCGGCGCTCTCGTGGGATAGATAAATGAAGGTGTCATAATCTTTATCTCTGGTAACACTTTCAATTCCGTCAACAGCAAGTGCAAAGAAATTATTGACAATTTCCGGAATGACAACAGCAATTTGTTTCCCTTTCTTTTTTCTCAGATTGCTGGCAAATGGATTGGGCTTGTAATTGTATTTTTTAGCAAGCTCCAATACCCTTTTTTTGGTAGAAGCACTAATCTCATGGCTGTCGCCCAATGCCTTGGAAACCGTTGAAACGGACAAACCAAGTTCCCTGGCCAATTCAATCATGTTAATGCTCTTCATATGTGTTGAGGGTTGAAAGTTTAGACTTAATTACGAATTTAATCATTTTTTGGAACTCTCAACCTTCAACCCTAAACACCTAACCCAATGTCCAGCCTTCTCTAAACATGGGCTTCAACATCGTATTGGCTTCAGCGTCATTTTTGAATTTCTCAGCATGCGGATCCCATTCAAGAGGCCTGCCTAACCAATATGCAATATTTGAAATATTACATACAGAACTTGTTCTGTGACCAACTTCTACATCACAAATCGGCAAACTACCATCCTTGATGCAATTCAACCAATTGAAATAGTGATCATTTGATTCGTACAATCTGATTTCACCCGGCTGAATTGTTGCATTTACAATATTCACTGGATCACTGTCAAGTATAGAGCGACTTACATCAATCCTTCCCTTTTCACCTATGAAGCGTACACCCTGACCTCTTCCAAAATCAAGATGTTTCATCACGACGCCATTTTCATAAATCAATTGCAAACCCTTGCTTCCACCGTCTTTTGGCGGAATTAATTTCACCGGACCAGAATTGTCCATACCCATTGCCCACTGAGCAATATCAAACATATGTGCACCCCAGTCGGAGATATATCCACCACCATATTCTTTAAAATTTCTCCAATTAGGAAAAATATCTTGTTCCACGGGAGGCGCCAATTCAGGATTGAATTCATTATAAGGAGCAGGACCAATCCAAGCATCCCAGTTCAAACCTGGTCTAAGCACTTTGGCAGGCAGATTGTAGGTTTCCCCTTTGTCTCCAACCATCACATGGATTTCACTGATTTTTCCAATATATCCATTTCTCACCAATTCACAGGCGTGACGGAAATTACGCCATGAACGCTGCATACTACCTGTTTGAAATACAATCTTGTTTTTCCTGGCCGCTTTTACCATGGCTCTACCCTCTTCAACCGTATGAGCCAAAGGCTTTTCACAATAAACGTGTTTGCCTGCATTTGCAGCTTGTATTGACTGCATCGCATGCCAATGATCTGGCGTGGCTATCACAACAGCATCAATGTCTTTTCTTGCCAGAATTTCTTTATAATCATCATAGGCAGTGAATCCTTTAAAACTTGTATTCTTGCCATTGCTCTTAGCCTGACTATAATATTTCTCCAATAGAGAATGGAAGTAATGGAGCTTATTGATATCTACATCTGCGCCAGCAATGATGTTGGCTTTTTCTTTAAAGCTGTTGAGAAGACCTCTCGCTTGTTTTCCGGTTCCAATAAAACCTAGATTAAGCATATCACTTGGCGCGGTAAACCCTTTTCCCAAAACATATCTTGGAACAATGGTAAATGATAATGCGGCCAAGGCAGATTGGCTAATAAAAGAACGACGATTTTTTTTCATGATGGAAGTTGAGCGGTGAAAAATGGGCTCTATAATTTCACATCTAATTTAATAAAAAAAAGCGTGTTGGAAAAATCCAACACGCCTTCAGATATAAATCGCTTAAAATTACTCAGGAATCTTATCCAATGGAGCTACATTCAGCTCAGCACCTGGATAACCTTGATTTTGGTTGATTCTTCCAAGGAAGTTTGCCAAAATTGCTGATTGAGGAACTGGCCACAAAACATGGTAAGGACTCATTCTGTACTGATCACCGTGGACAGTAAATACTTGCTTTTTGTAGAATTCATTTTTTTCCAATATTCTATCAATATAGAAGTTACTGGTAGAAAATGCAGAAGCTGTATATGTCTTACCGTTGTAAGATTGACCTGTTTTAGCAAAGATGTAAGAAATCCTTGTCAATTCAGTCTTACGTGGTTCTTCCCAATACAATTCCCTTGCTCTTTCATCCAAAATGGTACCAATGTTTACATCAGCAGCAGTATATGGAGTTGCATTTGCACGCGTACGAACCTTATTGATATCAATTGCTGCGTTTGCGAAATCACCTTTCCAAGCATATGCTTCAGCCCTCAACAAATATGTTTCAGCCAAACGGAAAACGTACCAATCAGAGTGTCCTCCTTGTTTAGGGTTGTTTTCGGTATCATCCACAAATACTTTGTAGTGAGGCCAATCAAACCAAGCACGGATGGTATCTCCATTAGCTACGAGCAGGGTTGCTCCATTATACATTCTGACACGTTGTCCGTAATATGGATTGTTTGCAGTTTTCAAAGGAACGTCATTGTACTTTAAATTCTCCATCATCATCCAGTTGCCAGACAATGTATCATGTCTGTAATCAGTATTGTCGGTCCAAATGGTACGCATATGGTAAGAAGTATTACGGCAACGACCGATACCACGTCCATAGTACGCAAGGTTGTCAATTTCAACACCCATAGCCGTACTCATGGCATTCTTACCATCTGGAGTTCTGATTTGTCCGCCATTATACCAAGGTACAGTTTGGCGCATGATCCTCATACCTGTTTCAGCAGCACCATCCAATCCGGTGAAACGTCCTGGGTCGGCCAATCTAGAAGTTACAAGGAAAAGAACTTCTTTATTGGCAGAAGATGCTTTGTTTTCTGGCCTGTGAAGATCCCAAGTGATATTCTTTTTTGCATCTGATGCATTGATTCCAAAACGTGATGTCATCAATGAATATGTTCCATTGTTGATGACAGCTGAAGCAGCTGCAATGGCTTCATCGAACAAACCAAGAGACAGGTCAATTTTAGCCAACAAATGATAACATGCAGCACGATTCACATCTCCTTTATCAGAAGTCCATGGAACAGATTGTACAGCAGTTTCAAGGTCTTGCTTCATTCTTTGAAGAATCACTTCACGCTTCACTGTAGCATAGTCAACCTTGGCTTCTGTAGCTTCTTTCATTGGACAAGGCACATCACCAAACTGGTGAACCAACCTGTAATAGTTGTAAGCCCTATAGAAATATGCCTTACCAGTGATGATTGCTTTATCAGCATCCTTGATGTTTTTTGCATCAGGCAATCTGCTTAAAATGGTATTTGCAAGACGTATACCAATCCACTCATATTTCCAATAATAACCAATCCTATTGTAGTCGGGACTGTTCAATTGTGCATCTGGCTTGATCATGATGTCCATGTTCTGTGCAGGACCAGCCTTATCGGTAGTTCCTTCAACAGCAACTTCTGAGAAAATGTTTTCTGTAATCATGGGTGCACCATCACCATAAAATTCATCACGCAATGTTTTTGCACATGCTGCCAAAGCGGAATTGAATCCAGGGACGTCTACCAGTGTATTTTCTGGAGAATAAAACGACAATGCTTTAGGTTTAAGCCAGTCTTTGTTACAACCCGACATGATCAACAGACCAACCATTGCGGTTGCAGTTAATGTGCCGATATTAAATATTTTTTTCATATTGATTTTCATTTATGCAGTTCTTATAAAGTAAGATTGATACCAAAGTTGTATGTAATTGGAGTAATTCCCTTGTTTTCAGGATCAAAATACTTCCAGGTACTGAACACATATGGATTAACCGCGTTCAAATAAACTTTTGCATTCTCAAATTTCATTTTCTTGCATAGATCAGAAGGAAGTGAATATGCAAGACTGATGTTGTTCAATCTGATGAATGAAGATTTTCTCCAAACGTTCCAGTTAACGGCACCTGCTGCATTTGAGTTGATCGCTGCATAATCGTTGATTGGGTTTGAAGGAGTCCAATAAGGGCGAACATAGAAGTTTGACCTGTTGTAAAACTTATCAACATTCTTGGCTTCATTCAACTGGCTGTATTGACCCATTCTTGAATACAAGCTAATTGCGATATCAAAACTCTTGAATATTTTGAACTCATTACGCACGTTGAATGAGAAAGATGGAGTTGTGTTACCAAGGAAACCTTTGTCGTTGATGTCATATTTACCATCTCCATTGGTATCCTTCAATTTGAAGTCACCTGGTTTGTAACCAAAACTTTTCGCTTGCGCGATATCATCCACTTGCCATACACCCGAAATTGGATAATCATAAATTACGTTGATGTTTTTGCCAATGAACCAGCCGTTGGCAAGGTCATCTTTCTCAACATAACCTGTAACTTTTCCTGCAGCATCATAAGTTGGAACTGCACCATACAAATGTTTGATTTCATTTTTATTGGTCCACCAGCTAACACTTGTATTCCAAATGAAGTTTCTCTTCTTCATGATTCCTGCGTTCATCGTAACTTCAAATCCTCTGTTTTGAACAGCACCCAGGTTACTAAGTACACTGCTGAAACCAGATACGGAAGGTAATGTACGAGACATCAAAAGGTCCTTTGTATCGCGAATATAATAATCGAAAGATCCACTGAGTTTACTTCCGAAAATGGCATAATCTATACCAAAGTTCATAGACTCATTCCTTTCCCATTTCAGGTTAGGATTGGCCATGGTGGTGGTACTTACAGTTGAAACACCTGTAAAAGCTCCAGATGAGTTCACAAATCCATATTTATTAGATGCCAACTGGGCCAATGCAGCATAGCGACCGATTTCCCTGTTACCATTTTGACCATAAGAAACACGTGCTTTCAAATAGTCAAGCCATTTTTCAGTTCCTTTCATGAATTTTTCTTCATTCACAGCCCATGACAAGGCAGCTGAAGGGAAGTTAGCGCGGGTATTCTTAGCACCGAAGGCAGAATAACCATCACGACGGATTGTAGTGGTAAGATAATAACGCTTGTTGAAATTATAGTTCAACCTACCCATCAATGCATCTGCAGTTGAGTATTGATCATCACTACCTACTACTGGAGGAAGTGTAGCAGCACCTATGTTATTGTAACCAAGGTTGTCGTTTGGAGCAAAGTTTTCAGCATGGATATTTTGAGACCATGACTGGAACTTTTCTGCATTCACAAGACCTGTAACTTCAAAGTTGTGCTTTCCAAAGCTGCCATTCCAACGCAGGATATTATCAAGTTGCCATTGGTAGGTAGTAGATGAGTTACGATCAACAATACCTTTACGAGCTGAAACAGTAGGGTCGAGTGACGACCTTTGATATAAATATCTATAGTTATCAAGCCTTGGCGTAAAGTTCACTTGGTAAGAAAAGCCAAGCGGTAATTTACCTTTCACATAAGCAGAAGCGAAAATATTATCATATTTCACCATGCGTTTAGCATATGTCTGCTCCATGAATGGATGTGTATTGTTACCTGGGTCATCATTAGGTGAAAGTCTTAAAGTAAGACCATCATCTGACATATATGAGCCCCATGGGGTAGTTTGCTGCATATCACTCAAACTCACCGTAATAGGGCTTTGATCCCTGTTTGAATATTGAACATTCATACCAACAGTCATAAACTTGTTAGCAACTGCTTCAACGTTAATACGGGTTCTGAATGTGCTATATTTATCATTGACGGTAAGACCTTCATTCGTAAGATAGCCCATAGAGTAATAATAACTCATATTCTCTTTCTTACCTGCAATGCTCACGGTATGATCGTGTTGCAATGAATTGTCATTGTACATCAAATTTTCCCAATTGAGCATTTTGTTTGCAAGATAATTGTTTACCTCAATTGCCTTAAATTCCAATCTGTTCAACCAAACAGAAACAGGATCTCCTGAAGTAGCACCACCACCCAATGCCATCCACTGGGCTGTTGTAAGTCCGCCTGGATTGGTCCTTGGATCTTTAAAGTAGTATTGAATACCAGGTGAGGATATGGAATCTCCTTTAACTGCTCCAACTGTTCCAGCCAAACCAGGAATGAACCAATATTTAGACGCAGCCTCATAATCCTGACGGAAAGCAATCAATTCATTTCCATCCAACAAATGTGGCTTTTGCTCAATTTTATTCATACCAATATTCGAATTGAACGTAATGGTTGGCTTGCTACCCTTACCTTTCTTGGTAGTAATCAAGATAACACCATTTGCAGAACGTGCACCAAATACGGCAGCAGAGCTCGCATCTTTCAATACGTCCACTGTTTCAATATCATTTGGATTTACATCCTCAAGTCCGCCATTATAAATTACTCCATCCACAACAATCAATGGTGAAGTGGATGCATTCAGAGAAGCTTTACCCCTTACAAGTAAACCGGCATTGCTACCTTTTGTACTTGCATCCATACCTACATCCAGACCTGCCACGTTACCACGCAACAAATCTTGTACTGAACGAGGGTTTTGATTTTCAAGTTGTGTAGCTTTTACTTGTGCAACAGCACCAGTAAGATCCTTTTTGGTTTGGGTACCATACCCTACTACCACAACATCCGCCAAAACAGAAGGTTGCTCAGTAAGTGCTACTGTAACGCCTGTTCTGCCTTTAGAAACAGAATATTCCTTGTTGGCAAAACCAGTAAATGTAAAAATCAATACAGCATTGTCTGCTACATTGTCAAGAGCGAATTCTCCTTTTGCATTTGTTGTTGTTCCTTTCAAAGAACCACGAACAGTAATTGTTACACCTTCCAAAGGTGCTTTTTTAGAATCTGTCACGACTCCTTTCACAGGACCGTTTGCGAATCTGGTTGTTGCAATGGAGCCTTTCTCATTGATTCCGTGCGCAATCGATTGCATGGATGTTAAGGCAAATACAGCCAACAGTAATGGGCCGTGCATACAATGCCTTAAGCGTTTGTTTGCTTTTGTCATATGGCAATTTTAAATTTTGGTTAAGAACAAGACAATCTATCTCGTCAAAATGCTGTCTGAAAATAGAATCTTTTTAACATACTAAAACTTTTAGATATCGGTTATTTTTACTATAACGTTTTCGTAAATATGGAGGTATTCACCAAAATCCTTTCTGAAATTGCATATATGAAATTTATGTTGTTGTTCAGTCTACAATAATTTAAATTGCTTTATCATCTATTTTTTCTTAACAATTGCCAAATCAAAATCATGTTGTACAGACCCTTTTCTTTTCTTCTATTACTTTTGATGTCCTTTTCGGTGATGGGACAAACAACAAAGCCAAAACCAACGTCTATCCTTGTTTATACAAAAAACGGCAAGGGGTATATACATGATAATATCCCTTCAGCTGTGGAAGCACTGAAAAAAATTGCTTCAGAGCAGAAATACAAGATAGAAGTATCTGACGACCCTTCCGTTTTCAGTGAAAAAAATCTTTCAAAATATACCTTGCTTGTTTTCCCTAGCACCAACAATGATGTTTTTGAAAATGATGAGCAAAGACTCGCATTTAGAAGATATATGGAAGCTGGTGGATGTTTTGTTGGACTACACTCCGTTACCGGAACAGAAAGAAACTGGACATGGTTCAAAATGATGCTCGGATGCACATTCGCATGGCATGCCAAATTTCAAAAATTCACCGTCAGAAAACTGGATGCAGATCATCCTTCCATGAAAGGGGTTCCATTGAATTGGGAACGTGAGGATGAATGTTATTTTGGAAAGGAACTATACCCTGTTACACATGTAATGATGGCTCATAAAATAACAACACTTCAACCAGATCAAATGGATTTGGTGAAGAAAAATGCAGGTGGATACGCTGAATACTATCCTTCTGTATGGTATAACCATTTCCAGGGAGGTCATGTATGGGTTTCAACCGTTGGTCATAGCAAAGAAACCTACAGTGATCCGATTTATGTAAATCACTTGTTGCAGGGAATTAAATTCATGATTACCCAATATAAAGGTATCGATTACACAAAAGCCTATGCTAACCACCACGATGATGATATCAAAAACTAATCAATCACACATAAAGTAAATTAGAAATGAAGATCTGGAAAAACGTAATTGCTGCTGCATTGATTCCCAATTTGATCATGGCACAAGAAAAAATAAAATTCATCACTCTTGATCCTGGACATTTTCATGCGGCCTTGGTGCAAAAATCAATGTATCCGGTTGTTGACAATACCGTTCATGTGTATGCAGAGCAAGGCAATGATTTGAAGTGGCACCTCGATAGAATCAATGGATACAATACACGTGCTGCAGAACCAACACGATGGAAGGAAGAAATATATACAGGCAAGGATTTCTTTCAGAAAATGATCTCTGAGAAAAAAGGCAATGTAGTGGTATTGGCAGGGAACAATCGCTTGAAAACAAGCTATATCAATGAATCTGTGAAAAACGGCTTGAATGTTTTTGCAGACAAACCGATGGTCATTGACGATGCCGGTTTTAATCTCTTGAAATCAGCATTTGTAACTGCCCAAAAGAATCATGTTCAGATTTATGATATCATGACGGAACGATATGAAATCACAACCATGCTTCAACGGGCTTTCTCAATGGTTCCTGACGTGTTTGGTACACTTGAAAAAGGTACGACAGATGATCCGGCAGTTACTAAAGAAAGTGTACATCATTTTTACAAATATGTATCTGGATCTGTGCTCACTCGTCCGGCCTGGTTCTTTGATGTAAAACAAGAAGGAGAAGGTATTGTAGACGTTACAACACATCTGGTTGATTTGGTTCAGTGGGAATGCTTCCCGGAAAAAATCATCAACTACACAAAGGATATTAAGATGATTCAATCAAAAAGCTGGGCAACAAAGCTCACCCCCGATGAATTCAAATTGGTCACAAAAGAAACAACCATACCTGCATATCTGAAAAGCATTCAGGATAAAGAGGGCAATCTGGATGTTCTTTCAAATGGAGCATTCACCTATCAGATCAATGGTTTATTTGCAAAGGTATCTGTTATATGGAATTACAAAGCACCTGAAGGAACAGGCGACACACATTATTCATTGATGAGAGGCACCAATGCATCGCTGATTATTCGCCAGGGTGAAGAGCAAAAATTCAAACCTACCCTGTACATTGAACCGCGAAAGATTGATGGAATAACAGCAATAAATATTGAAAAAGCAGTCGCCGAAATCAATAAAAAATTCCCAGGTATTTCAGTCATCAAAAATGACAAAGGCTGGGAAGTAATTATTCCAGAAAAATACAAAGAAGTACATGAAACACACTTTGCAAGGGTAACCGAGAAATATTTGGATTATCTTCAAAACAAGAATATGCCTGCTTGGGAGGTTCCCAACATGCTGGCAAAATATTATACAACAACCCTTGCGAGGAAATTCGCAAAACAGCAAAAATGAAAAAAATAACATTTGTCTTACTTTATTGCTTTCTTTTGGCAAATGGATTACATGCCCAAATAAAAACCATTGATCCATCAAACGGAAGTGTAGCAAAAACGATACAGGACTTGCTTCGCGCTGTTCCAGGAGTTGAAATAAGTATGTCGAATGGCGGCAAACTGAATAACCAGATTTTCATACGAGGTGTTGGAAGTTTAAGACTCACTACTCCAGCACTCATTGTAGTTGACAAAGCAGTGTTTCAGGGAGATTTATCTAATATCAATCCCATGGATGTTGCAGATATCACGGTATTGAAAGATGCTGCATCTGCCGCAGTCTATGGATCACAGGCATCCGGAGGTGTAATCGTTATTACCACCAAATCCGGAAAAGGATATATTCCTCCTGCCGTCACTGAATATCAAAAATCTGCATATAAATATTTCATTGAAAAGCAGACTGCACTTGACATTCATGGACTAGACGATAAAGTGATTGCATCAGGCGTTATCAAACTTGAATCAGATAGTTCCATACAAATCAAAAAGAAAATCATACTCAAAAAAGATATTTCAAGAGTTTCAATCATACCAGAACAATAAAAACAATGAAAGAACTTAGACAGACATGGAGGTGGTTCGGACCAAACGACCCCGTATCATTGCAAGATGTAAAACAAACAGGTGCACAGGGTATTGTAACTGCACTGCACCATGTTCCTCACGGTGAAGTATGGACTTATGAAGAGATCATGGAAAGAAAAAACCTAATTGAATCATACGGACTTACCTGGGATGTAGTAGAAAGTGTTACCATCCATGAAGAAATCAAAACCAGGACAGGCAATTTCCAGGAATGGATTGACAAATACAAGGAAAGCCTGAGAAACCTTGCCAAAGCTGGTTTGCGCGTGATTACGTATAATTTTATGCCAGTAAATGACTGGACCAGAACTAATTTAGATTTTGAGATGCCAGATGGATCCAAAGCCCTTTATTTCAATTGGGTTGATCTGGCAGTATTTGACATTTACATCCTTCAAAGAAAAAATGCAGAGGCCTCCTACCCTAGTCATGTGGTGGAAGAAGCAAAAACAAGGCATGCTGCATACCCACAAGAGAAACTGGATGAGATTGCGGGTGTTGTTATGTTTGGTATCCCAGGTGAGCTGAAAATCACAGTTGAGAGCATGCGTGAAAAATTATCGAGGTACGATGATATCAATGCAGATGTGTTAAGAAGCAACCTTGTATATTTTTTACAGCAAATAACACCATTGTGTGATGAGCTTGGTCTACAAATGGCAATTCACCCAGACGACCCTCCTGTTGATATTCTTGGACTTCCACGTATCATGAAAAATCTGGAAGATGCAGAATTTATTTTGAATGCTGTTCCCAATGAAAGCAATGGAATTTGTTTTTGCACCGGATCCTTTGGTGCTAATCCAAATAACGACCTTCCTGCAATGGCCAAAAAACTGGGTAAGAAAATTCATTTCATACATCTCAGAAATACCAAAAGAGATGCTCAGGGAAATTTCTTTGAAGATGATCATTTGGGAGGCGACACAGATATGTATGCTGTAATGAAAGAATTGCTGCTCATACAACAGGATGTTCCGAACCAAATATCATTCAGACCTGATCATGGGCATCAAATGATTGATGACCTGAAGAAAGTTACAAACCCCGGTTATTCTTGCATTGGAAGACTCAGAGGTCTTGCTGAATTGAGGGGATTGCAGTTGGGTATTTTAAGATCAATGCAATAGGCAATAGGCAGTAGGCAGTAGGCAGTAGGCAATAGGCAATAGGCAATAGGCAACAAGCAGAAGACAGATGCTTAATAGCTATATCGTTTTCGTAATTTATTCTCATAGAACATACAATCGCCGCCTTAAACAGGTGGCGATTTCTTATTTTTAAAACATGAATTACGCAGATATTTTTTCTTTGAAAGACAAGGTTATCGTAGTAACCGGAGGAACCGGTATTCTTGGAAAGGCTTTTGTTGATGGTATTGTTGCCCATGGTGGCAAAGTGGCTATTGTAGGTCGCAATGAAACAGAAGGTAACAGACGTGCAGACGACATAAATCAACATGGAGGTGATGCCATTTTTGTAAAAACGGATGTTTTGAATGAAACAGATGTAGAAAACCTCAGAGATACTGTACTCACAAAATTTGGCAGAATCGACGGACTTGTAAATGGCGCTGGCGGTAATATGCCACAAGGCATCATCATGCCAGATCAGGATGTATTCGAAATGAGTATCGACGGTATGAAACAAGTACTTGATTTAAACCTTTGGGGCACCATCATCCCTACCAAGATTCTTGGCGCAGCCATGAAAACCAATGGGGGAAGCATTGTAAATATTTCCTCTGTAAGTTCCAAGCAGGTCATCACAAGAGTAATGGGATATAGTATCGGCAAAGCAGGTGTTGACTGCTTTACAAAATGGATGGCAGTGGAAGTTGCGAGAAGACATGGTGATAAACTACGCATCAATTCTATCATGCCTGGTTTCTTCCTCACTGAACAAAACAGAAAATTGCTCACCAACGAAGATGGTTCTTATACTGAAAGAGGAAATCTCGTTGTAAAGAAAACGCCATACCAAAGAATGGGTAACCCAAGTGAGCTGGTAGGTGCACTGATTTACCTTTTAAGTGATGCATCAAAATTTGTGAATGGCCAGGATCTTGGAGTAGATGGTGGCTTTACTGTGTTTGGTGGTGTATAATTTCGATGCCCAATTATCGATGATCAATTTTTTAAATTTTACTGACAAATAACAACACATGAAAAAAATTGCTTGCTTCCTTTTACTTGTCTCTTTTTCGATGTTCGCATCTGCACAACAACCTCAATGGGTGAACCTTTTCAATGGCAAAGACCTCACTGGTTTCAAACAATTGAATGGCAAAGCCAAATACAACGTGGTTAAAGGTGAAATAGTTGGAACCACTGTTTTTGGAGAACCCAATTCATTTTTAGCAACTGAAAAAATGTATGGGGACTTCATTCTCGAACTTGATCTAAAATTGTTTACTGATATGAATTCAGGAATACAATTCAGAAGCATCAACGATTTAAGTGAAGCAGGAAAGAAACAAAAAACCACCGACGGCAGGGTTCGTGGGTATCAAATGGAGGTTGACCCTTCCGATCGCAAATGGAGCGGTGGAATTTATGATGAAGCCAGAAGAGGATGGCTTTATCCACTCGACTTCAATGAAGCTGCAAAAAGTGCATTTAAGAAAAACGACTGGAACCATTACAGAATTGAATGTATTGGCAATTCAATCAGAACCTGGATCAATGGTGTGCCTTGTGCTCATTTGATAGATGACTTGACGCCATCAGGTTTCATTGCTTTACAGGTGCATCAAATCAAGGAAAAGGAAAATGAAGGAAAAGAAATCCATTGGAAAAATATCAGGATTCAAACAACAAATCTGAAGCCAAGTGCTCCAAGTGGTGTTTATATAGCAAATCTGATTCCAAACTATATCTCAGAAGATGAAAAGAAACTTGGATACAGACTACTTTGGGATGGAAAGACCTCTGCCGGATGGAGAGCTATCAACAAAACATATTATCCAGATAAAACATGGGTAATCAACAATGGAGAGCTCACTGTAAATGGTAATATGTCTGAAAATAAATTAGTTGAAGGCGATATCATTACAGAAGAAGAATTTTCTGCTTTTGATTTACAGTTTGAATTCAAAATAACAGACACTGCAAATTCAGGAATTAAATATTTTGTTGTTGAAAATGGGAAAAATGGCGGAGGTGCTGGAGTAGGCCCTGAATACCAGATACTGGACGACATGAAGCATCCAGATGCAAAAGAAGGTGTTATTGGAAACCGTACCATGGCATCCCTATATGACCTCATTCCAGCTGCCAATATGCTTGATATGAATGCTGCAAGAAGAGATCGCAATCCAATTGGAGAATGGAACAGAGGAAGGATTATTGCTCATCCGGATGGCACAGTAGAACATTGGTTGAATGGTTACAAGATGGTTGAATACAAGAGAGGAAGCCCTGCATTTCTTGCGTTGGTTGCAAGAAGTAAATATGCTAAATACCCCAATTTTGGCATGGCCCCTAAAGGACATATTTTACTTCAGCAACACCAAACGAAAGTGTCATTCAGAAGCATCAAAATAAAGGAACTTAAATAAAACATTTAACCCTCAACTCTACATTTTATGAGCCATCGCAGAACATTCATTAAGCAGACGGTAAAAGCAACAGCTGCCACTGCCATAGCTTCCATGGGTATGGATGCTAAATCTTACGGAAATATTCTTGGAGCCAATGACAAAGTTCGAATTGGTGTGGTAGGATTCTCAGATCGTCACAGGCAATCTCACATCCCTGCTTTCATGAACCACTACAAGGAATTGAACTTTGATATTGTTGCAGTATCCGATATTTGGAAAGTTCGCAGAGAAGAAGGCGTTTCTTTTCTGAAAAGCAAAATGGATCATGATATCATTGGATGCAAAAACAATGATGAACTATATGCGCTTAAAGATATAGATGCAGTTTTTATTTCAACGCCCGACTTCGCTCACGCCTTGCATGCAGCCGAAGCCATCAAGGCCAAGAAAGATGTGTATTGCGAAAAGCCATTTTCTGAAACCATGGAAGATGCCAGATATGCATTGAAAGTTGCAAAAGCATCAGACCGGATCATTCAGATTGGATCGCAAAGAAGATCTGGTTTTAACTACCATGCAGCTGCCAATTTTATTCAATCAGGCCAATTTGGTGATGTAAAAATGGTTGAACTGACATGGAATGTCAACCAACCAGGCAGATGGAGAAGACCAGACCTTGTAGCGAAATGTTTTGAAAAGGATCTTGATTGGAATAGATTCCTGATGAACAGACCACATGAAAATTTTGACCCAAGGAAATATCTCGAATACCGTTTATTCTGGCCATATTCTTCTGGATTGCCAGGACAATGGATGAGTCACCAAATTGATACTGTGCATTGGTTCACTGGCTTCAACCATCCAAGAAGTGTTGTCACAAACGGAGGTATTTACCAATGGCATGACGGAAGAAAGAACTGGGATACCATTACTGCCGTATTCGATTATGGGCCTGCAGATGATCTCAGCAAAGGTTTCCAGGTTGTATTCATGTCACGTATGGATAATGGAGATGAAACACCATCTGAAATTTATTTCAGCAATGGTGGAGAATTAAACCTCATTACCAACAAGGTTTCACCTAAAGGTGGATTGACTGAACGATTTGCAAAGCAGATGGGGATGAAAGCCAATTTATTGCCTGAAATGAGTTTGAGTGAAGTGATAAAAGTAGAAGCAGGTGCCAATACAGGTGGAGATCCTTTGACCTCAGCACACGTCAGAAACTGGATGGAATGCATTCGCAGCAGGAAGCAAACAAATGCCCCGGTTGAAGCAGGATATTACCATTGTATTGCTACTATCATGGCCAATGCGGCTTGCAGAACTGGTCAGAAAGTAACATTTGATGAAAAGACTCAAGAAGTAATGGCTGGTGGAAAACCTTTCAAATACTAAATCAAATCATACTCCATATGATTGGAAAACGGCGGTCACACTTGTGGCCGCCAATTTTTTCTTTGGCACCAACATCATTGCCGTCAAACAGATCTCTCCTGTACTCATTGATCCGATTGGACTTTCCTTTGCAAGAATGATGATCACCGGTATTCTACTGACATTGATTCTTGCACTTTCAAAATCAAAAGAAAAAATTGAAAGGAGCGATTATCTAACATTGATTTTTGCAGGACTCTTTGGAGTAACCTGCAATCAGATCTTTTCAATTGTTGGTATTGCGAACACCAATCCCATACATGCATCCTTGCTGATCATGGCAACACCTATTATTGTTTCTGTGTTGGCAGCTATATTTTTAAAAGAAAGATTTGGATGGAATAAATTCACCGGACTTCTGATGGGTATTACTGGCGCTGCCTTGTTAATTATTTTCAGAGATCACAAAAACAATCTAAATCCTGCAACAATTTTAGGAGATGTATTCATTGTATCAGGTGCCTTATGCTATTCCACGTACCTGATTCTGATCAGAAAAATCTCATCAAAATACAGTCCTTTAACTATACTGAGATTTGTATTTATTGTTGGGACTTGTTTTTGTTTTCCCTTTAGTTTCAAAACATTTGCAGCAGCAAACTGGACCGGATTCACAGTAATGGATTGGTATGCAATATTTCACATCATCATACTTGGCACTTTCCTGGCTTATCTCTTAATGAATATGGGAGTAACCAATTGGGGGCCATCTAGAACAGGTAGCTTCATCTATTTTCAGCCACTTTTTGGCACGGCTGCGGCTATATTGATTCTACATGAAAGTCTTTCGCTGATAAAAGTATTATCAGCTATCCTAATCATACTTGGTGTATGGATTACTTCTTTGAAAATATTGAAAAAGGGAAATTAACTAAAAACGTTACTTCACAATGCTGTTTCTTTTTAACCATGCAGTTAGAGAATCAGTCCATTTTTCGTTAGAAGTGGAATTGTTCATCCCAAAACCATGTCCGCCTTTTTCATATGTAAACAATTCACCTGAAACACCATTGCGTTTCATGGCATCAAGGTATTGATAAGAGTTTTCAATAGGAACGGCCTTATCGTCTTTTGCATGAACAATAAAAGCTATGGGGGTTTCAGCATTTACTTGCAATTCGCCAGAAAAATATTGGATATACTGGGCCGTAGTATCTGATCCCAATAAATTATTTCTGGAACCCTTGTGTGCGAAATTTCCAAAGCTGATAACTGGATATCCCAGGATTTGAAAATCGGGTCTGAGTGAAATCTTTTTCGAAACTTTTATTTTGGGATCATTGTAATGAACTGCAAGTGAAGATGCCAAATGACCACCTGCTGAAAAGCCCATGATACCTACCTTAGAAGGATCTACATTCCATTTGTGAGCATTCTTACGTACGAGATAAATAGCTTGTTGTGCATCTTGCAAGGGGGCATATTTTTTATCCACCTGATTCTCGGAAGATGGAATGCGATACTTAAGCACCACGGCATGCACTCCGATTGAATTGAAGTATTTTGCCACATCCGTACCCTCGTGTGAGGATGCAAGAATAGAATAACCTCCGCCTGGGCAGATAATGACACAAGGAGCTTGAAAATCACCTGCACTGAAGAATTGATAGCCAGGAATAGAAACCTTGGATATTCTAAGAATACCCCCAGTTGTTGCTTCCGATTCCAAATTAGGCGCTTCAATGAAATTAGGTACCTTCTTCTTATAAAGAGGAACATATTGAGCTGAAACAGAATTCATTTTCATACAAATTGAAAGAAGAAAAAAGCGAATCAATATGTTCCTCATATGGTTTATTTTTTGATGCTTTGAATCAATGACAATACTTCACGTGTAGAAGATTCGATAATAGCATACTCTTTTGCTTCCATCAATTTTTTGCTGATAAGTTTGCTACCCATTCCCACTGCACATACACCAGCCTTGAACCACCCTTCGATGCTTTCTTTGGTAGTATCCACACCACCTGTTGGCATGAAAAGAAGTTTAGGGAAAATCTCTTTAATGCTGCTTAAAAACTCAGGTCCCAAAATATTGCCTGGGAATAATTTAATGAATTTTACCCCTGCATTTTCGGCAGCAATGATCTCAGAGGGAGTCATGCAACCTGGTGCATAAAAAATATCACCCTGAATACAATAGGCAGCTACTTCAGGAACAAAACCAGGACTCACCAAGAAGTCTGCTCCTGCAGCATTGTAAGCTTCCGCCTGTGCAAGATTTTTGATTGTACCAACACCCAAAAGCATATCAGGCATCTCAGTATTGCGCAACGCAACCATTTGTTTGAAATTACTCAAAGCAGCTTCACCACGATTGGTATACTCAACTGCTTTAATCCCTGCTTTATAGATGGAACGAAGAATATCCAAGCTCACAGATTCATCCGGATTGAAATACAATGGAAGTATACCCTGAGCAACAATTGCATCTGAAACGATTTGACTATTCGCCATGATTAAATTTTTACTTTGATTACCATTTTTTTGATTTCCCCTTCACCAATCATGGGTGCATGTACATCTTCCGGAAAGAAGATTGCAAATTGATTATTGGTTAGCTGAAAGAACATATCAGGTTTATCTGTATAGAACAACACATCTTTTTCGTCATTGTATGGATCCCTCTCTGAAAGGCATGATGCACGCGGCTTCCAGCCCAAAGTTTCATGTCCATGAATGCAAATCTGAATATCGATATTCTTGTTATGACATTCAAATTTTGCTGAAGATTCTTCAGCTGTCATTCCGGTCTTGTTTGAAACAATTGCTTTCAAACCCTCAGCAATATCATATTTCCCCACCTCGATGGCATGGAGATCTGTTTTATTTATATATTCAAAAGCCTGTGCGAACAAAGGATGAATACCAGAATACTTAGAGATGTTTTCTAAACTGTCGATAATCATTTTATGTATTTAAAGGGTTTAAAATTATCTCTGCACCCTACCACTGCCATCTCCTTTCATAAGGTCTTTCACTTCTGAAAGTGTAGCATGGTTCAAGTCGCCAGGGATGGTGTGTTTCAACGCACTTGCAGCAACACCAAATTCTGCTGCTTCTGGCATCGGCATACCTGTTACCAATCCATAAATCAATCCACTCGCGAAGCTATCACCACTACCTACCCTGTCAACAATTCTTACATTGTATTTCTTGGTATGATAGAATTCAGTTCCATCATAAACAAGTGCACTCCATCCATTGTCGCTTGCACTGTGGCTTTCGCGCAATGAAGAAGCGATATATTTGAAACCGAATTTTTCTTTCATTTGCTTAAATACATCCTTGAAACCATCCAGATCCAATTCTCCTTTTGTTACATCTGTATCTTTTGCTTTGAAACCAAGTGTAGTATCTGCATCTTCTTCGTTTCCAATACATACATCCACATACTGACAAAGATTGGTCATTACTTGTCTTGCTTTTTCTTTGCTCCACAACTTTTTCCTGTAGTTAAGATCGATGCTGGTTGTGATGCCTTTTGCTTTTGCCGCTTTGAGGGCTGCTTCAGCCAACGCTGCAGCCTTGTCGCTTAAAGCAGGTGTAATACCTGTAGTGTGGAACCAATCAGCACCATCCAAAATTTTATCAAAATCAAATTCAGATATATCAACATCTGCAATGGATGCTCCTGCCCTGTCATATACAACTTGAGAGGCTCTCATTGATGCACCAGTTTCAAGAAAATAGATTCCAAGCCTGTCGCCACCACGAGCGATAAATTGTGTATCAACACCATAACGACGAATATGATTGATGGCAGATTGCCCGATTGGATTGTTTGGAACCTTGGTTACAAATGTGCCATTCAAACCATAGTTGCAGAGTGCTGCAGCTACGTTTGCTTCACCACCACCATAGGTGATATCAAATGTATCTGCTTGTACAAAACGTTTGTAGTCTGGTGTAGAAAGACGGAGCATAATCTCGCCGAGGGTAACAACTTTCTTTGACATATTGATTTATTTTTTGAGGTTTGTAGGTTTATTTAATTTGAGGAATAGGTGCAGGATCCATATCGGTATAATCAAGATTTTCTCCAGCCATGCCCCATACAAATGCATAGTTTGACGTTCCACTCCCAAAGTGTACACTCCATGGTGGTGAAATGACAGCTTCATCATTTTTCATTACGATATGTTGTGTCTGTTGAGGCTGTCCCATAAAATGGAAAATTCTATGATCTGCATGCAGATCAAAATAAAGATATACCTCCATCCTTCTGGTATGTGTATGTGGGGGAACAGAATTCCAAACACTTCCTGGTTCCAAAACCGTTAGTCCCATAACCAACTGACAACTCTGAATGCCCTCCTTATGGATGTACTTGTACACAGTACGTTTATTTGCAGTGGATTGATCGCCTAAGTTCACAGGAGCAGCTTGCTCTTTTGTGAATTTAGCAACAGGATACGCATGATGTGCTGGTGAAGAAAGAATATAAAATTTAGCTGGTGTTTTTTTACTTGAAGAAGAAAAAGAAACTTTTTTAGATCCTTTACCGATATACAAACATTCAAGTTTATCCAGGTTGTATTTCTTTCCATCAACATTTATGACGCCTTTCCCGCCAATATTGATGATGCCCATTTCTCTTCTTTCCAGAAAAAAATTGGCACGTAATTCAGCTGGGTTATTCAATGTAACCGTTTTGTTGACAGGCATTGTTCCTCCTACAATTACACGATCGTAGTGAGAATAGACAAGCTGGAGTTTATCTGCATTGAATAAAGATGAGACGAGAAAATTTTCACGCAATGCATCTGTTTGCAAAGTGCGTGATTCATTGGGACCGATGGCAAACCTTACTTCCATTGAGAGGAATTTATTTTTTAGACAGCACCAAATGTACAAAAAATGAACTCGGGGATAAGGCCAATTGGAATGTTTTTACGAAATCGTTACCGTAAAAACAGGAGTAAACAAATAGCAGAAAAAATGGTTAATTTCATTGTACGTTCTTAAACGCTCAAAGTTGTAATAAAAACAGATTCATGAAAAAACAAATAACTGTCCTTTTGCTTGTATTGGTTACTGTTGTATCTCAAGCACAGCAAACACAAAAACCACCTTTGCATGGGAAAAACTGGATGGCCATTACAGGAAAACCTTTGGCCGCAACAGCGGGTTCCATCATATTCAACAAAGGCGGAAATGCAGTAGATGCGGCTTGTGCCATGCTTGCTTCAACCTGTACCATGTGGGATGTATTGAGCTGGGGTGGAGAAACACAGGCCATCATTTACAATCCCAAAACCAAACAGGTAATCAGCATCAATGCCATGGGTGTGGCACCAACAGGTGCAACGCCTGATTTCTTTAAAAATAAAGGATATAATTTTCCGCCTGAATATGGACCACTTGCAGCTACAACACCTGGTACTCCTGGTGGCCTATGCCATATGTTGGCTAACTATGGCACCATGAGTTTAAAAGAAGTACTTGCCCCAGCGATGGAGCTTGCTGCAGGATATCCTATAGATGCGCAAACCGCCAATAGCATGGAGAGAGGAAAAACCATGATCAAGCAGTGGCCTTATAGCAACGCTGTATTCATGACCCATCCAGGTGAAACCAGAGAGGCCCCAGAAGCTGGAGAAATTTTTGTACAAAAAGATTTGTTGGCGACACTCTCAAAGATGGTTGAAGCAGAACAGACTGCCTTGAAAAAAGGTGCAACCCGAAAAGATGCCATCATGGCCGCTTATAAGCGTTTTTATACAGGAGATATCGCCAAAGAATTTGTTCGTGGTGCACAGGAACAAGGAGGATTGATTACCATGGAAGATCTTGCCAAATGGCACCCTATTGAGGAGCAACCTACTCATACCAATTATAAAGGAATTGAAGTTTATAAATTGAGAGAATGGACTCAGGGTCCTTCGCTTTTACAGGCCTTGAATATTCTGGAGAATGTGGATCTCAAAAAAATGGGATACAACAGTCCTGAATATATCAACACCATTTATCAGGCCATGAGTCTTGCATTTGCAGACAGAGATTTTTATTATGGAGACCCTTACTTCCCTCCTGTTGAGCCTATGAAAGGTTTGTTGAGCAAGGAATATGCAAAGATCCGTGCAAAACAAATCAACCCATTGATGAACATACCGGATGTTGGACCCGGTGATCCATATCCATTTGAAGGAAGAACAAATCCATACATTGAAATGCTTTCTAAAAGAGGATATCATGTTTCAGACACCACCCAACGTAATTTCGTGCCGGCACATGATTTAAAAATGCTGGCCATGAATGATGATGAGTATCACGACAGACTTTGGAGAGGAACAACCTCTGTTGAGGCTGCCGACAAAGATGGTTGGGTTGTATCTATTACACCAAGTGGAGGATGGCTACCAGCATGCATTGCCGGGAAAACAGGCGTAGGCATGAGCCAACGTATGCAAAGCTTTGTACTTGATTCGACCCTGAACCCTCACAATGTGGTGGCTCCAGGTAAGCGTCCGAGGGTTACATTGACCCCTTCACTTGCCATGAAAGATGGGAAACCATTTTTAGCATTTGGAGTGCAAGGAGGAGATACGCAGGATCAAAATCTATTGCAATTCTTTTTGAATATGGTTGAGTTTGGCATGACTGTTCAACAAGCTACAGAAGCGGCAAACATCAATACGAATCAGCTATGGCTATCATTGGGAGGAAGTAAAACAGCAGACAGGCAACCAAGACCAGGAAGCATCTTATTGCAAAATAAAACACCACAATCTACAAGAGACATATTGAAAAAAATGGGCTATATCATGAGCTTTGAAGAAAGAACCTCAGGACCTATCAATGCCATCTATATTGATTGGAAGCATGGAAGTCTTTGGGGAGGATCAAGCAATCATGGCGAAGATTATGGTATTGGATGGTAATCAATACCAAGGCATCACTCTTCTTTCGGTATTGGGGTCGAAGAAATGATAAATAAAAGAAAGTTCCAGGCTTTTGTTTCTCTTATTGCTGACCTGGATATTGGTGGTATTGATATCGTAACTCAATCCAAATTGAAATTCATGGAATAGGTATCCAATATATGGATAAACAGCATCTTTATGCCTATAGAAGGCACCAAAATAGATTACATTTTCATCATTGTATTCTGTTGGGCTATATCCATATGCTACCCCAATGACTTGGTTTTTAGACGTTCCCTGAACCATGTATTGTGCACTCATGAATAATTCACCTTGCATACCGACCATGAATGAACCTCCTCCATGAACTGTCATTCTGGAAGGCAATGTGTATGGGTCGTTACCCAAAAAACTCATTTTAGGTTGGGTAACATGATAAAAACTTGTCCCGAGATAAAAACGGTTCCTGTCTTTAAGGTAGTTATACATCAGGCCAAAATTGAAATCAGTATAATTGGCCCTTCTGGTTACAAAATTTTCATTGTTGGTTAAGCTAAGATCAAATCCTCGGCTGGCAAATTGATCATTGAATGAGATCCTGTTTAAATCAAGCGCGCGTGTTCCGCTGGATGCCTGAAATCCTACAGCCAAGTGTTGAAAACCTTCTTCATCCAACGATTGATGGTATGCAGTTGATAAGGCAAGATAGTTGCTGTTATAAGAACCCGATGCTGTCTTGTCAGTCATTACCATGACACCAATACCAAGCAGACTCTTTTGCAATTTTTCTCTCATCACCCTTGTATCAAAAGATACAGAAGCAGTGGTAAAAGGATCACCTGCGCCAACCCATTGATTTCTGAAATTCGTAGAAAGTCGATGTTCGCCATCATAGTATCCTGTAAAAGCAGGATTCAGAGAGAGTGGAGAACTGAAATATTGTGAAAAATGCGGGTCTTGTGCAAATGCTTTTTGCACGAAGAAAGAAACCAAGATGAAATATTTTATATATCTACGCATTTCTGTTTTTTCAGTGTCATCTTATCAATATGGTGCTACCAGACTTTCTGATCAATCTTCCATTTATTCCCCTCGCCTCTAATATCCAGGTATATGTATCGGCAGGTTGATCTTTACCCCGGTATCTTCCATCCCATCCTTTTGCAGGATCGGTTGAATTTGTTTCAAATACCAAATTACCCCATCGATTGAAGATCTTCAAATAATTGAATGAAGCAATACCTACAAGCATTGGATATACCCTGTCATTTTTACCATCAAAATTGGGGGTAAATCCACCTGCTACAAAAACATCCTGTTCATCAAAAATTCTGACCAGTTGTGAATCTACGGTAACACAACCAGCACGGTCTGTAATTTGAACAGTATACACTTGCTCTGTTGTTGGATTCAATATTGGTATTCTTAGATAAGGACTATTGAAACCGGTTGTAGGTTTCCACTCATAAAGATCGCCAAAAGATCTTGCTACCAAACTTAAAGGTTTACCCAATATTGCATTGATAGGTGTATATGCAATTCCGGGTGTTGGAGTAGCCACTTGTATATTGGTGCTGAGGGAATCAGCCAACATAGGACAAGCAAAAGGAGTAATTACCAGCGTTACTTTATATAATCCGGCAGTTGTGAATGTATGAATTGGGTTGATTGAATTATCCGTAGTTCCATTTTGGAATCTCCACAAATAATCTACCGTTCCGCTTGAACTCGTTGTTGATTGATTATTGAAGTTTGAAGCTGTATTCAAACAATACATATCATATGTGAATGCAACAACTGGTTTTTTGATGAGCGCTAAAGTGACAGTTGTTGTACTCATCGCCTTACACCCTTTGTTGGTCGAAAATTCAACCTTATATACCCCTGCTAACTTTGCATTATAAATATCTGAATTGGCTCCTGGTATGATTACATTATTATAATACCATTGATATCCAAAAGCATTATATGCACTCAATGGTGATTCAAAACCATCACATACTGTATTGAGTGATGGTTGATTGAGAACACCTGTAGGCAATGGCAATAGGCCCAATGGCTTATCTAAAGATGTTGTTGAACAACCACTCACTTTTACAATAACTTTATAATTACCCGCTTTGTTTACAGTGGCGCTAACCCCTGTAAATCCGGTCATGATTGCACCATTATAATACCACTGATAAGAAGCACCGGAAAGTGATGGCGTTCTGAGTGTTGCATTGCTTCCTGTACAAATATTTACCTGTCCTGTTGATGTAATTTCCGGAACGGGTAAATCTGGATTGACAGTAGGAATTACAGGATATTTGTTTACAACCACATTGAATGCATTGGATAAAACAGAACAAGAGAATGTGTTTGTTTCTTTGATTCTATATACACCCGTAAGTTTTGCTGCGATATTGGTAACACCAGTAGCAATAACCGTATTATCCTTTAACCACTCGTGTAAATTGGTGGCTACCGGAGCTGCCAGAAAAAACTGAACGGAGTCGCCTTCACAAAAAACAGTAGGCGCTCCAGACGAAGTAATCAAAGCTGTAGGCGAAGGTCTTGTACTGATGGTTAATGGATCAGAAAACAAGGACATACAATTTTTTGAATCAGTAACCCTAACCAGATAGTTTACAGTTGCAATTGTATTTGACATGCCTGCAGGTGCTTTTGCAAAATATGTTTTGGTAATGGGGCCAGAAATGGTTGTTGGAGTTGCTGCAGAGCCCGTGTACCAGGTATAGCTTGTTACGAGGCTGGCCGTGGTTGCATCCAATCGAGAACTATCTGTTTGACAAAAAGAACTCAGATATCCTGTAACAACTGCTAATGTTGGCTTTGCAGGAAGTGGATTTACCGTTACCACCAATGTGGAAGTATCTTTACATCCATTGGCGTTGGAAGCAACAAGATAATAATTACCTCCAATCTTTGCATTGTAACTACTCCCTGTACCTACACTTGTAATTCCTCTGAACCAATTGTATGTAACCAGGGGATCCAGCTGGGGCACTACTGTTTTCAACAAAACTGAATCAAGATCACAAAAAACATTTTTACCTGTTGGATAGGTGATGATAGGTGTATTAGGTGAAGCCTTGATGGTAATAGTACTGTTTGCAATTGTTTTACATCCATTCAAATCTTTGGCGGTTAATGACACATTATATGCCTGAGCACCTCCAAACTGGTGTGAAATATTGGCAACATTTGCGGTAGTACCATCTCCAAAATCCCATACATAAGTAGTTAGTGGATCTGTTGTAATTGTAGTATTGTTAAATAGAATCAAATTCTTTTTGAAACAATATTCTGATGCTGCAGATAAACTAAATGAAGATGTCGCCTTCGGATTGTTAACTGTTATAGTAGAAATGCCGCTGCTTTTAGACAAAGCACCGTATGTCACATTGAGCGAATAACCTGTGGTTACCAATGGAGTAATATCTTGAAATGAAGACGTTGCTCCATTAGACCATGCATAAGAAATGGTGGCATGTGGTTTTTCCAATATGGCATATCCACTGTATTGAGCAGTGTAGACATCCGTCATATCACTCCACATGTTTGTTGTAAAGTTCAAACCTATGGATGCATAATTGGCTCCTGCGCCAATGCCAAAAACATTATCAGGCTCCAAAGTATACCAATTTTTATAGGTGGTATCTAAAGCACGGCCATCTATCCAATGCCATCCAGAGTCAGCCCCAAGAACATCCTTTGTTGGGTCTTGATTCAATCCAATCCAGAAAAAAGCATCTGTTCTGTTTTTGTAAGGAATTAAATTGTATACATTGTTATTCTCTGATGCATCATCCACAATCCACAAATCCATTCCCATACTTTGAGCATATGTGCGAGCAGCAGTCCAACTCCGTGGAATGGTATCCATAAAGTAATCACTTGTACCATTTGTTCCAATATATTTCAATGAACCAAATGAAACAGTTGAGTTGATACGTACTGTACTGTTTTTGCAAATAGTTGTATCTCCTTGGGATAAAGAGACGCTTAAGGTCTGCCCCATTGCCAAAGCATGTAAGAATAGAATCTGAAACAGTACAATGTATTTTCTCATACGGATGATCTGTGCTTAAATTTATGCCATGCCTGCCAATGTAGAAAAGGCATGACACAAATAAACTTGATTTAACGCATTTATGATCAATAAATTGTGTTAAAAATGTTAACACAATGCTGGTCGTATTGTTTCATTTCAATATCCAAAAAAATTGGATACAAAAAGACCAATGTTATTATTTCAAAGCAGCCATGGCTTTAGAGATTCTAGCCATTGCATCTTCGATCTTTTCCATGCTGTTTGCAAAGGAGATCCTGATACAATTGGGTTCACCGAATGCCCTGCCTGTTACTGTTGATACGTGTGCTGTATTCAATAAATACATACACAAGTCATCTGCATCCTTGATTACCTCTTCTCCAATGGATTTACCAAAATAGGCTGTAACCACCGGGAATACATAAAATGCGCCATCAGGTTCAGCAATTTGAACACCAGGAATCGCTTTCAGCAATTCAAGCATTCTGGCTCTTCTTCTGGTAAATTCAATATTCATTTCGATACTTGGCGTCAAATCTCCTGTCAATGCAACAATCGCACCACGCTGTGTTACAGCATTTGTGCCACTGGTGTATTGTCCTTGTAGTTTCTCACAAGCCTTGATTACAGCTGGATCTGCAGCGATATAACCCAACCTGTAACCAGTCATGGCATATCCTTTACTGAGCCCGTTGATGATGATGATCCTGTCTTTCAGGTCTTCAAACTGCGCAATGCTCTCGTGCTTTCCTACAAAATTGATGTATTCATAAATCTCATCTGAAATGATAAACACATCTGGATATTTTCTGAACACTTCAGCCAATGCAGCAAGCTCATCTTTGGAATATACTGATCCGCTTGGATTACAAGGAGAAGAGAAAATGAATAATTTTGTTTTTGGGGTCAGGGCAGCTTCCAACTCAGCAGCTGTCAACTTATATTTATTTTCGATGGAAGTACGCACCAATACTACATTTCCTTCTGCCAGCTTTACAATTTCAGAATAGGTTACCCAATAAGGAGTTGGGATGACCACTTCATCACCTTTGTCAACTACAGCCATTACAACATTGGCAAGGCTTTGTTTAGCCCCTGTTGAAACAAGAATGTTCTCTGCCTTGTAATCTAAATTATTATCACGCTTCAATTTTGTACAAACAGCTTCTCTCAAATCAGGATAACCAGCAACTGGGGTATAATGACTATAATTATCGTCGACCGCTTTTTTTAGCGCTGTTTTAATATGATCAGGTGTATCAAAATCGGGTTCACCCAGGGATAAGTCGATTACATCAATGCCTTTTGCCCTCAGTTCACGGCCCAGCTTGGCCATCTTCAGGGTTTCCGGTTCAGCAAAAAGATCGAGTCTGGAGGAAAGTTTCATGATTTCTAATTTTTTGCGAAGGTAGATAAAAAGCATGAAAATAGCGGTATATTGGGCCCTAAAAAGGGTAGTTTTAAGGCTTTAGTAAAATAGGCAGGCACTGCTTACTTTTTGACCTCAAAATCCCTATCTTTGCCCGCCCCACCAATAGGGGATTCATTAAGCACAAACAGGAATTTTTATGCAACTTAAAGGTTTGGTACGTTTTTTTGCGATTGCGCTGATCTTGATTTCCTTCTATCAATTGCATTTTACATGGGTTGTACGCAACCATGAACAAAAGCAACAAGATAAGGCCAAGACCTTCGTCAATGCAAACTATGGAAATGCAGGAACCGAGACAAAGGATCTTGAGTTCAACAAGAGATTACGCAAATTGCTTGACAGCACAAGGGAAACAACAGTAACGTATGGTATCACAGGTGCCATCAGCTATCAAAAGGCAAAAGAACAGGAGTTGAACCTGGGACTTGACCTTCAAGGTGGTATGAGTGTTACATTGGAAGTTGAATTGGAAGGGTTGTTGAAATCCCTTGCAGTGAACCCCAAAGACCCTGCCCTCAACAATGCCATCAATGAAGCAATTGCAGACAAGAAAAACAGCGACGCTGATTTCATTACCATTTTTGCTGATGCTTATAAAAAGCAAAACCCAAATGCAAAACTTGCAACATTGTTTGCAGGTAGCGGAAGGACAGTAAAAACGGAAGACAGCGACAATGATGTAATCACAAAACTGAAGGCCTCTGCAGAGGGCGCCATCAGCAATACATTCAATGTACTTCAAAAGCGTATTGACCAATTTGGTGTTGCGCAGCCAAATATTCAGTTGGATAAAAACAAGGGAATCATCACCGTTGAACTTCCTGGTGTGAAAGACGATCCTGAGCGTGTACGTAAATACCTACAGGCTACAGCAAATCTTCAATTCTGGGAATTGTACAACATTGCTGAACTTGATAAATCATTTGGTGATGCTGAAAAGGCATTGCAGGCACATTATGCTGGTGCAAAAACAATTGATACTGCTGCAACAGCAAAAACAACAGAAGCTGCAAAAGCAACTGATACCACAAAAACTGCAACCATTGGAGAATTGGTTAAAACAGGTGCCCCCAAAACAGACAGCAGTGCACAAAAATCAATTGTCCATTCATTCTTCAGGATATTTCAACCAATTCCTCCACAACAGGATGCACAAGGTAGAATGTCTTATGCACCAAGTCTTGGATATATCACAACTTCTGATACCGCTCAATTCAATGAGTATTTCAACATTGAAAGCGTAAGAAGTCAATTCCCTGGAAATGTTCGTTTTGCATTTGGAATGCAAGAGATCAATGATAAGGGAGTGAAGAGCAATATTGTTCCAGTATATGCATTGAAAACCATTGAAGGTTCAGACAAAGCAAAACTGGAAGGTGATGGCGTTCAACAAGCTACACAAGATTTCGATGATAAAGGTCGCCCTGCCATTAAAATGCAGATGACCAAACAAGGTGAAAGGATCTGGGGTGATTTGACCACAGCCAATGTAAACAAACCAATCGCCATTGTTCTTGATAACATCGTTTACTCAGCACCAAACGTAATCAACCCGATCACTTCAGGTAATTCTGAGATCAGTGGTTCATTCAGCATACAAGAAGCACAAGATCTGGCAAACATCCTCCAATCAGGTAAACTTCCTGCTCCTGCAAAAATCGTTCAGGAACAAGTGGTAGGTCCAACCCTGGGTGCTTCTGCCATCCAAGGTGGAACCATGGCATTCGCTATTTCATTTGCAGTTATCTTCATCCTGATGCTTGTATATTATAATACAGCAGGATGGGTTGCCAATATCGCATTGATCCTCAACCTTCTTTTCACCATCGGTGTACTCAGTGCATTGGGAGCTACATTAACAGCTCCTGGTATTGCAGGTTTGGTATTGACCATCGGTATGGCGGTTGATACAAACGTAATCATCTTCGAAAGAATCAAGGAAGAATTGACCCTTGGCAAGAGCTATCAAATGGCTGTGGCAGAAGGTTATAAGCGTTCTATGGCTCCTGTATTGGATGCACATATCACAACGTTGCTGACCGCAATCATCCTATTCTATTTTGGATTGGGACCTGTTCTAGGTTTTGCAACTACACAAATCCTTGGTATTCTACTTTCACTTTTCTGTGGTATCCTGATTTCAAGACTCATCACAGATTTCTGGACAAATAAAAACAGACATTACGAATACTTTACTGCAACCAGCAAAAGGGTATTCAAACATGCCAGCTTCAAGTTCATTGAATACAGAAAAGTTGCCTATGCAATCTCAGTAGTTGTATTGGGACTTGGTATCGGATCATACTTTAACGGATTTGATCAGGGTGTTGAATACAAAGGTGGTAGAAGTTATACTGTTAGATTTGATGCCCCAACACAAAACGAAAAAATCAGGGAATCATTAAAAGGTTCTTTCGGAGAATATCCAGTGTTGAAAACAGTTGGTGACAATAAAACCCTCAATATCACAACTTCTTTCATGATAGACAATCCAAGCAAAAGCGCGGATTCAGTAGTGGAAGGTAAATTGTATGAAGGTTTGAAAAAAGCTTTACCAACAGGACTTTCATATGCTGATTTCCAAAAATCATACAAACAAAGTTCTCAAACGGTACAGGCATCGATTTCAGATGATTTGAAAAAAGGTGCTGTAAAGGCTACCCTTTTCGCCATCATTGCAATTTTCCTGTATATCTTCCTTCGTTTCCGCGACTGGAGGTATTCACTCGGTACCATCATTGCATTATTGCATGACGTATTCGTAACACTTGCCGTATTCTCCTTCTTGAAAGGTGTGGTTCCATTCCCATTGGAAATAGATCAGCACTTCATCGCAGCCGTACTTACTGTAATCGGTTTCTCTATGAACGATACGGTTATTGTATTCGACAGGATCAGGGAATACAGTACCAAGTTGAAAGGTGAATCAAAATCAGGCATTATCAATAAAGCGATCAACGATACATTGAGCAGAACAATCATGACTTCACTCACGGTATTCCTGACACTCCTTATTCTCTTCATCTTCGGTGGTGAAGTAACCAGAGGTTTCGCTTTCGCGATGTTGATCGGTGTAATTACAGGTACATACTCTTCTATCTTCGTTGCGGCACCTGTATTGGTGGACATTGCAAAAGACAAGCCTTTGGGCGAAGCTGATGCAGCCGGTAAGAAGAAAAAATAAAAATATACCCAAACAAAAAAACCGGCCAATTGGCCGGTTTTTTTATGCAATGAACTTTTTGATTAAACAGCAAAGGAAGTACCGCAGCCACAGGTTGAAGAAGCGTTGGGATTGTTGAAAACAAATCCACGTGCATCCAGGCCATTCTTCCAGTCAATCTCCATTCCTACCAGATAAATTGCATGCGCAGGAGTTATCACGCAAGGAATGCCATCTATTTCCTGTACTTCATCTCCCTCCTTCTTTTCATCCAAAGCCAGAATATAACTCATCCCTGAACATCCTCCCCCTTTTACACCGATACGCAAAAATTGCTCCTGTGCGTCGTTGCTTTCTGAAAAGAGTCGGCTAAGTTCCAACCTGGCGGTTTCTGTAATTCGTATAGGTGCTTGTGTAATGGTTTCCATTCTGCAAAATTAATAACAAATCATACACCAGCAATTCAGGGAGCAAGATGTACATTTGTTTAACATATCATGGAACTACAAAATCTCATCATTGCGGTTGTTATTTTAGCCATTCTGGCACTGACCATTCTGACCTATGTCAAAAAACCGCAAAAAAAGATTTCACCACAACCTCTTCAGCCAAATCCTTCCAATGGAAATACCGCCATTGTACTGCAGGCCTATGAGCGACTCGTAACCCTGACTGAAAGAATGGGTTTCAATTCCTTGACACAGCGTTTGCAATCAGACATATTAAACGCACAGGACCTGGCCGCAGTTTATGCTGAAACCATTCGAAACGAATATGAATTCAATTTGTCGCAACAATTGTATGTAACAGACCACGTTTGGCAAGCCGTAACCGATATGAAAGATCAGCAGTTATTCATCCTACAACAGGTGTTGAATACCCTTCCAACCAATGCTACAGGCGCTACGCTGAATGAAGCACTCTCCCTTTTTCTGCAAATGGATGAAAACGCATCTCTCCAACAGACTGTTTTACAATTAATTCGGTTTGAAGCAAAAAAACATATCTAACATCATCAATATCCATCCATGAATGATTCAAGGAAAACAGACTCGGGCATCGAAATAAACAAGGTATATACCCGGGATGGCATCCTTGATGAACCTTTACCCGGACATTTCCCTTATACTAGGGGTGTTCAGGAAGACATGTATCGGGGGAAATTGTGGACCATGCGACAATATGCCGGTTTCTCAACGGCACAGGAAAGCAACAACCGATACCACTTTCTGTTATCACAGGGTGTTAGCGGACTCAGTGTTGCATTTGATTTGCCCACCCAAATTGGATATGACAGCACCCATGCACTTTCTGAAGGTGAAGTGGGAAAAGTAGGTGTTGCGATTGATACAATCGAAGACATGAGGGAACTTTTCAAAGGAATTGATCTGGAAAAGGTTTCAACCTCTATGACCATTAATTCAACAGCCTTTATACTTTTGGCCATGTATGTGGCAGTAGCAAAAGAACAAGGTGCTGATTTGAAAAAGATTTCAGGAACCATACAAAATGATATTCTGAAAGAATACGCAGCAAGGGGTACCTATATTTATCCGCCAAAACCTTCCATGCGCATCATCACAGATATTTTTGAATGGTGCAGCACAGCATTGCCCAAATGGAATACCATTTCAATTTCAGGATATCATATCAGAGAGGCTGGAAGCACAGCAGTTCAAGAGATTGCATTCACCCTGAGCAATGGCAAAGCCTATGTAAAAGCTGCATTGGATAAGGGGCTTGACATCAATACTTTGGGAAAAAGACTTTCGTTCTTTTTCAATGCACATAATAATTTGTTTGAAGAAGTAGCAAAATTCAGGGCTGCCAGAAAAATCTGGGCGAATATCATGAAGGAATTGGGGGCAACAGACCCAAAAGCCTTGATGCTTCGTTTTCACACCCAAACAGGGGGCAGCACCCTTACCCAACAACAACCTCAGAATAACATTGCCAGGGTTACGCTACAGGCACTTGCAGCCGTGCTCGGAGGCACACAATCACTTCATACCAATGGTTTTGATGAAGCCATGGGATTGCCTACCGAAAATGCTGCTCAAATTGCTTTACGCACACAACAGATCATTGCATTAGAAAGTGGCGCAGCAGATACAGCAGATCCACTGGGAGGTTCTTATTATGTAGAATCCTTGACAAACAGCATTGAATCAAAAGCATGGGAGTTGATCCAAGAAATAGATAGAATGGGCGGAAGTGTTGAAGCCATTGAAAATGGATATATGCAAGAACAAATTGCTGCAAGCGCTTATCAGCAACAAAGGGAGATTGAAAAAGAAGAAAAACGGGTTGTTGGGGTGAACTGTTTCACGACAAATACAGATGAGGAAACTTCCTTGTTGAAAGTAAGCGATAACATCAGAAATGAACAAATTGAAAAAATCAACAAGATCAAGGCCAGCAGAGATGAAAATGCCGTTCAGCAAGCACTTCAACGCATTCATGATGCCATAAAAAATGGCACCAATATGATGCCATCTGTGATTGAAGCGGTTGAAAAACATACTACACTTGGAGAAATTTCAGACCTGCTCAGATCGCTTTTCGGAGAGCACAAATAATCAAATGCTATTCACATAGAATTGGTTGAAGTCAGCCCGAAATGTATTTACATCCTCTTCCAATTCATCAATTCTTTCCTTTACACCTGAATGATGTGCCGCTTGAATGAGTCTATCCAACCTGTTATCAAACACCGTCTCCATCTCTGTTTCAAGCAAATGTGCATTGATCAGTGACTCAATATCCCCCAGTTTAATTTTCAACAATAAGAGCAATTCATTGAAATAATCTTTTTTCTTTTCAATTTCAGGCGTGCCCTCAATGCTTTCCAACGCATCAAGTCGCCCTTTGATGATATCTAAATAGGAACTGTAAAAATCAATGGCATTGAGCCATTCAAAATGATCTGTTTGTTGAACAGGTGTTTCGGTGGTGAGCATATATGTTGGTTTCACCGAAAGTATAAAAAAACCATCCCCAGGAAGATGAGGATGGTTATCTGATGATATGATTTTAATTTGTTCCTAGCTATACATCTCTGCTCTCAGCTCCTGAACACGCTTATCATCCAGATATTCATCAAAGGTCATCAACCTATCGATGGCACCTTTGGGAGTAAGTTCAATCACCCTGGTTGCAACGGTTTGCATGAATGTATGGTCATGAGAAGTCATCAACACAATGCCTGGGAAGTTCATACAGCCTTCGTTGAAGCTCTGAATACTTTCCAGATCCAGGTGATTGGTAGGTTGATCCAGAATCACACAGTTGGGGTTTTGAAGCATCATGCGACTTACCATGCAACGTACTTTTTCACCACCACTGAGCACTTTGGTTTTCTTTTGGATATCATCGCCACTGAACAACATCTTACCCAAAAATCCGCGTAAAAATGGTTCATCAGCATCTGTAACATGTGGTGGTACAAATTGACGCAACCAATCCATCAAACCATATTCTTCTTGAAAAAACTGTCCGTTTTCTACCGGCAAATATGATTTGGTGATCGTTGTACCCCACTCAAATTTACCACCATCTGCCTGCACCTGATCATTGATGATTTCGAAAAAAGCGGTAACGGCGAGGGCATCCTTGCTTACAAAAGCAATCTTCTCCCCTTTGTTTACACTGAATGTGATTTTATCAAACAAAGTTCTTCCATCCACTTTTTTTGAGAGTCCTTCAACACTTAAAATCTGATTTCCTACTTCACGCAATGGCTGAAAAATGATACCAGGATATTTTCTGTTGGAAGGCTCAATCTCTTCGATGGTCAATTTCTCCAATGCTTTTTTCCTGGAAGTAGCCTGCTTTGACTTGGATGCATTTGCACTGAAACGTGCAATGAAGTCCAACAAGGCCTGGCGCTTATCTTCCATCTTCTTGTTCTTGTCGTTGATCTGTCTTGCCATCAACTGAGAAGACTCATACCAGAAGGTATAGTTACCTGTAAATACTTTGATCTTTGATCTGTCAACATCCGCGACATGCGTGCAAACTGCATCCAGAAAGTGACGGTCATGGCTCACCACCAATACAATGTTTTCGTAATCTGCCAGGAAGTTTTCCAACCATCCAATCGTTTCTAAATCCAACCCATTTGTAGGCTCATCCAACAACAAGATATCAGGGTTTCCAAACAATGCTTGTGCAAGCAATACACGCAATTTCATGTTGGAAGGCATGTCTTTCATCAGGGTCTGATGAAAATTTTCCTTCACACCCAAATCACTTAAAAATGTTGCTGCATCGCTTTCTGCAGTATATCCACCCATTTCACCAAACTCTGATTCCAGCTCTCCAGCTCTGATCCCATCCTCTTCAGAAAAATCTTCTTTGGCATAAATTGTTTCACGCTCTTGTGCAACTGCCCACATTTTTTTATGTCCCATGAGCACGGTGTTCAACACCGTTTGTTCATCGAACTGAAACTGGTTTTGATTCAGGACCGCCATGCGTTCACCTGGAGTGATTTCAACAGTACCTTTATTCGGTTCAATTTCACCACTCAGGATTTTCAGGAATGTACTTTTTCCTGCTCCGTTGGCGCCGATAACACCATAGCAGTTTCCTTTTATGAAATTGATATTTACTTCATCGAAAAGTACCCTTTTGCCATAAGCCAGGGTGATATTGCGTGCACTGATCATAATTAAATTGGTTTTGCCGAAGAGGCTGCAAAGTTAGGCTAATTTCTGCAATAGCAGATTGACCGAAATGCATTAAATTCGGAGCCTAAACCAATCTACACATGAGAATCAAACCCATCCTCGTATCATTGGCATTTATTTGTCTCGCCAAGTTGAGTCAGGCCCAAACAACCATTCAGACACAAATCGATTCAAAAGCGGCAGCGATAGAACCAAAGCTTGTTGAATGGAGGCGACATATCCATCAAAATCCGGAGTTGGGCAACAGGGAATTCAAAACACAGGAATACATTGTGGCACATCTCACGAAATTGGGATTGGAAGTAACCAAAATCGCAAAAACAGGGGTTTTGGCTGTGCTCAAAGGCGGCAAACCGGGTCCAGTGATTGCACTTCGTGCAGACATTGATGGATTGCCAGTAAAAGAGCGTGTAGACCTGCCCTATAAATCAGTAGCCACATCCGAATACAATGGAGCTACGGTGCCGGTGATGCATGCCTGCGGACATGATACACATACTTCGATTTTAATGGGAACCGCAGAGGTGCTGTCTTCAATGAAAAAAGATATTTCAGGAACGATAAAATTCTTCTTTCAACCTGCTGAGGAAGGATCTCCGGGAACGGAGGAAGGTGGCGCACCTTTGATGATCAAAGAAGGTGTGATGGACAACCCGAAAGTGGATGCAGTATTTGGATTGCACATTGCATCTGAACTCGAAATAGGAAAATTGAGATATGTCAGCGGATCATTCATGGCATCGTCTGATTGGTTTACGATCAAAGTGAAAGGAAAGCAAACCCATGGATCAACCCCCTGGACAGGCATGGATCCTGTAGCGATTGGTGCACAGATTGTAAACAATCTTCAGACCATCGTAAGCAGACAGGAAGATATTACCTTGGCACCCGCTGTTGTAACAGTGGCGAAGTTTCATGCAGGCGTAAGAGCAAACATCATCCCTGAAGAGGCTGAGCTGGAGGGCACCATCAGAACACTCGATAGCAAGATGCAAAAAGATATTCATGAGCGCATCAAACGTATGGCAGAAAAAACAGCAGAGGCTTGGGGTGCTAAAGCAGAAGTGATGATCGACACCAAAACACTGGTTACATATAATGATCCTGCTTTGGTGAAAATGATGATTCCTTCGTTGGAAAGAGCAGCAGGAAAAGAGAATGCAGAAGCTGGCAGGTGGACCACAGGCGCAGAAGATTTTTCATTCTTCGGAACAAAAGCACCTGCGTTTTTCTTCAATCTTGGAGGAAGACCTAAAAATGTTGAAGCCAGTAAAGCCGCTCCACATCATACTCCCGACTTCTTCATAGACGACAGCATGTTGGATGTAGGAGTGAAAGCATTCTGCAATTTGGTGTTTGATTATGCAGCCTTGAAGAAATAGGCACAAGGGACAAGGCACGAGGCACAAGGAAAAATCAAGAATGAATTTCTTGTGCCTTGTGCTCTGTGCCTAATGTATTTTGCCTCTGTTCCCAAATATCAAACTCCCTACCCTTACCAGATTACTCCCCTCTTCTATGGCTATTTTATAATCGCCGCTCATGCCCATGGAGAGTGTATTGAACGTTGATGGAACATTATGTAGATGCTTGATTTTGTCGAAGAGCGACTTGAGTGATTTAAATTCATTACGCACCAATGAGGCATCATCTGAAAATGAAGCCATACCCATGAGTCCACATACATTGACATAACCCAGGGTATCTTCCTGAAATATTTTTTGTGCTGTATCAAAAGCTTCTTGCAAGTCAAAACCGAATTTAGTTTCTTCCTGTGCAATATGCACTTGCAATAGACAGTTGATTTTTTTGTTGATTTTTTTTCCTTCCTTGTTGATGGCTTCCAATAATTTAATACTATCCACGCCATGAATCAGATGAACAAATGGGGCGATGTATTTTATCTTGTTGGATTGAAGGTGCCCGATAAAATGCCAACAAATATCCTTTGGCAATGCATCGTTTTTTGCAACCAATTCCTGCACATAATTTTCACCAAAATCTTTTTGTCCTATTTCATATAGCTCGTCAATATCTTCACTGGGCTTGGTTTTGGAGACTGCGACCAGCAAGGCATTGCCATGATTGGTTTCCTTTATAATTTGACTATAATTATTTTTATCAACAGACATTTTTGTGTTATTTGAACAACAAAGTTAACTCAGGAAAGGATAAGACATGTAAAATAAAAAGAGCCTGCAATCAAACTGCCATTCCAGAACCATTGATTACCAATTGTTTCATTGGACATCAATGTACTTGTTGTATCTCTGCTGATGATTGCCTTTTTAGACGTTGGATTTATCGTTACAGAAAGCTTGGTTCTCGGACTTTTTCATCCGTTTGAATTATTGGTTTGAATCAAATAATAGTTGATCGGTTTACCAGCTGGGAAATTCATTCTTACATTTTTTGTATGGCAAGCCAATTACAGATGCCAAATAGGTTGCAGCATCGTTGAATATTAATTTTTCGACTTCAATAAGATTAATAAATGATTTTATTAAAGTTGGGAATTTTAATAGAAACCACTGGATTTAAACGTAAATGTATTTTTTTATTTGACAATTTTGTTCAATTTTTTAGCTGATAATAGCATTTGAAGCTGGATTTACAACCCGCACTACTTTTTGAAGATGCAGAAACCAAAGAAAAATTTAAAATCCAGATTAAATGCTAGTCCAAGCTTTATTATAATGGTCAACCAGAATTTGATCATGTATTGGCAAGAATTGCAAAACACTTGCCCAACCTATAGGTGTTCAAATAAATCTATACAATTTGAAAGGCTGAGGGATGTGAGTTGATTATGTGTCCGTGTTGATTAATTTCTTGTAAACCTATTTTAGGATAAGACAAAACTAATGGGTTTCGAACTCCTTTCCATACTGTATTCCCAACCAATCATATCTCTTCATCAGTGAAGGCATTTTATTTTTAAACGTATTCCAGTTTTTATTTTCTTTTCTGGTCCATAGAACTTCACTAAGTGCAGACATTCTAGGAAAAATCATGTATTCAACTTTGGATTCATTGTTCATGTATTCCGTCCATACGTTTGCCTGGGCGCCCATTACATATTTTGAATCTTCACCAGTCATTTCTTTTGAAACAGGATCATATCCATAAACCTTTTCTATAGGTAAGTATCCTCCTATAACCAAGGAATCCTCTTTTTTAAATTGTGCATAATCAAGGTAAACATAACTATTAGGGGTCATAACAACTTTGTGTTTTTGCTTAACAGCAATCAAGCCGCCCTCTTCTCCTCTCCAGCTCATCACTGTTGCATTTGGTGCCAAACCACCATCGATGATTTCATCCCAACCAATCATTTGCTTTCCCTTTTTGTTCAGATATTTTTCAATCTCTTTTATGAAATAACTCTGCAAACCATTTTCATCTTTTAGTCCTTTTTCTTTGATTAATTTTTGGCAAAAGTCAGACCGCTTCCAGAATTCTTTTGGGCACTCATCGCCTCCAATATGAATATATTTACCGGGGAACAGTGTTGTTATTTCATCAAATACGTCTTGTAGAAATTTGAATGTATATTCTGATGGGCAAAAAACATCAGGATATACACCCCATGCTTGTTGAACTTGTTTCCCAGTGCTATCTCCATACCAACTTACCGCAGTTGAATGCATCGTATTTTCTTTAGGGAAACAACTCAATTCAGGGTATGCGGCAATCGCTGCAGATGCATGGCCAGGCAATTCTATTTCTGGTATTATATCAACATATCTTTTTGCTGCATATGCAACCACCTCTTTGATTTCCTCTTGAGAATAAAATCCACTGTGTTTTATTTTGTCATTTCCAGTGCCTGGAAAACGACCGATTATCGTTCCGTTTCTGGAACTCCCAATCTCTGTTAGTTTGGGATATTTCTTGATTTCGATCCGCCACCCTTGGTCTTCTGTTAAGTGCCAATGAAAAGTATTCATTTTATGCATGGCGAGAAAATCAATGAATTTTTTTATAAAAGAAACGGGGAAAAAATGACGGCCTACATCTAAAAGCATTCCGCGGTATGCAAAACGTGGAGCATCTTCAATCGTTAAGAATGGAACCGTTAGACTTTCTGATCTTTCTAATGGCAATAGTTGAATCAGTGATTGAATTCCATAAAAACTGCCTGTCTCATTGTCTCCTGATATAAGAACCCCTTCCTTTTTTATTATTAGTCTATACGCTCCAACTATAGGGTAGTCCATTCTTTCCTTTCCCAATACAATGTTTCCTGAATAGTCCCCTTTTGTGATAACCTGAAGTCGAAACCCATAAAAACGATGGAGGTAATCGTTGAGAAAATCTGCCGAATTGATTAAATCAGTGCCTTCAACCAATATTTTGGTAGATTTTGTAATGCTAAAAGACCCAGCAAAAGTTTTTATACTATTGGGTAACGGAACAATGTTGATTCCCTGAGAACTAGCATTCAACTTTAAGAGGAGAAAAAAAGAAAAGATTAAATATCTCATGAAATTACTATTCTTATTATGTAGCGACTGGAAATATGTCTTTTTAACTTATTTATAAAAAAGGAATTTTTAAAATACTTATTGTGAAGTATCAATCAGTTTTGTAAAACTGAAAATGTAATTAATTTTTTTTCTCCTTCTTTACCATTTTCCTGGTTCACAACAAAATTCGCACAGCTACCACCACAACCTAACGCTTTTTTCCAGGGAATATATACAACTGATTGAGTATTGCTATTTAAATATACTGATGCCGAAACTTCAATTTTATATAATAATGAAAGGCCTCTATTAGGGAACTGGAAGGATTGACCTGGTACTATGGCCTTTGTAGGTCCTTCACCTAAACCATAATTCAACTTAACAAGAAGACTGCTACTGGAATTGTTTTTGATTACAATTGGAGGATATGCAAAAAACGGCTTATGATAATTTTTTTCTTTGATAGGTATTAAGGAACTAAGTATAAGAAAAAACATAGTAGCAACCCCTAAATTTTTGAAAAATGAAAAAAGTTTCATACTTGATTATTTATTTATTAAAGTGAAAGTCCAATACCAAATGATTCAGTAATTTGTAATCTTGGCCCTCTGCCAACCCTTATTTTTTCTCCATCAATTGTTTGATAAATCGGTACAAGATTATAGTGATTATATCTGGTGTTAATATTAATCCTCACTTCAAGATGTTTATTCACGTTTAGATGGAATGTTGAGGGAAAAAAAACTTCAATATTTTCAGGTGTTCTCAAGTAATCGGAATAAAGCTCCAAGCTTGATTTTAAAATTACATTTTTTGCGATTGGACCATTGTAATTAGTTTTTAAAAGTGCCCCAATGGAGTTTCTCGTTTTTGTATTCCCATTTTCATTCTGAAGTTTTTTGTTTACAATCTCCGAAGTAAAGGCAGCTGGTGAGATAAAAATTGAAAACTTATTTGTTTTATAATAGGTTAGTCCTAACCCTATAGATACAAATCCTGGAGACATAAATTGAGATATTTTTAAAGAATCTATATCAGGATAAGCATACCCTGGAAATGTTTGGGTATTTATATCTACTAAAAAACCAAGCATAAAATTTTTGGAAACATCAAATCCGAAATCAGATGTTAAGGTTAAGAGATCTTCATCTTTTATAAAATTGAGCGGTCCTTCTTTAACAAATCCAAATTCATATTCTCCGTAATTTAAAGTGGTAAACTTTCCTTTATGGAAGCTCGAATTATAGGAGCCTTCAAAATTAATGTCAAAAACATTGTCGAGGCCAGAAGCTGAATTTAAGTGGTAAGCCTGTAAGAGATTAAGGCTTAAGTCTTTCTCAAAAATCAGCCCCTCACTATTTTTTGCGTTTTTAAATTTAGTGAAAGATGTTGACTGTTTTTTGGTTAATGCCTTTATAGATCTAACGTTTTGCGAAAAACAATAACTGGAAATTAGAACTACTGAAATTACTGAAAGCAAAAACTTACTTTTCATGGATATTAACTTTTCAAATTAAAATAACTTGTTTGAAATTCTAAAATTGCATATTTATGTAATCAGCAAAAGTTACGATCCCACATTTTTTTAATTTTGTTGCTGAAGTCATCATATTGTCACCAACAGTATTTGTTTTTTTTATACATATACTTTCTTTGATAATGTGATTCTTATTTTCATCAGTTACTATCGTGCCAGTTATTTCATAAG
>CANFHO010000010.1 GCA_947447005.1 Chitinophagaceae bacterium
GCAAAAGCCTTAGCTCAACTCCCTGAAACACTCGGAGACTATTAGGATCATTTAATTTCTTAATTCAAAAACCTCTTTGGATGCCTTGGAAGCGGGTATCCATGATGCCCCTATTGCAATACAAAATACAGTTGTAGTCACTAAGATGAAATCTGAATACACTATTTTAACAGGATAGTAGTCAATCAGAAACGAAGCTCCCTGCAGTGGCACTAGTTTATACGTTACTTGCAAGTAATATAATAGCAGCGCAAAAGCAACTCCTCCTACCGTGCCAATTACTCCCAAGAGGACCCCTTCTGCCAAAAATATTTTTTTAATGACTGAAGTATCTGCTCCCATTGCCATCAAAACCTGTATGTCTTTCCTTTTTTCCAAAACCAACATACTCAAGGATCCGACCATATTAAAAGCTGCTACCAACAAAATCAAGGTAAATATTCCATAAATGGCCAATTTTTCCATCTTGATTGTTTTATACAAGGTTCTATTCTGCTCATAACGATCTCCCAATACGATACCTTCCCCTAAAACCTGTCTGATCTGATACTTTATATTTTCAATGTTGGAACCAGGACCTAATTTAAATTCTACTGCGGAGTATTCATCTGTACCATAATTCAAATATGTTTTCAAAAAATTAATATCTGTGAAAGCATACTTATTATCAAATTCACTCTGAATGGCAAAACTGCCTGTAGGATAAACAATGCCCATGCCCAATGCACTCAAGGGGTCTAATGAAGCAGTCTGACCTTTTCTTGGGATATAAATGGAAACCGGATAAACGGATCTGTCTGACATTAAACCCAGCGCCTGCTCTACCCCTACACCCAACACCACACCTGGTTTTTCTGTTAATCCGAGGTCAAACTTACCATGATACATTTTTTCACGTATACCGGACAAATGAATAAAATTTGTATCAACACCTCGAATATTGACAATGGTTTGCAGAGATCCGTTTTGAAGCAATGCTTTTTCTTCGACGCCTGTTGAAATAAGTGATATCCCATCTATGGTTCGCAGTTGCTTCAACTTGGCTGGTTCAAGAATAAGTACTTTGCCTTTCGCAGGACTTCCCTTTAAATCTGCATAATAAGAAGCATAAAGTGTCTTTACCAAATCTTCAAAGCCGTTGAATGCGCTTAATATAATCAACAATGATGCCGTACCCACAACAATGGCAGATACACTCACCCATGAAATCACATTGATGGCATTGGTTGATTTCTTGGCCTTGAAATACCGCCATGAAAATGTTAGGATGGGTTTGAATCTCATTTATTTTTCTCTTCGTTGATCTGCTTGAATATCTCTTCCATTTTGAAAACATAGTCAAGTGTATCATCCAAGAAGAAACGCAATTCAGGAATCCTGCGCAGTTGCTGTTTTACCCTATTGCCTAATTCTCTTTTGATTTCACCTGTTCTGTCTTCAATGCGCGACATCAAAGCTTGTTGATCTTTCACTTGAAAAAGGCTTAAATAGATTCTTGCTTCAAGCAAATCAGGCGTTATTTTCACTTTTGAAATGGATAGCATTCCGCCATCCACCATATTTAGTCCAAGTCGCAGGAAAATATCATTCATTTCCTCCTGAATTACACCTGCCACTTGTTTCTGTCTTTTACTTTCCTCCATAATGAATCGAGTTGATGGCTGTAAAATTAGTTACTTTTGACCCGAATATTCAAAAAACCGGTTACGCATCGAAATGAAAAGTCTACGCAATATTTTTTCGTATATAAAAAGGTACCCAAAACTGGTCATTGGTTACTTCTCTTTCAATATTCTATCAGCTATTTTTTCACTGATGTCATTGGCAATGCTAAGCCCGTTTCTGACATTAATATTTGGCTTGGAGGATAAAGGGAAAGCAGGCGGAGCAGGTTTCAACCTGGGAAAAGCCATGTCTGGATTGTACTTAAAACTATCGGCCTTAACACAATCAACAGAGGGTAAAGTACATGCATTGGCAATTATTTGCGGTATTCTTATCTCATCTATTGTACTTAAAAATATATTTCTGTACCTCTCGCTATATTTGCTAACACCTATCAGAAACAATATCATCAATGATATGCGAACTGATATGTTCAGTAAGATTCTTGAATTGCCTGTAGGCTTTTTCAATGATCAACGCAAGGGGGATATAATGAGTAAGCTTACAAACGACTTGCAAGATGTTGAGTTTTCTACCATGAGCTTTTTGGAAAGCTTTTTCAGAGAACCTATTTTGATTGCTTGTTATTTATTTGGAATGATCAGTCTTAGTCCTCAATTATCCCTTTTTCTATTGATATTTTTACCTGTTGCAGGCTTGATTATTGGTCGTGTAGGCCGTTCACTTAAAAAGGTTTCCACTGGAGTTCAGGTTAAATTAGGTGAGATATTAAGCACAATAGAGGAAACCATTGGCGGCATCCGGGTAGTAAAAGCGTTTAATGCTGAACAGCAGCAACTGAACAGGTTCAACAATGAAAACATTGAACTTCTCAAGATCAAAAACAAGGCAATCAGAAAACGAGATCTGGCCTCCCCGGTTTCAGAAACCTTGGGAATTGTTGCGGTATGTTGTGTTTTATATTATGGAGGCACGCTTGTTTTACACAAGGATTTTTCTTTAAGCGGTCCAGCATTTCTCACATTTATTGCCATTTTCACCCAAATCATCAATCCATTAAAGGCATTCAGCACAGCATCGTATAACATCAGGAAAGGTGCAGCCAGTATAGAACGTATACAAAAGCTCATAGAGGAGGAACAAACGATTAGGGAAGATGAAAACCCAATTCATATTACAAGCTTCAATGATTCTATTGAATTGAAGAATGTAGGTTTTTCATACCCTGAGAAAAATATTTTGAAGCATATCAACCTGAAGATAAAAAAAGGCCAAACCATTGCATTGGTTGGCGCATCAGGGGCAGGAAAATCAACTTTAGCAGATATTATACCCAGATTCCATGATGCCACAGAAGGAGAAGTAATGATTGATGGGGTAAATATCAAGAAGATAGCATTAAAAGACCTTAGAAATTTAATGGGCATTGTAACACAAGAGCCAATTCTTTTCAATGATACAGTAAAAGCGAATATTTCACTTGGAAATGCACAAGCAACCAATGATGCTGTCATGGAAGCCGCTAAAATTGCCAATGCACATAGTTTTATAGAGAAAAAGGATCAGGGGTATGATACTATTGTAGGTGACAGAGGTTCGAAACTTAGTGGAGGTGAACGTCAGCGTTTGACCATTGCCCGTGCAGTATTAAAGAATCCTCCCATTTTGATTCTGGATGAAGCAACATCATCACTGGATACAGAAAGTGAAAAATGGGTTCAGGACGCCATCAACAACCTCATGAAAGACAGAACAAGCATTATCATTGCGCATAGGCTTTCAACAGTACAGCATGCAGATGAAATCATTGTATTGCAGGACGGAGAAATTGCAGAACGCGGCAAACACGAAGAGTTGATCGCCTTGAATGGAATCTATCATAAATTGGTAAACATGCAGCAGATGAAATAAAAAAAACCGGTATTAATTACCGGTTTTTTTATTCATATTCATTTTGGCTTCCATGCTGAGCGTTGCGTGTGGAACCGCTCTTAATCTTGCCTTGTCAATCAATTTTCCTGTTACCCTACAAATACCATAGGTTTTGTTTTCAATTCTCATCACAGCCTTTTCAAGCTTTTCGATGAAATCGATTTGACGGCTTGCCATTTGGCTTAGCTGCTCTCTTTCCATGCTTAAACTACCGTCTTCCATGGTCATGTAACGATTGTCAGAATCTTCACCACTCATAGAATCTTTTCTGGTGATCAATCCATTTAGATACCCCAATTCTTGCTTTGCGGCATTCAACTTGCTGTTGATCAACTCTCTGAATTCTGCTAAATCTACATCACTATACCTTTGTGTAGGTGCTGTAATAATTGGCTCTTCGGGAGCAGCGCTGAGCACAGAACGGGTAAATTCAGGCTCATATTTTCTTGCTGAAGTTGCATTGATTTTAGGCATTGCAACTTGTTTAACTTCTTTTTTTGATTCCTTTTCTCTCAAAGCTTTACGGATTTGAGCAGAAGAATTTGCTGGCTTACTGGTTTCAGCAAACCTTGTTTCTGGAGAAATAGTTGGCAATTTAGGCTTTGCTGGTTTTGCTGGCTTTGCCGCAGGCATTGGTTTAGACGGGGCCGCTTTTACCACAGGTGCCGGCTTGGGGGCTGGTGCAGCTTTTTTTGCAGGTTCAGACTTTACTGGGACCGCTTTTTTTGCAGGTGCTGCAGGTTTTGCGGGTGCTGCTGGTTTAGCAGGAGGGGTAGCCTTTTTTACTGGAGCTGCTTTTGCAGGTGCTGCTTTTTTTACAGGAGCCGCACTTTTTGTTGCAGGTTTAGTAACTGGCTTTGGTGCTGCTTTTTTTACAGGCGCCGCCTTTTTTGCAGGTTCCGCTTTCTTTGGTGCTGCTTTTTTTACTGGCGCTGCTTTTTTAGCTACAGGTTTTACTGGTGCTTTTTTTGCAGGTGCTGCTTTCTTGGCAGGAGCTGCCGCTTTTTTGGGTGCTGGTTTTTTTGTTGCCATAATTGCTTAGCCGTTTTTTATAACATTGACTTTCAGCATATTACCATTTATTTCCACTTCCTCACCTTGTGCAAGTCCTTCTACAAACAGTAGCTGGTCAGCCAAAATTTCGGCGCAAATATAGGTATTAAATTGAGTAAATGCCTTTTCCAATGCAGGATGCAGCTGAATTTCTACTTTCACCCTGTCTGTTAATTCCAAATCCTGGTCTTTTCTGATCTTTTGAATCCTGTTCACCAATTCCCTTGCGTTGCCCTCATTCTCTAGTTCTTCGCTGATTGAAACATCCAACGCCACTGTGAGAGTATTTTTTGAGGCAACCATCCAACCCTGTACATCTTCACTTTGAATTTCAACTTCTTCCTTCAAAATCTCAATTTCTTCTCCATCTATCTTTAACATAATTGTCCCCGTAGATTCCAATGACCTAATCTGAGATTGCTCCATGGAACCAATTGCTGCTGCGGCTGCCTTCATTTTAGCACCAAGCTTCTTACCTAGGATGACAAAATTTGCTTTTACCTTCTTTTTGATAAAATCATTATCTGCTGGCAAATATTCCATTTCTTTTACATTCACCTCGGCCAGAATCAAATCTTCGATTTTTTGAAGCTGAATTTTCATTCCTTCTCCACTAATGGGGATCAAAATCTTTTGTAAAGGTTGTCTTACCCTGATATTCACTTTTTTTCTGATAGACAATACCAATGAAGACAATTCTTTGGCCATGGACATCCTTTCTTCCAATTCCAAATCAATCCATGATTCATTTGCAACAGGAAAATCTGTATGATGTACAGAAGTAGATGTTTCTTTTCCTGTTACTGCATTTAAATTTCTAAAAACAGAATCAGTGAAGAAAGGCGAAATAGGTGCAGCCAATTTTACAATTGTGCTTAAACAGGTATACAGCGTTTGGTATGCACTGATCTTATCTGATTCATACTCTCCTTTCCAGAACCGCCTTCTGGATAGCCTTACATACCAGTTACTGAGCAATTCATCTACAAAAGAATCAATTGCCCTTCCGGCCATGGTTGGCTCATAGTCATCCAAATGTTTATTGACTTCCTTGATCAGACTTTGTAAGCTGGAAAGAATCCACCTATCAATCTCAGGCCTATCATGGATATCGATATCTGCTTCAGCATATTTGAAACCATCCACATTGGCGTATAGTACAAAGAACTGATATGTATTGTACAAGGTTCCAAAGAATTTGCGCTGAACTTCTTTGATACCTTCCAGGTCGAATTTAAGATTATCCCAAGGCGATGCATTTGTAATCAAATACCACCTGGTTGCATCTGCGCCATACGTATCGATCGTACTAAAAGGATCTACCACATTCCCCAAACGCTTACTCATCTTGTTTCCATTCTTATCCAACACCAAGCCATTGGATACAACGGTTTTATAGGCTACACTATCAAACAACAATGTTCCCAAAGCATGTAATGTATAAAACCAACCCCTGGTTTGATCCACACCCTCTGCAATAAAATCAGCAGGGAACGCCTCTCCACTCTCAACCATGGCTTTATTCTCAAATGGATAATGCCACTGCGCATAAGGCATGGCACCACTATCAAACCAAACATCCACCAAATCTGGCACGCGTTTCATAGGTTGTCCGGTTGGACTAACTAAAATAATTTCGTCTACATATGGCTTATGTAAATCATTTACACCATTTTTTATAAATGATTCATTCACACCACCTAAAACTTCATTTGCTTTTGTAAGACCTTCTTTCAATTCTTCTAAAGATCCGATGCATATTTCCTCAGTACCATCTTCTGTTCTCCAAATGGGCAAGGGGGTTCCCCAAAAGCGACTTCTGCTCAGATTCCAGTCAACCATATTTTCCAACCAGTTGCCGAACCTGCCGTCGCCGGTAGATTTAGGTTTCCATTGGATGGTTTTGTTTAACTCAACCATCCTATCTTTTAAAGCGGTTGTCTTGATGAACCAGGCATCCAATGGATAATATAAAATGGGCTTATCTGTTCTCCAACAATGGGGATAGTTATGCTCATATTTCTCAACCTTAAAGGCTTTGCTTTCTTTTTTAAGCATCACGCAGATGTCTACATTGACATCCACATAATTTTCTTCATTCTTGTAATTCTTTACATACCGATTGCTGAATTCACCCAGGCCTTCTACAAATTTTCCTTCTCGATCAACCAGGGTTAGGATTCCCAAATGATTCTTTTTACCCACTTTAAAGTCATCTGCGCCAAAAGCAGGGGCCGTATGTACAATACCAGTACCATCTTCGGTTGTAACGAAATCGCCCAGTACAACCTTGAATGGATCTGCTTCAGGGGTAATTTCTTTGATTATATCCAATGTGTTTGCTGTTGCCGGGATCAATTGTTCATAATAGATTCCATCCAGAGATGAACCCTTATATGTTCCGAGGATTTTCCAGGGAATCAATTTATCGCCTGACTTATATTCGTCGAACGACAATTCAGCAGACTCTTCCTTGAAATATTTTCCGAGCAATGATGTTGCTAAGATTACTGCACAAGGTTCTCCCGTATATGGATTGAAACTTTGAACCAGACTATATTCGATATTGGGACCAACTGTCAGACCCAGATTAGACGGAAGTGTCCACGGTGTAGTAGTCCATGCCATGAATGACACGTTGATACCTCCAGGTGTTTTCGCCAACATATCTGCAACTACTGCATTCGAAGTATTTTTAACTGTATCCAGACTAAACATAACTACTGCAGAAGTATCCTTTACATCCTTGTAGGTACCAGGTTGATTCAATTCATGTGAGCTGAGTCCGGTACCAGCCGCAGGTGAATAAGGCTGAATGCTTACGCTTTGATACAGTAGCCCCTTCTGATATAAAGTTTTCAAGCACCACCAGAGAGATTCAATATAATCGTTTTCAAATGTAACATAGGGGTTCTTCAGATCAACCCAATAACCCATTTTAGTGGTAATCTCATCCCACTTGTCTTTGTACCGTAATACTGCTTCGCGGCATTTCTGGTTGTATTCTGCAACGGTAATTTTTTTGCCTATATCTTCTTTGGTGATTCCCAACTCCTTCTCCACACCCAATTCAACGGGTAAGCCATGGGTATCCCATCCACCTTTACGTTTCACCTGATAGCCCTTCATGGTCTTGTAGCGACAAACAAGATCCTTCAGTGTCCGGGAAATTACATGGTGTATGCCGGGCATTCCATTTGCGCTGGGAGGGCCTTCATAAAAAACGAAGGGTTTCGCACCATTTCTGTTTCGGATACTTTCATTAAAAGCATCTTCCTTTAACCAGGATTCCAGCATCTCCCTTTCAAATGCAGGGAGGTTCAGGTTTTCGTACTCTTTGTAATTCAATTGCATACTTCTATCAAAGGCTGCAAAGGTAAAGATAAGAAAAGAGAAAAGTGAAAAGAGAAAGGAGAAAGGAGAAAACAGCCTTATTTACCATTCAGGCAATAAACTCCTTTTCCATTCAATTTTCTCTTTTCTCCTTTCAATTTTTCTCTTTAAAAGACTTTCGTCCCATTGCCCTGATAGCTATATCTAAATGTATAATAACGCTGAAAACTGGTTTTTATAGCATCTGTTGCAGTAGCTGCTGGAGTTATACCACCTTTGTAGTAATTCAGTATCTCCACTTTAGCGTACTTACCACTAGCGGTTTTTATCACCAAAACCCGGCCAGGTATTGGCGTTATCAGGTTATTCACAAAATCATAAACATACCATCCTTTATTGCTTCCTGTAGTAATTGCATAGGAAGTTGGAACATTATCCACTTTAATGGTTGAATCGGCAGGCACGGCAGTTAATGCATCAAAGGTGCCAGTATAAACAAACCCACCACCAGCACCTGGACCACTATTTCCTCCATTGGTTATAATGGTTGTTCCCCTAAATGCAATATCCCAATTCACTGAATTTGAATCACTGTTGGCTATTATTTTATTATTGGCAAGACTAAAGAAAGTAAACTTTCCCGCACCTACAGGCTGCCCGTTTACAAGTCCGATGATGGTATCGGCTGGTAAAGAATTAACGGTATTACTTGTCAGTGTGTTGAGGATTACAGGCGTTTCATTTTTGCTACAGGCTGCAAATAAAATAACAGATAAAAAAAGGATAGAGGTTGCTGTTGAATTTCTCATTTAGACGTTTTTATGATTAAAAATGTAGTTGAAGATTGATATAACTTAACCGGCCAGGATTGCCTGGAAGATTGGCAGGGTCTTTATAATTAAATATATTATCCATGCCTGCCATGAGTTCCCACTTGTCTTTTTTATAACCTACGGAGGCATTCGTTTGCAAATAACCTTTTGCAAATTCGTCTGAACGGTTAATGAGTCCGTTTCCATCCATATCAACACTTCCCCATTTACCTCTATAAATATTTCTAAGGGTAGCAAAAACACCATTCTTACTTGAATACAATAATTTTACATTGGCAGTGTACATTGATCTGTAAGGAAGTCCCCCATAGTCCTTCAAGTGCATCACAGATGCGATTCCGGTATGTAAATCTCTTTGGTATACTTGACCCCTCGTAATGGCATCAAGAACATCTTTGTCTGCTGAATATAAAAACTGATAGCCCCCATTGACAGTAAATACACCATTCATTTTTTTTGAAAATCCAGCTTCCAAACCTTCCGTCAGGCCTCGCTTCAGATTAAAATAACTGAATATCTGTCCAGCGTTTTTCTTATACCCAATTATATCAGTAACAATCATGTTACTTAAATCATTTCTGAAAAGATTGATATGCAGAGATAGGTCCTTTTTAAAGTTTACATTCATGCCCAGATTGAGCCCGCCTGATGTTTCAGGTTTCAGAACATTCAATTTATCGTACATCGCAGTTGCCTGATCGAGCAATCCACCTGCAATCAATCTTTTCATTTCAACCTTAGCAACTTCTGTACCAAATACGGAATAGGCACCAGCAGCAAGATTGGTAAAATTCAGATACAGTTGTCTGAAGTCGGGTGCCTTAAATCCTCTTCCATAAGAAAGGTTGAAGTCGATATTATGTGAAAGCTTGTATTTAAATGCAATCTTGGGACTTAGGACTGAAGCATAGGCACTGTTGTAATCATATCGAGCACCTCCAACCAAGACCAGTGTTGGAGTGAGTTTTTTTTCCCATTGTGCATAGGTATATAGAATCTGATTAAATCTACGGGTTGATAGTGAGTCATATCTGTTTGAAGAAACGGATTCTTTGATAACTCCAATACCAAAAGTGATTTCAGAATAATTTGAAAGTTGAATATTGGATTGATTTTCAAATTTGATATAAGATTGCTGAAATCTGTCATTGTACCCTGATGCTATGTCTTTGACCGCTAGTTCCTGAACGGCTTGAAATCCAGTAAAATAAGCCCTCGTAACATTTTTGAATGATTTGTTGAGTTCGTATTCTACATAAGGATTGATATTAAATTCATTGCTTTTTTCAAACCCCTGCGACAAAACATTCACTCCTCCATTTTGTACATTGATGCTGTTTTTGATATACGTGTTATTATATCGAAGTCCAATACCATACTTCATGTGTTTATTGAACTGCCCAGACAGATTGGCGTTTTGAAAAGATCGCCAGAAAGGCTCAACTGTTTTTTGGTTGGCATTGGGTTTTAAGCTATACCCTTCTGAGCTGTTTACATTGAATGATGCATTGACTTGTATATGTTTGAATTTTCTTGCATAATCAAAAGATCCATCCATTGTATTGAATCTGCCATATCTCACATTAAGATCTGACTTATAATTAGCTGCATCGTATGTAATAATATTTACCACCCCACCCATTGCTTCAGAACCATATAAACTGGAAGAAGGTCCTTTGATGATTTCTATTTTTTTTACCCCTCTGACAGACAATCTGGACAGGTCGAGCACACCTCCTGTTCTTCCAATAAGCGGCTCGCCATTCAAGAGAATCAACGTATAATCAGAAGACAATCCTTGAACTTGAATACCCTTTCCGAAATTATCAGTCACAACAATTCCTGTTTGCTCTGAAAGAATTTCATTCAACCTCAAAGATCCGCTCTGGTAAAGGGTTTTGGCATTTATCACAGAAACAGGTATGGCCACATTTCCCAATAATCGCGGTGATTTTGTTGCAGTCACCACTACCTCGTCCATGTCTTTTGAAAAGGTCGAATCTGTTTTTTGTTGCGCATGTAAAGTCAATGACTTAACAGCAAAAAGAAATAAGAAAAAACGCTGCATCAGGAATGATTATGAAGCAAAGTTGAAACATCAACACACAATCATTATCATGGAAATGTCATAGAAATAGTTGTGATGTTTTTTTGACAAACAGGTGACAAATCAAGAGAAAAGAGAAAAGAGAAAAGAGAAAAATGAAGTGATGAAATAGGAAAGTAAAGAGTGGAGCAAGAAAAATGATTATTGGCTGTTACATTCTTATCTTTTCTCTTTTCACTTTTCTCTCATTTGCTAAGTAGCTCACAAGGCTTGAGTCCTGTATGCTTTTTGAAGGCAGTCGAAAAATGTGAAATGGAAGAATAGCCCAATGTAGCTGACACTTCAGAAACGGTAAATCCTTTTTCGTACAAAAGATAACGTGCATGTTCCATGCGTTGATCCTGATAGAAGTCGAATATGGTTGTGCCATACATCACCTTAAATCCTTTTTTCAGATAGCACTCATTGATAGCCACTTTTCTGCTCAATTCCTTGATGGTGATTGGATCTCCGATGTGTTTTAAGAGTGTTTCTCTTGCCAACATGATTTTTTCCCTTTCGCCTGCGTATTCCAAAAATTTACATGCAGGAACCTCATCTTCCTTGACTTCAGACAATGCTTCCAAACAATACAGCAATAAAACCTGTGTTTGAGCATTCATAAAAATATTCTCAACCTCTTCCTTGTAAGGATTGTTTAGAATAGATTCAAGTGTTTGGCGAATCCTTCCTGAAAGTTGGATTGGCTTTGAAAAAGAATGTTCGTATTTAAAGTTGAGCAATGCATAGGTTTCAGAAAAAACGATATCCGATTTAATAAGATTTGAAAGATGAAGGGGCTCAAATCTGAATCGAAGCATATCCACTGTATCATTCTGCTCCACACATGCAGCATCTTTATTGAACTTGCATTCCTCACAATTCGCATGAACATGTCCGCAATATGTTTGTCCGCTGACACAAAATCTAAATTCCAAAAACCGCTCTGAACTGATTGCATCGTAATTATACATCAAAGAACCTTGTTCATCCACAAGCATTCTTGACTGTTTTTGATATCTTTTTATCTGAAAACGCCAGGAACCTGGGATATTTTTCTCTTTTGTATGCAAAACAGGCATATCTGAGGGAAAATCCCAGTCTACACTCAATAATGGCTTTATTTTGGTTAAAATCTGCATCTCTTTACAAACTTACACCCAATAAATGAGGCCTAACCCTCCCCAATGTAAAAAAAGGGTCATTTTTGTGGAAATAATCTGAAAAAATAAGCGGTTATTTACCTTTCCATATTATATTAACCCCTTTGTTTTCAGTAGATTTGTAGACATTTTTCAGTTGATTAAATAGAGGGTACAAGAATAGTATGAGCACAGAGAATATCGATCAAATCAATCAGGAAAGCGCCGGTTACGGTGCTGATAGCATACAAGTTCTTGAGGGACTTGAAGCTGTGCGTAAGCGCCCGGCGATGTATATTGGAGACATTGGAGTGAAAGGTCTTCACCATTTGGTATATGAGGTGGTTGACAATTCTATCGATGAAGCGTTGGCGGGTTATTGCAACACAATTTTAGTAACCATCCATCCTGATAATTCAATTTCTGTTGAAGATAATGGGCGGGGTATCCCAACCGGGATGCATTTGAAAGAAGGCAGAAGTGCACTTGAGGTTGTAATGACTGTACTCCATGCTGGAGGCAAATTCGATAAGAACACATACAAAGTATCTGGCGGATTGCATGGTGTGGGTGTGAGTTGCGTGAATGCTCTAAGTACAAAGTTATTGGTGACTGTAAATCGTGATGGCAAAAGATTTGAGCAGGAATATGAAAGAGGTGCACCTCAATATGCTGTTCGCGAGATTGGGGATAGTGATACAACAGGAACGAAAGTTCATTTTTGGCCTGATACAACCATTTTTACCAGTTCTGTTTACAACAAAGATATTCTTGAAGGCAGACTTCGTGAATTGTCATACCTCAACAAGCGTATTAAGATCACGTTAAACGACTTAAGAGAAATTGACGAAGCGGGAAATACCTATCAACAAATTTTCTATAGCGAAGGTGGCATTGTGGAATTTGTAGAGATGCTGGATCGCAATGGAAAAAGAAATACGCTTATTCCTTCTGTTATTTATATGGAAGGACATGATGCAGATTCAAATGTTGCAGTAGAAGTAGCCATTAACTATAATGATTCCTATAACGAGCATATATTTTCCTATGTAAACAACATCAATACAATTGAAGGCGGTACCCATGTGGCGGGTTTCAGAAGAGCTATCACCCGGGTATTCCAATCATATGGGAAAAAACAAGGCTTATTTGAGAAGTCGAAAGTAGAAGTGGAAGGAGATGATTTCCGTGAAGGGTTGAGTGCCATTATTTCTGTAAAAGTTCCTGAACCACAGTTTGAAGGACAAACAAAAACAAAGCTTGGTAATACCGAAGTGATTGGTATTGTGGATGTTACTGTTTCCAGGGTATTGGAAGCCTACTTGGAAGAGAACCCACGAGATGCTAAAAACATCATAAGTAAAGTGATTCTGGCGGCGCAAGCAAGAGCGGCGGCCCGAAAAGCACGTGAGTTGGTTCAAAGAAAAACAGTACTTTCAGGCGGCGGACTTCCAGGTAAACTTTCAGATTGTTCTGAAAGGGATCCACAAAAAAGTGAATTGTTCCTTGTTGAGGGAGACTCAGCGGGAGGAACCGCGAAACAGGGTCGAGACCGTAATTTTCAGGCAATTCTTCCACTCAGGGGTAAGATTCTGAACGTTGAAAAAGCCATGGAACATAAGATCTATGACAATGAGGAGATTCGGAATATGTTTACCGCCCTGGGGGTAAAGATTGGTACATTAGAAGACCCCAAGGCGTTGGATATTTCAAAATTACGCTACCATAAACTCATCATCATGACCGATGCCGATGTGGATGGTAGCCATATCGCTACATTGATTCTTACCTTCCTATTCCGATATATGAAAGCAATGGTAGAGCAGGGTTATGTATATATTGCTCAGCCACCATTATATTTGGTTAAAAAAGGGAAAGAACAGCAATATGCATGGAATGAAGAACAAAGGAAAGCTTACATAGAAAGATTAGGGGGCGGAAAAGAGGATAGTGTAAACGTACAACGTTACAAGGGTCTTGGAGAGATGAATGCAAGTCAACTCTGGGATACAACCATGAATCCAAACTCCAGAACGCTCAAGCAGGTAACGATTGAAAGTGCAGCTGAAGCCGACAGGGTATTCAGTATGCTCATGGGAGATGAGGTAGGGCCAAGAAGAGAGTTCATTGAATCACACGCCAGATACGCAAAACTAGATATCTGATTTATTCATTATTAAAACAATCAACATGTCAAACGGAAAAATGCTCACAGCGTACAACGTTAAAACAAAAGAAAGGGATGTTCCAATGCAGGATGCAGTAGTAAGCCGCACAGCTAAAGGTGGTTATATTGCAAAGGGCCATGATGGAAAAGGGAACAAATTGACCGCTCTTTTGGGAGAAGCAAAAGCATTGGAAGCAATCAAGAATGGCGTAGCCAAACAAGATTGGTAGTATTACATACCCTCAATCATTTTATTGAAAAAGCCGCCCAATAGGGTGGCTTTTTTATTATCTTCCGTAGGGTTTTATTGCATTTCTCCATTTCTCCATTTCTCCATTTCCCCGTTTCACCATTTCACCGTTTCCCCGTTTCACCCTACTCTTTTCTCTTTTCACTCTTCTCTTTTCTCTTTTCTCTTTTTATCCCTTGACTTTGTATTTATTCTTCTGCAACCATCCCCTCACCTTCTCCCTGTGATCTCCCTGAAGAATAATCTCCCCTTCCTTTGCAGAACCACCTGTTCCGCAATGATTTTTTAACTTTTTGCCTAATTCAGCCATATCCTCTTCTTTACCGATGAAACCTGTAATCAATGTTACGGTTTTTCCTGCACGATGTTTTGTTTCCATGCTCAAACGCAAGATTTGCTTTTCTGCAGGCAAGGTTTCCTGTTCTTCTTGTTCCTCCTCCGGCTTGAAACCAGGATCAGTGCTGTATACGAGCGCAGGCCTATCGTCTTTATGTTTCTTCATGTAAGTTGATTGAGAAAGCTGATTATATGCAAATATGATGCATTTCATTTTTACTACATAATCCATTCAGAGATTGGTTTGTTGGAAATGAATTAATTTTGTGACATGGAAACCAAAAAAAGTATACTCGTTATTATGGATGGCTGGGGACTGGGTGCAGTTCCGGAAAGTGATGCCATCAAACATGCCAATGTACCTTTCGTGAGTTCACTCTATGGAAAGTATCCTCATTCCACATTGATAACTTGTGGAGAGCAGGTTGGATTGCCTGATGGACAAATGGGGAACAGTGAAGTAGGACATCTGAATCTTGGCGCAGGCAGGATTGTGTATCAGGAACTCCAACGGATCAATGTGGCAATTCGCACAGGTACTTTCCAACAGAATGAAACATTGTTACAGTCGATCAGGTATGCCAAGAGAAATAACAAGAAACTACATCTCATTGGGCTTGTAAGTGATGGCGGTGTCCATTCCCATATCAAACATGTAGAAGCCATTGTTGACCTCTGCAAGATGGAAGGACTGGACAATGTTTTCATTCATGCGTTTACAGATGGAAGGGATACCGATCCCAAAAGTGGACTTGGTTTTATAAAAGAATTGGAGTCGCATATTGCAGGTTCGACAGGCAAGATTGCAAGTATTACCGGCAGGTATTATGCCATGGACAGAGATAAGAGGTGGGAACGTGTAAAGTTGGCTTATGATGGATTGGTAAAAGGCGAAGGACAACATGCAACTGTTGCATCGGATGCAATAGCGGCATGTTATGAAAATAATATTACAGATGAATTCATCAAACCAATCATCATTGTTGATGGAAACCACAAGCCTATAGCAACCCTTGAAGAAGGGGATGCAGTTATTTGTTTCAACTTCCGAACAGATAGGTGCCGTGAGATTACTGAAGTATTGACACAAAAGGATTTTCAGGAATTCGGTATGCACAAACTTGCCTTGGAGTATACAACCATGACTGAGTATGATAATACATTCCATCATGTACATGTAATTTTCACCAATGATAACCTAACGCATACGTTGGGAGAGGTTTTGGAGCAACATGGTAAAACTCAAATTCGTATTGCTGAAACAGAAAAATACCCACACGTTACCTTCTTTTTCAGTGGCGGAAGGGAAGTCCCTTTTGATGGCGAAAGAAGAATCATGGCAGCATCTCCAAAGGTGGCTACGTATGATCTTCAGCCTGAAATGAGTGCATATGAACTCACTGAAAAAATAGTACCAGAGATCAAAGCAAAATCAGCTGATTTCATCTGCTTGAATTATGCAAATGCTGATATGGTTGGGCATACTGGAATTTGGGACGCAGCCATCAAAGCTGCAGAAACAGTGGATGCATGTGTTAAACAAGTGGTTGAAGCTGCCTTGGAAAACGGCTATACTATTTTCCTGACAGCGGATCATGGCAATGCTGACTTTATGAAAAACAATGATGGAAGTCCCAATACAGCACATACGCTCAACCCAGTTCCTTTATTTATCATTGATAAAGACTGGAAAGGTGAAATCAAACCTGGCAAATTAGGAGATATTGCCCCAACAATCCTTCATTTTATGGGATTGCCAATACCTGGAGAGATGACAGGAAACATATTGGTTTAGCCGTAAAAATCATAATTGTACGATTAACATCTGAAACAGGTCTTTTTGAAAGACCTGTTTTTTTATATAATACTGTAAAAAGAAAAAATTATGCAGCACCAAAAATTAAAAAATTGTCTTATTTTCAGAGATCATTAAACTGATCTTCATGTTAGAAGAGGTGCTTCTTCAAGGTTGCCAACAAAACGATGCTTACGCACAGCAAGAGTTATATGGACGTTATAGTCCGAAAATGCTCTCTGTTTGCTATCGTTATGCCAAAACAAGAGAGGATGCAGAAGATATGCTTCAGGAAGGTTTCATTAAAGTCTTCAGCCAAATCAAACAGTTTGAAGGTCGTGGTTCTTTGGAAGGATGGATATTACGCATCATTGTGCATACCTGTATCAATCATTTGAAGAAAAATAAAAAATTCAATGACAATGTAGATATCCTTTTTGCAAGCAATATCAGTGTGAAAGAAGACAATATTCCTGCTGTATTACAAGCAAAGCAAGTGGTTGAATGCATTCGTATACTGCCTATAGGATACCGAACTGTGCTCAACCTATATGCCATTGAAGGGTATTCACACAAAGAAATTGCATCTATACTTGATATCGAAGAGAGTACAAGCAGATCGCAATATACCAGGGCAAGGAATATGTTGGAAGAGATATTGGTGAAAAAGAATATCGTGACAAAAGAAAAAGAAAAGAAAAGTTGGTTTAAGCCTGTAAAGATTAAGTGATCTGAAGGGTTGAATAAAAGAGACATGAGAAAATATTCGTCTGATGAGTTGGAAGACTTTTTGAAGGAAAGATCTGATCAGTATTTGATCTACCCTTCAGACGCTGTGTGGAACAATATTCAAAAGAATTTGTATCCAAACAGGTTTTGGACATATGTGTCCATAGGCTTCCTATTGCTATGTATTTCAGGCGGCTTGGTTATTCACAACACAAAAGAATTAGTTGAAGTACCAGCTCCAACGGGGCAAATTGCATATAGCTTTATCTCCAATGACCCGCTTGAAAAGGCTTACAAAAACATGGAGGTCATTTCAGTTAAATATAGGGAAAACAACCGAGATCATTCAATTAAAATGATACAACAGGTAGCTGTTTTACAGCGAGATGTTGACATAAATAATGAAATAGCAGAAGGTTCTATGTATAATTCAGAGAAAATTGAACTCCCTGCAAGTGTTTTGGCCATTTCAAAAGAAATTCAAGATAGAAATGCCGGTATCAATATCAAGCCAACAAAAAAGAATTTCCTCTCCAATGCGTTTGAAAGTGTAGTTGCACATGCCATCAAGATTAGTAAAAAAGCTGAATGGCAGTTTTATATAACACCAACAGCCAGTTACAGAATTCTTCAAGGCAAGGCAACTAACAGCAATTATCAATATGCTTCATTCCCGTATACCACAAATTCCAATTTTGCGGCGAATGTGAATGATGCAGTAAATCATAAAGCAGGTATGGGATTGGAGCTTGGAACATCCATGCTTTACCCCCTCAGTAAAAAACTTACACTCAAAACAGGGCTACAATTCAACTATAACCATTATCAGATTGAAGCGTATATTGGTACTCCTGAAATTGCGACCTATGGCATGAATAATTTTGGATATGGAGCCAGTTCTCCAATCAGCACCATCTCATATTACAGAAATGGGGATGGGTATAGTTCAACTACATTGAGGAATGAGCACTACATGATTTCCATGCCAATTGGTTTGGAATATATCGTTGCAGGTAACAAAAAGATCAATTTGGCCATTGCATCTTCATTACAGCCTACATATGTATTTACAAACTATTCCTATTTGATTTCAACCAATTTAAAGAATTACGCAAAAGAGCCAAGCTTAAACAGAAGATTCAATATCAACTCTGCAGTTGAAGCATCCCTCAATATTCAATCCGGGGCATATAAATTCAGCTTTGCTCCACAATACAGATACCAGCTTATTTCCAGCTTTAAGAACAAGTATCCTATCAAGGAAAATCTGTGGGACATGGGTGTAAAACTTTCGGTATCTAAGACCATCCATTGATTTTAATTTTTCTGCGGGAAATTGCTGCAGTAATTTTACAACATGATATATGCCATCAGGTTTTCTGTTATTTCTATTGTGGCAGTCTTGTTTGCCTGTAATATCAAACAGGATTCAGATCCATCCTACTATCCAGTAGTTAACTTTTTTACACAAGAGATCGCTGCTATTGATACATTGCCTTTGGCAATTTTTCATGTAAAAATTGAAAAGGATCATTCTGATACAAGTATTTTTCCAAAAGAGGAATTCAGGAAAATGACTAATTCATTTTTTATACATGAACTTAAGGAAATGAACGCCGAAAATGGATTCAAGGAAACGGTGATTCATGATGAACAACTGAAGGAAACCACACTCAGCTATATCAAAGAAGACTCAAATCCGGGATTATTCAAAATAGAATTGCACATTAGAGATGGAGAATCCATTGTGCATTCTGTTTACATGGAGAGGATTGACAAGGAAAAAGATTTAGAAATTTCCAGAAAAATCTTATGGCTTGCAGGAAAAGAAATGATTGTTCAGTCAATGGCATACTCAAATGGCAATGCAGTAGAGAATAGATCCGATCGATTTAGATGGTCAGTTGAAAACTAAATATGAAGCAAGAACAATTCAGCAACATACAACAAACCTTACCTAATTCTCCCGGAATATACAAGTACTATGGAATTCAAAAACAATTGTTATACATAGGAAAGGCAAAGAATATACGTAAAAGAGTGAGCTCTTATTTCAATAAAAATAATCACAGCTTTAAAACAAATGAGCTTGTCCGACAAATTGAACATATTGAATTCACCATTGTCCATTCTGAACATGATGCACTGCTGCTTGAAAATTCATTGATCAAGGAATTCAAGCCAAAATATAATATACTGTTGAAAGACGATAAGGCATATCCTTATATCGTCATCAAAAAAGAACCTTTTTCCAGGGTCTTTTTAACAAGGAGAAAAATCAATGATGGCTCAGAATATCTGGGACCATTTACATCTACTACGAGGGTTAGAGACCTGATGGAATTCATCAAGCAGCATATTCAATTGAGAAATTGCACACTTGCATTAACCAAATACAACATTGAAAAGGGAAAATTCAAGGTTTGTCTGGAATACCATTTGGGAAATTGCAAAGGTGCTTGTGTTGGGCTTGAGACGCAAGCTGATTATGAAAAAGGATTGGAGCAAATCAGGCATATTTTAAAAGGCAATCTGTCTGGAATCATCAATGAATACAAGCAAAAACAAAAGGCTTTTATAGAGGAATTGGCATTCGAAAAAGCTGAGTTCATTCAACAAAAGATAAATGACCTGAAAAATTATCAGGCCAGATCAGTTATAGTGAGTCCGAATTTAGGCGACCTCGATGTATTTGCATTAGGAGATTATGAAGGAGATAAGGTGGTCAGTTATTTAGCGGTGCGAAATGGCACCATCAGTAATTCCAAAACAGCCTCGTTTCGGTTGATGATTGATGAAGAAAAAGAAGATTTACTGGCACATGTAATCACCAATTTTCAATCGATATTCGATAGTGAGGCCAAGGAACTCATCCTCCCCTTCCCTATTGATTTTGGGTTTGAGGGATATAAGGTTACGATTCCAAAAGCGGGAGAAAAGAAAAAACTATTGCTTTTGGCGGAAACAAATGCCAATTACTTCATTGAGGAGAAACGAAAACGAAAAATGCTTTACCTCAGTGAAAAGAATGCGAGTAAGGAAAGTTTATTGAGAGATGTGCAGACAGCATTGAGCCTGAAGGAAATTCCTTATCACATTGAGTGTTTTGATAACTCCAATTTTCAAGGCGACTACCCTGTTTCTGCCATGGTGTGTTTCAAGAATGGAGTACCCAGCAAAAAGGACTACCGGCATTTCAAGGTTCAAACAGTACAGGGCATCAATGATTTTGCGACCATGAAAGAAGGTGTTTTCAGAAGATATGAAAGATTGAAAAATGAAGGGGCAGACTTGCCTCAACTGGTGATCATTGATGGAGGCAAGGGACAATTGGGAGCGGCGCTGGAAGCCATTGATGAGCTAGGGCTTAAGGGTAAAATGACATTGGTTGGATTGGCCAAAAATCAGGAAGAGTTGTTTTTTGCCGGAGACCAGGAATCCCTGAAGCTTGGCTACGATAGTGAGGTCTTGAAATTCATTCGAGGCATACGTGATGCTGTGCATGATTTTGGAGTGGGTTTTCATAGAAAACTCAGAAGTAAAGGAACATTCGTAAATGAGTTGGAAAGCATTCAGGGAATTGGGCCTCAAACTGCTTTTGAATTATTGAATCACTTCAGGTCAGTTACAAACATTAAAAAAGCAAGTGAGGAAGAACTTAAGCAGTTGATTGGAGTTGCTAAAGCAAGATTGATTATTGAACATTACAAAAAATAGAAAAGCCGTCGAGTGACGGCTTTTCAGTAATATTTATCAAACTGTTTGATTAGTAAGACCAGAGACCAATTTCAAAATTGAAGATCTTGTTTTTGATATTGTCACCTTCCATCAAACGAAGAATATCATCCTTGATGTATTGTTTGATATACAAGTCGTATGGGTTTTCGATACTTGACTTAACAATGTAGCTGGCGAAGTAACGGCTCTCAAATAATTCTTCCCAACTCATCCTGGCGCCGAAATTCTTTCCATTGTATACTTCGTATAAAGCGAGGATTGGACGCAGTTCAGGATAATATACCCAGAAAAGTGGAGACTCCCCGAGTACTGTTCCGGAAGCTTCATCAATATATGTTTTGATTGGGGCAATACCGAGAATTCTTACAAACATCCTGGAAGATTCCTTGTCAAAAACCCATTCTTCTTTTATACGAAACTTTACAATTTCGTCTGGGTTAAACTCTTTACATACCAATGAATCCTTCATGATACCTTTTGAGCCGGTTGGATCTTTTGCCCAATCAATCACTTGAACTGTATCGCATTTTCCTGAAATCACCTCACCTACTCTTGCAGTTGTCATAGGTGTTGTAAATCGATCATCTACCGTTGGATCAAATACAGTGATATCACCCTTTCTAACAGCATGCAAAAGTATATTCAGAAAACGTTGGCTACCGTTATCATCTTCCGCTTTGTAACGGAAGGCAAGGTTCATTTTTTCCCTGATATCAATCTCTCTCCATACACGCTCACGGTACCATGCATCGTCTTCACGAATATGCTCATATGCAAGTGGAGTACGGTCTTTCACCAATCCTCTTTCAATAGACGCATCAGGACGCAAAGAAACACGAACTGAATCAAAAGCAAATGGGTCTTTTGGTGGAGCCGGTGGAGGCGGCGGAACAGTATCCTGTTTCGGAGCAGCTTGTTGTGCATCCAGCACTTGAGAAGTTGCTTTTTTTGCAGTTGTCTGCTTGGCAGTTGTCTTTTTAGGTGCAGGCTTTTTCTTTGCTTGCGCCCCAGCTTCTAAGCTAAGAAAGCTTACAAAAGCGAGCAGTAAAAGACCTTTTGACCAATTCATTTTCATGATATGATTATTTAAACTTGTAGGTTATTTCAGATTATATGACAAGCTGTTGCTCAATGTTCTTGTTCTTCCCGCTGGATCACGTACTACAATATCTGTAATTGCAACCAGGGCACCTGGCCTCAATTTATTGATTAATGTTGCTGCACCGCCTGCCCATCTTGCACCTTTGTTATCAACAGGAGCGTAATCAGGAATATCAGCACTCAAAGCACCTACTTTATAGCTAACCACTTCAAATGGAGCGTCAAACTCAGAATCTTCAAGCTTTGCGATGATACCACCCATTGCCTTGAAAGACGCAGAAGGTACTGCACCTGGTTTTAAATTTCCAACATATGCTGTAGGATTGGGTAGCTGTTTTACACGGAACATTATTTTTCCGGCTGCTTTTCCTTCCACCATAACAGTAACTGCCTGATCACCTGAAGCACCCTGATTAGGCTTTGCTATGTATTTATTACCAGAAACCTTGGTAATTGTACCACCACTGAATTGGGCTGAAACCTTTTCGCTTCCTGCGCCTGCTGTAATGGTAAGTGGATTATCTACTCCAACATACAATACATTCATTTTGTCAGGAGATACAGCTACGCCTGAAGGAGAACCAACAGTATAGTCAATCTTTTTGGAAATTGTTTTTTGCTCACCTGTATTAGGATCAACAAAACTCACACTTACATTCATGCTATGTGCACCTGTTCCACCAGCAGCGACAGTTGATTCAGCAACGCCATTTGCATTCACTGAAATAGCCCTTCCGTCGATTGTTACAACTGGTTTAACATTTGAGTTGAAAGCACCCAAGCCAGCAGTGACGGTCATTTGCTCACCTGGCATCAAATATGTGGAACTTGTTCCAACCAATGGTTCAAACTTATCCATGATCAATTTAACTGCTCCTACCTGGCTTACACAAAAAGTAGCTGCAAGGTTTTCAGAATTCTTTACATCATTCTGAAATTTACTCAACATAGTGAGTGCTGCAACAGTAGGCGTCATGTGAAAGTAGCTGGTAATCCAATCTTTCACTTTGTCACCTGTTTTCAAGTTGCCAGAAGCAGACTTAGGCACTTCAAGATTCAAAGGGATTTTAGGACCAATCTGGCCTGCCATTTCCTTATCGATTGCAAGTAATTTTGTTTTAAATTCTTCCAATTTGCCGTAGAGGATTTTGCCTTCGCCTTTGGTATCAAAAAGTCTTGTAGCAGCATCAATATTGTCTTCACGGAAGGAGCCTGTTTCCTTATCCAGATCCGCCTCTTCCTTGAGTTTTTGTTTATATTCCTCAAGCATTTTCGAGGTTTCGTCGGCCAATACTTTTATCTGATCTGCCTTAGGTTTCCAAATAGAAGCTTTTTGACTACTCTTTGGATCTTTCAATAATTCTTCAAAATTTGTGTATATCGCGGCTGTTGAATTAGACAACACCCCATTTGATTCCTTCAAGCTATTATCAACAACTTTAAAGGCGTTCAATATTTCTGCAGACACGTTTAACGCTAGCAATGCAGTCAATACCAAGTACATGATATTGATCATTTTCTGCCGCGGTTCTTTGGGAAGTCCCATATGTCAGTTTAATTTAAATGTTAGGAACTGGTTTTTCGGATCAATTATGCGCGGCCTTGCATTGCAGATAGCATGTTTCCATACACACTGTTCAGGCTGCCGAGGTTTTTAGCAAGCAAAGCAATTTGCTCTTGTGTTTTCTTGGCATCATCAACACTTCCTTGCATATTTTGTGAAATTTTCACAAGATTGTCATAGAAACTGTTCATTGCTTTGATGTGATTGCCAGAATCCTGCAATTCCAATTCATACATTTTATTGAGTGAACCGAGGTTTATAGTAAGTTTCTGAACTTGTTCATGGAATGCTTTAGAACCTTCTGCAGCAGAATTAAACTGTTGAACTGAGTTAGCAGCAACAACATATGCATCCTTTACAGATCCCAATGCAGCTGTTGCTTCTTTTGTCTTGGCGGCATATTCATTTGTGGCAGAAGTCAAATCTGCAACATTTGCCATATTTTGAACAGAAGTATTGAATTTAGCAAAATTCTCATTGAGTTTTTTGAGGTTATCGGGATTGATTTCTTTTTCAATCAACTTCTTCAACTCATCATTTGCAGGGGAAGCCGAACCGCCACCTATACCACCTTGAAGATTTTTAGCCAAGTCTTCAATGGGATCATGTGGATGATAGAATGCATAGATAATGAAAATCAATGCTTCTGTAAGCAAACCAACGGTTAGCATTACGTCTGCGAAAGATTTGTGCAGGATTTTTGCCCATGCACCAAATATTACAACAGCAGCACCAATACTAACAACGGCGTTTACTATCTTGTCCCAGTCAATGTTTTTTTGTTGTTCGGCCATAAAATGGATTTTAGTGGTTTTTGTATTTGTTTTGGATTTATTTAAAGTGTTTATTTTTTTGAAGCCATTGGAGGAAGGTCAACAACACAACGGAAACCGATGTAAGACTTGGTTGTATCTTGATATTCATAATTCCTGGCACTGTTTTGAAGGAAGAAGCCAACATCTTTCCAGCTTCCACCACGAACTACCTTGCGTTTCATACGAGGAGGATCATTATCCTTTGCATTCCAACGAATATCCGGATTCATATCGTGCTGAAAGTTGTATGCGCCTTCATAATACAATGAAGATGTCCACTCAGCCACATTTCCAGCCATGTTGTACAAACCAAAATCATTTGGCCAATATGCATCAGCACGAACTGTATAGAAACCACCATCTTCAGGATAGTTACCTCTTCCTGGCTTGAAGTTTGCCAACAGACAACCTTTTTTATTTCTCAAGTAAGGACCACCCCATGGAAAAGGAACCTGTGAACGTCCTCCTCTTGCTGCGTATTCCCACTCGGCTTCAGTTGGTAGTCTGAAATCTGATTCAGTCATTCTTTTGTGCGATTCCAAATATGAATTGAGGAATTGCGTTCTCCATTCGCAGAAAGCAGTAGCCTGTTTCCAGTTAATACCCACAACCGGATAACTTCCGTATGCAGGGTGAGAATAATATTTTTTTGCCATTGGTTCATTATAAGAATACGTGAAATCACGAATCCACACCAACGTATCAGGGTAAATCTGAGTATCTTTTTTTACAATGAAATTAGACCTTGGCTTGGTTGCATTTTCGCGTCTGGCACCTTCTTTATAGTCAAAGATTTCAGAATGATAGACAATCTTTTGTGCATCCAATTCTTTGCGGCCATTGATTCTGTTATCAGGTGTAACTATCATGGCACTTAGTTGCTCAAGAATTTTTGGATCATTCCATTTTATCAACCTGGCTTTATTCCAATCTATTGGACTAGATCCATCAGCAGCTTGTTTTTTGTAATTCAGGATGGTAGCAGCGATTGAATCGCGCACATAATTCACAAACTGACGGTATTCGTCATTGGTGATTTCAGTGGCATCCATCCAGAATCCATTGATGGAAACTTGTTTATTTCTTGCTGTGAAGGCATAGCTAACATCTTCATCACTGGGGCCCATGTGAAAAGTACCAGATGGCACATATACCATTCCGGGAGGTTTTGGCATCACATATTTACTACCAAGTGATACACCATGCAACTGGCCATCCCCTGAGATAGCTCCTGACTTACCACTTGATTTACCACAGCTGGTAATAACCAGTGCAAGAGAAAGGACTGCAATAAGATTGTTCAAAAGGCTCTTCATTTTCATAATTAGTTTAGGATGAACGCCAACAAATATAAATGATTAAAGGCTATCTTTTTTTAATATAACTAGTTAATAATCTAAATTTTAACAAGATTGAAACAAGATTCAACTAAGCATCAAAAACGAAGCTTTGAGTCCTATATTGTATGACGAAACTTATCTTTTTGTTAAGATGCCACTTCTTTAAGTATTTCTGTCTCTGAATTTACCGGCCTTTTACAACTATACTGATGACAATGGTAATAAAAAACGGCTTCTGTGGTCTCTTTTCCGGCCAAAAGCGGGTATTTTTCATTGGCAACTTTTGCTGACATGATTACCCGATTGGGTATATAATTCCCCAAAAGTTTGAAAGATGCCAGATGTGCATTTTGACCCAACACTGCCAGTTCATGGGTTCCTTGGGTGAACTCTAAGAGTAAACTGGCCCATAAACCATATGAATTTGGGTATCTAACTGCAGTATCTTTTTGAATTTCAAGCATTTGTATAGCACGATTCCTCCAGTTTGGCTTGTTTAACAAAAGGCCTAATTGATGAAGATTCCAGGCCATTAAAGCATTCCCAGAGGGCAAGGCACCATCGTATAGATCTTTTTTTCTGACAAGAATATCCTGTTGTTGGATGGGAGAAAAATAAAAATACAGGTTGTCCTCATCCGTAAAATGAGCATCCACATATTCTGCAACTTCATTTGCCTGATCGAGATAAGCTGGATCTGAAGTAGCTTCCTGCAAAAGCAAAAGAGCTCGGATTAGCATCGCAAGATCATCCAGATAGGCGTAAAATTTTGCCTCACCTGCCTTGTATGTATGTTTCCAGATACCGAGTGATTCATTTTTGAAAAGCTGAAAAAGTGTTGACATGTGCTTTTCAGCAAAATCTACCCATTCCTTCTTTTGCAGTGCCAGTCCTGCAGAAACAAGGGCCTGATTCATCATTGCATTCCAACCCAAAATCATTTTATCATCTGTTCCTGGTCGTACCCGCCTGGAGCGGAAATTGAGTAATTTTTCTGCAGCATTTGTGATGATTTCTGCAGCAATATCCGGTTCCAATACATTTTCAGAAGCCCAGGTTTCAATGGGTTTCATCACCCTTAAAATATTCACATGTTCCCAATTGCCTGCTTCTTTTACATCCCAATATGAAGCCAGCAGTTCCGCATTATCGCCTACGATGGCATTGAATTCATCCAATGACCACGTATAAAATTTTCCCTCTACCCCTTCACTATCGGCATCCAGCGCAGCATAGAAACAACCATTTTCCCCCATCATTTCCCTCATCATGAAACCAATGGTTTGCTCAATACATGCTGCATATTCCTTGTCTGAGGTAATTTGATATGCTTCTGACATCGAAATCAAGAGCAAGGCATTGTCGTAGGTCATTTTTTCAAAATGAGGTGCAAGCCATTGTGAATCAGTTGAATAGCGACAAAACCCGCCACCAATCTGATCGTAAATACCACCACGCATCATCTTCTTTAAACTCAATTCGGCTTGTGCAAGCGCATCAACATCTTTGAAGAAATGATAATATCGCAGGAGATAGTTGATTGAAAACGTTTGTGGAAATTTAGGTGCCTTCCCAAAACCTCCTTCTACTTGATCAGCCATCATGATTAGTTGATGTCGTATTTTCTCCGTTTGCTGCCTGGTGAATTTTTCTTCAAGAGGAAGATTAAACCCTTCGAATTTCCGTGGATCCACCTTATTTACTGAAAGCAAATGATTTTTGAGTTCATCTGCTTGCTGTTCAATATCATGCCTTCGTGAAAGAAAAGCCTGTTGCAGCTGAGTCAACAAATTCTTCCATGAAACCCTGTTTTGCAAATCAATGGGCGGAAAGTAGGTGCCCCCATAGAAAGGCCTACCATCCGGTGTTAGAAACATATTCAATGGCCATCCCCCTTGTCCGGTGATGGCTTGCAATGCATCCATGAACAAATGGTCCAGATCAGGCCTTTCTTCCCTATCAATCTTTATGCTGATGAAATGTTTGTTCATCAGGTCGGCAGTGGATTGATCCTCAAAACTTTCCCTTTCCATGACATGGCACCAATGACAAGCTGCGTAGCCAATGCTCACTAAAATCAATTTATCTTCATTCTTTGCTTTTGCCAAAGCTTCCTCTCCCCACGGAAACCAATCCACCGGATTATAGGCATGTTGGAGGAGGTAAGGACTGGTTTCGCTTAGAAGTCTGTTTGCTTTTTCCATCTTAAAAAAAAGACCCCGGTGTCGGGGTCATCTGTTTGAATATTTTTATTTTGACTTGTTCTTTTCAGTCAGGAAGCGCTCCAATGCTGCAGTCATGGAAGGAGTTTGTGGCTCTGGTGCCTTGATATGCAAGGTTAGGCCTGCCTCTTCCACAGCTCTTAGTGTATTTCCTCCAAAAGCAGCTACGTAGGTTCCATTTTGGAGGTATTCAGGAAAGTTCTCTTTCAAACTTTTTACCCCACTTGGCGTGAAGAAACAGATTATATCAAATTCATGAATTGCCAGTGATGACTTTACATCACTGCTGATGGTTCTGTACATATAAGGAGTAACAAATTCACAGTTATGGCCTTTGAGCCAAGCCAGAATTTCATTGTCCTGTTGATTCTCAGAGCAGGGATACATGAACTTTTCGTTCTCCTTGTGCTTGTTGATTGCATCAAACAATCCTTTATTGGTGCCATCGTTGCTAAAAAATACCTTTCGCTTTCGATAGAGAATGAATTTTTGCAGATATAAAGCAACCTGCTCATTGATGCAAAAATATTTGGTGTCTTGGGAGATGGTGATTTTCATTTCTTCGCAAATGCGAAAAAAATGATCGATAGCATTCTTACTGGTTAGAACAACAGCAGAATATTGCAGGATATCAATCTTTTGTTTTCGGAAATCCTTGGAAGGAATAGCTTCCAATTTAATAAATGGAATGAATTCCATGACCACACCATGCTTTCGTTCCAACTCAAAATAAGCAGATTTTGGGGACTCTGGCTTAGGTTGTGTGATCAAAATCTTTTTTACACTTTTGGATAGTGTTTCAGATGCCTTTTTTCCATTCTTGGTCATATCCAATCACTGATGAAGTGCAAATTTAATCAATATTTTTCAACCAAATTAAACACAGCTGGAATTTCATTGAATCATTTGCGCATTTCTGCAGAAGTTGTTAAAATGTTATGTTGAAATTTCAAAGAAATATCAAAGCAGATCAATTTTCCGGAGAACCAATTGATCCATGATGAATTTCAATAAAACACAAGTTGGAAGAAGTTCAAGTGAAACAAATGCCATGATATAGGTAAATACGCTTGTTTTTGTTTGCTTCTTGAAAATCTGATACCCCCGGAATAACCTCAACATCAACAAAATAGACATCAATATCAATGCCATTCTGAAATAGACGGTTAGAGAGCCTTCTGTAGCGTAGGCTAGCAGCAGTGAAAACGTCAGCAATACCACACCGGATATCTTATTTATCAAGGTTACAAGGAAGGAATAATTTTCAAAAACTTCTTTTTGCTTAAAAAGCCATCCTAAAAAAAGTAAAATCAGATGCTTGCATGCATAAATCACAAAAAAACCAATTGCAGCTCCGAAAACAAGTCTTGTCCAATGTATTTCTGCGAGCTTCAACCTAACCGCAAAACCGAAATACATGAATAGGGCGGCAGCAAAAAAGAATAATATCTGATAAAAAACCGCAGGAACCGGGTCTTGCATGGCAGGTTCGCGGGCCTGACCAAAGACCATTACGGGATTCAGAAATATTTTTGTGAGTCTGCTGAAGTAGGCTGGATAGAAGGCATTGACCACTGCAGATAAGAATAACAATAATACGAATGAGTAGAAAATCCACTCCCGATGTGGTGTTTCATGTTCGATGATCAAAAGACGCTTGGGCTTCATTTTAATCATATATACATCGGAATGTCGGATATAGGATGTTGCATATTGTCCATAGACCCCATCCGACAACTGAATTTTATATGCTTGCAGCTGTTCCGCTTTGAGTGGTTTATGATTTAAGATAAATGCCTTTCGAAGAGAATCCTGAATTAAACTATCTACATTACTAGAGAGAATTTCAGTCTGAAATACTGTACTATCCTGTGCCTGGAGATTCCCAGCCAAGATGAACATGAAAAAGAATAACAGGTATCGGTGTACAAGATTCATTCTAAGCAAAATTATTTCATTCCTACATGAGAACATCAAAAGATGGCAACAAATCCAAAATGGATTTTTGCTTCCTTGAATCCCCAGCCGGAGGAGGGTTGTTTGCCAATGGCATAGGCCAGATTAAACATACCAGATTTGGTTTCAAAGGATAGTCCCAAACCAGTTCCCAAATAGGTTCCAGAGGTTTCCAATTCCAGTGATTTCCGTTGAACCTTTGCAGCATCGAAGAATGCATACAGATAGGATGAAGTTCCCAGCAGATAGCGATACTCAAGGTTTGAAATCAAATAACCAGAAGCAAAAAGGCTTTCCTCATTGACTCCTCTTAGGGTTTTAATGCCTCCTATCTGAAAAAGTTCGTTCCGATAAATACGGTCAGCCATGATATAACCACCATTCAAACCAAATTTCATGGTTGATTGAGTTCCCACAGGAAAAAATTGATCAAATTTTACAATGGCACGTCCTTGGGAGGATTTTGCTTTCACTGTGTCATACAAAGAGCCAAAATTAAAAGGCTTGCCCAGTGCGTCTTTCTCAAGCATCACAATGGTTTGGTTTCTGGCTATTTTCCTCAAGCCTGCAGACAACCTCATTTCCAGCTCAAACCCTTTGCGGGGGTTGAGTGTATTATCTGTTCCTACATGATGATAGGAAATACCAAACTGACTATTGCTTACATCGAGCATAGCCGGTAATCGTTTTGTAGACTTTATCAAACTGGTATCAATGTCCAACAAACTACTCGAAAATTGCTGAAAGAAGATCGATGCCTTGGTTCTTCCACTGATAAAATACTGCCAACCCAATCTTGTATTGATATTCATGTAGGTAGAATCTTTTTTCAACAAATTGAATTGCATATCTATCCCGGACTGTGTTTTAAAAAGAAACGGTTTTTGAAAGCCCATTTGCAGACGGGGAGATTGAACCTGCAACTGTTGCCAATTCACCAACACATGCTCTCCTCCACCAAATGCATTGTTCAATTGCATATTTGCTTCACCCGTCAATAACATTTTCCCGCCCAGTTGCGTATTGGATGGCATGAGTCCTGCCAACAAATCAATTTGGTCGCCACGACGTTGTTCCAAAAAAAGATTTAATACGGCACCGGTTCCCAACAAGGTGAGGTTCCATGGACTTTTTTCCAATAGAAAACCGGTTGACGCCAACCTTTTGGAAATATCTTCCAATGAAGATTGGTTGTAGATGCTTCTTGTTTTGATATCCAAGAGATTTTCAAGATAGTCGTGACTGATATGCAGATTACCTTCCACATGAATACTATCAATATGATACAAGGGACCTTTTTCAACCTTTAAGATGGCGTATAAAGCTGCGTCTCTTAAATAACTACTATCGAGACGAACAGAGGCGAAAGGATATCCGTTGTTTTCGTAATAATGCAATATGGATGAAGTGTAAGAAGAAAGCCTCAATGGATCAATCGGTTCACCTTCATTTAGTCCGGCCTTGCCATTCTGAAATACCTCTGAAAGGATATTTTCTCCCACACGTATCCTACCAAAATGATATTGATCACCCAAGTAAAACCATGCCTGTGTGCGACTATCTGTTTGTACAATACTATCGATGGAGAATGCGAGATATCCCATTCTAAAAAGTGATCCAGAAAGTTCCTTTTGAAGATATTGGGCGCAATCTGTTTTATTCGAAAAATCTGTTTGCAAAGCGATTTTCCCTGCAAAAGCAGTAGTACCTTTGTCGATGCAAGTCCATTGCAAAACATGTTTGTTCTGCCCATGTGCAAAAAAAACAAGAGCAGAAGCAAGTATGAGTAATCGGTATTTAAGATGGATGTGCAACCATACAAATCTACAACCTTCAAACCAATGGCAGGCATCTATATACATATCCCCTTTTGCAGAAAGGCCTGCCATTATTGCAATTTTCATTTTTCCACCACCCTTGAACAAACTGATCGGATGGTAGCTGCCATTGCGCAGGAAATTAACATGAGTCAGCAGCTTGAAGGACAATTAATAGAAACCATTTATTTCGGAGGTGGAACTCCATCTATTTTAGCAACAGAGAAAATTGAAAGCCTGCTCCATGTCATCCATAAAAAATTCCAGGTAATCAGCGATGTTGAAATTACTTTGGAAGCAAATCCGGATGATATTGATATGGAAAAGGCGATGGCATGGAAAAGGATGGGGATCAACAGATTTAGCATAGGAATTCAATCCTTCTTTCAAGAAGATCTTGTTTGGATGAACAGGGCACATGATGCAGTGAGATCCAGAGCATGCATAGAAACGATACAGGAAGCGGGTTTCAGCAATTTCAGCATTGATCTTATTTATGGAACACCTGGACAGACACTCGAACAGTGGAAAGAAAATCTCGATATTGCAATAGCATATAAAGTACCTCATCTTTCATGCTACGCACTCACGGTAGAGGAAGGCACAGCACTGCATCATCAAATTCAACATCAGAAAAAAACAGCGATAGATCCTGAGATCCAATCTGCTTGTTTTGATATACTTCAGCAAAAAACATCAGCAGCAGGATACAGGCATTATGAGATTTCGAATTTTGCACTTCCCGGTAATGCAAGCAGGCATAATAGTTCTTATTGGAAAGGAACACATTATCTGGGTGTAGGACCAGCAGCGCATTCATTTGATGGAGAAAAAAGAAGTTGGAATGTGTCAAACAATATCCAATACATGCAAGCGATTGAATCAGGAATTTCATGTGCAGAGGAAGAAGTTCTCACTTCAAAAGACCAGTTCAATGAATATATCATGACGGCTCTAAGAATGGACACGGGAATCAATCTACTGCAAATTGAACAGCATTGGGGCAATGATGTTTTACTTCAATTGAAAAAAGACATTCAGCCATGGATTGATTCCAGAAAAGTGGTATTGAAAGATGATCATTGGATCATTACGCTTGAAGGAAAATTTTTTGCAGATGGTATTGCGTCATCTTTGTTTCAAATCGACACTTCAGATCAACACTGATTCTATTTTTTTGAAAGCTTCTGAGGGATCCATAGCATTCCATAGAATTTCATATATCGCAGTAATGATGGGCATTTCAGCCATTACTTGCTGATTGAGTTCAAAAATGGACTTCGAAGCAGGATACCCTTCTGCCACCATTTGCATCGCCAGTTTGGTTGCTTCCACACTGTAGCCTTTGCCGATCATGTTTCCAAAAGCACGGTTGCGACTAAACAAAGAATAACAAGTCACCAACAGATCGCCCATGTAAACAGAAGAAGCGTAATTAATATGACCACAGGATGTTTGCAACCCTTTTGTTTGTATAACTTTTTTTAGGAAGGATTGCATTTCTCCACTTGCATTGGCAACAAATACACTTAGGAAATTATCTCCATATCCAAGTCCGTTCAGGATGCCAGCACCCAATGCATATATATTTTTCATGATTGATGCGTATTGCACACCATACACATCGGTATTCACAATGGTATTGATAAAAGGGGTTTTGAAACAAGCGGCAACTGTTTCAGCCAGGGTAGTATCTTCAGAAGAGAAGGTGAGATAAGAAAGTTTTTCAGCAGCCACTTCTTCCGCATGACAGGGTCCCATGAGTGTTACATAGCCCTTCACTTCAATATGATCATGATCACGTAAATAATCATTCAGCAAAACATTGTATTCAGGGAGGATTCCTTTTACAGCAGAGACAATAATCTTGCCATTGAGCTGTTCTTTAAAAGGGTCTATATAAGAAGATGTGAAGGCGGATGGCACAGCTATAACAATGGCTTCTGCATGTTCATACACGTAAGCAGGATCGGTTGTCAGCGTCAATTGCTTGAGATCAAAATAAACTGAACTGAGGTATTTGGGATTGTGATGACGAGTAAGAATGTGTTGGATCATTTTTTCAGACCGCACACACCAAATGACATCATGCCCATTGTCTGTAAGGATTTTCACTTGCGCAGTACCCCAGCTGCCACTTCCTATGATACCGAATTTCATGGGATAAAGTTAGGTGTTAGGAGTTAGAAGTTAGGCATTAGAATGACTTTTTCTAACACCTAACTTCTAGCTACTAGCTTCTATTTTTTCACTTCAAACAACTCTTCCTTCTTCACCACTTTCACTTTCGTTCCAGTGCGAAGGAGTTTGCTTACGGTTGAATATGGGCCAACAATTACTTCATCACCCTCTTTCAAACCAGAAACAATTTCGATGTAGTTGATATCCTGAATACCTGTTTTTACAACTGTGCGTTTTACGGTGCCATCCTTTTGAAGAATAAATACTACTTCATCCAAATCGTCGACATTTTTTACACTGCCATCATCCGTACCTGTTTCGGCAGGAGCATCCATCTTCTTTTCAACTTTCGCTTCTTTACCAGCAGCTGCAGTATCAGCACGATCGCGGGTTGTGACAGCATTGATAGGAATGGCAATTACATTGCTATGTGTATTGGTTTGGATATCTGCGTTTGCACTCATGCCTGGACGGAAAGGGAACTTTCCTTTTTTAGCATCAATCAAATCAGCATAGGATGATGGAATAAGACGAATACGCACTTCATAGTTGGTAAGGTCATTAGAAGTTGTTGCTGCAGTTCCACCCACACCCCTGTTGGTGCTTGAAATTTGAGTTACAATCCCTTTGAATTTACGTTTGTTATATGCATCCACTTCCACCAGGGCTGAATCACCAATCGTAACTTTAGGAATATCATTTTCACCCACATCAACGCGTACTTCAATTACACGCATATCAGCAATTCTCATCATCTCCGTACCTGCCATCATGGAGCTACCCACAACGCGTTCACCTTTTTTTACATTCAATAAAGAAACGATTCCACTCATTGGAGCCACCAGGTTGGTGCGCCCCAAATCCTTATTGGCTCTGCTTAAGCTGGCTTTTGCACTCAGTACAGATGCATTGCCACTTTTAATCATTTGAGTAGAGGCATTGAAATCTGCTTTTGAAGTCAGGAATGCGTTTTCAGCTTGTTCAAATTCCAACCTGGAAATAACTTTTTCCTGAAACAATTGTTTCTGACGGTTGTATTGACGTTCCGCTTGTTCCATTCTGGCTTTCACTGCAGAAAGATTGGCTGTTGCATTTTCCACTTGTGCTTGTTGCTGTGAAACCTGTGCAGCTGCCTGATCTCGTTGTGTTGCATAAATATCTGCATAGATTGTAGCAAGCAATTGTCCCTTTGTAACACTGTCACCTTCCAATACATTCAGTTGCACAATCTCACCTGATACGTCTGGGCTGATTTTCACTTCAACTTCGGGATATACCTTACCGCTGGCAGTTACCACTTCAGTAATATCTTTTCTTCCGGTTTTCTCAGAGGCGACTTTCGTTCCTTCCTCTTTTCCTATAACTCCTGCCTTCTTAAGACCGAGCAACGCGACAACCAAAACAACCAATCCGATTAGGATCCAAATCCATTTCTTATTCATCTTACTGTGATTTACTTTTTCTGTTGATTATAATTTCAGTCCCTGACCCTTGTAGAATTCAAGTACTTTCATTCTGAATACATATTCATACTGAGCAACAACTTTATCGATTTTTGCTCTGGTTAGATTGTTTTGGTTTGTAAGCCATTCAATGGTTTGCATCACACCAATTTCATATCTTTTGGAAGCCAATTCAAATGACCTTGCTGCGGTTTCCAATGCTTTTTGTCGCGCCAAGTAGGTTTGGAATGCCCCGGAAGCACTGTAATATGCAGTATATATATCTTGCTTTAATTGTAACTTGTCACGTTCAATGGCGAGATCATTTTTCTTCACTTCCAAATACGCTCTTTGCACATTTGCCCTTGCCTGATGTCCATTGAAAATCGGAATGTTTACCGATAAACCTAGTCCCTGGCCGAATTGATCACGTAGTTGTTTGCCATATCCATTCCAGTATTCACCAAAGCTTCTCATTTGATATTTCAAGTCGTATGCAGGAGCATATACAGGCACTTGTGTAACACCTTGTTTTATATAAGCACCCGTCTGTTGTTCGCCGGAATAGGTATACCCCAATGGTTTCTTCAGGAATTGGTTAAAGTTGGAACTCAATTGTCCGAATGCTGAAATGGATGGTTTCATGATTGCTTTTGATGCAAGCAGCGTTTTCTGAGCAGCTTGCATACGAAGATCATTTCCTTTGATTTGCGGTTGAGAAGTAAGGGCTGTTTGATATAATCCATCCGGTACAATATCCAGAATATTATCAACCTGAATCATATCGATTGGGGGTGCAACCAATTCAAAAGGAATATCCGCCTGGAGCGATAACAATGATTTGAGAGAAAGCTTATCCAGATTGGCTTGCGACATAGCCTGTACATACGTTGCAGAATCGCGCGCTACTGTTGCTTCGAGTTCAGCTGCATTTAGCTCAGGCAGACTTCCTGCATCCACAAGTTTACGTGTATTGCGGTATTGTGCGTTGGTTTGATCGAGAACAATTTTGCTAATTTCCACCTGTTCCCTGCTCAACAAAGCACGTAAATAGGTTGCCGCAATGTTCAGTCCTATGTCATTTGCAGCCTTATCAACAGCTGCCTGATCTGCTTCCCAGCTGAGTTTGCTGGCCATCAAACTATTTTTTCTGCTATTGAAATTGAAGAGCAATGCATTGGATTGAATGCTCATTTGCTCAAACATTGCAGAGCGACTTGTATAAACATTGGTAGTGCGATCGAGTGTGCGACCGAAAGAGAAACCATGCGACATGCTATATCCCAATGAAGGGAGCTGTGCCATAACCGCTTGGTCGTAAGAAATTTTAGATTGCTCCGCTTGAATAGCAGTCTGACGAACATTGATATTGTTCTTCATTCCATATTCAACACAACGCCTCAAATCCCACTTCTGATCTTGTGCGTTGACTGCGCCAACGGATGAGATCAACAAAAGAAGGGGTAAAACCGACAATTTCATATTTAATAGGTTGATTTTGTGTCTGTTTCAGGAAGTTTCCAAAAACCAATGCAAAGATTCAACCAAAAAAGGGATTCTCAAAATCATTCGTCAGTTTAGGCGACCGCTTACAACATCAGATGGAGGCAAAAGCCTGGCCTAGGTCATGGATCAGGAATTCGGGGTCTTCCAACCCGACGTACAAGCGTAACATCCTGTGTGTAGGGTTTTTAGGATCGAATTCATGTGATTGTATTCCTGCGCATTTGGGTATGATCAAGGATTCATGACCGCCCCAACTAACGGCCATTCTGAATGATTTGAGGGAATTGCAGAATTTTTCTATTTCTTCCATCTTTTGCGCTTTGATATAAAAGGATATCAATCCACATGCCCCTTTCATTTGTTTTTGAGCCAGTTCATGTTGTGGAAAGGATGGATCCAGTGGGAAAATCAATGATTCAATCTGTTCCACTGACTTTAAATACCCGAGTACTTTGGCTGTAGAAGCAGTGATCCGATCAATGCGTGCAGGGAGTGTTCTCAATCCGCGCAATAATAGCCATGCGTTGAAAGGCTGGATGCCGCTTCCGATGCACATGTACTCGCTTTCAAATATTTTACGCATCATGCTGGCAGAGCCAGAAATGACTCCACCCAGGGTATCTGAATGTCCGCCAATGTATTTTGTGGCAGTTTGCATGGACATATCGATGCCCAGTTCTATGGGCTTTTGATATAAGGGGGTAGAAAAACTATTATCGATTAGGGTAATGATGCCACGTGCTTTTGCAACATCTGCAATGGCTTTCAGGTCTTGAATATCCAGCCACCAGGAGTTGGGAGATTCAAGATAGATGAGCGTGGTATTTTCCTGCACATGAGATAAAAATGATTCCAGGTTGGTGCCATCCGCATACGTGGAACTCACACCAAAGCGAGGCAGAATCTTGTCCAGCAGATGAACTGTCCATGAATATGGATGAGATACACTTAGAATATGATCACCAGATTTTACATTTGCAACAACTGCAGCATAAATGGCTGCAGCACCATTGTTGAATACCAGTGCATCTTCCGCACCATCCAGGGCAGCCAGTTTTTTTCGGAGGATGTCAACCGTAGGGTTCAATCCCCTGCTATACAGATACCCGCCCATTTCATCTTCAAAAGCCTTGCGCATGTCCGCCACCGTTTCAAACATAAAATTGCTGGTTTGAATGATGGGCGGTGCGATGGCATTGAAATAATTTCCATGTTCTTCACCCAGGTGGTTGATGATGTAAGAAGTATCCATCAGGAAATCGTTTTGGTTTTCTTGGCAGTGAGAAAATATAATATCAGGAATGCCGCCAACACAGCGGTGGCAGTAAGTGCAGTCATGGGTTTGGTGATAGCAATATTGATGGCGATGAATGTATAGGATGCAATAAAAATGATAGGCATCAATGGAAAGAATTTCATGGTGTAGATCTGTTTCGGATCAAGGTGGCTGGTTCTTTTTCGGATGATGAATATGGTGGCTGCGGAGAATGCCATCCCAATGCAATCCAGAAACATGGTGAAACCCAATATTTTATCCACTGTTTTAGCAAAGAACAAGACCACTACCGTGATGAGTGCATATACTGTAAGACTAACCGTCAATACATCTTTCTTTTCATCTTTTTTGCTGAATGCTTTTGGAAGAATTCCATCCTGGCTCATGGCATACATCACACGCGGGTTGCTCATGAGGAGCACGTTGACATAAGCAAGTACCGCCATGAAAAGCAAGATAGAAAAAACGAATCTGCCTGAGGGACCAAACATGCGTTCTGCAACAATGGCTGCGATGCCTTTTGCATTTTTAAGTTCCTCGAAGCCAATTTGTTTATAATAGGCATAGCTCACAGCGAGATAAAGCAGGATGATTACGATGATTCCGATGAAAATGCCGCGTGGAAGATTTTTCCGTGGATTTTTTATTTCATCACCAAAATTGATAGTTTGTTGATATCCGCCATAGGTAAAGGATACAGCTACCAGGGCTACCCCAAATGATTTCACATAATCCCAAAAAGTCAAGTCTGTTTTAGGCACAAAATCATGAACTACTTTGGAAGATGAAGGAAAAAATATTCCAGCCACTATCAGGAGAATCATGGATATCTTGATCAACATGAGAATATTTTGTGTGGTTGAGCTCATGCGCAATCCCATGAGATTTACCCCATAGAACATGATAATGGCAGCCATGGCTATTAGCGACCGAACAAGGTCTGATGGTGGTGTTGAGAAGATGACCTGTGATATATATTCACTACCGATCAATGCCACCAAGGCCAATGAAGAAGCATTCGAGATGAGAATGATACAATTCACTGCGAATGCTATGGAAGGATGATAGCAGGTGGCGAATATTTTATAATAGCCTCCAGTGATTGGGTAACGTGATCCTATTTCAGCATAGGTAAGCGCGCCACAAAGAGCAATCAATCCGCCAGCCACCCAAGTGATAAAAAACACAGAGGGGGTCACTGCTGCATTCGCAGAATCGGATGCAGTTCTGAAGATGCCCATGCCGATCACCAGACCTATCACGATCATGGTGATGTCGAATAAATTCAAGAGTGGTTTTTTCGGGTTTGTCATGCGGGGAAGTTAATAAAAAAAGAGAAAAGAGAAGAGTGAAAAGAGAAGGGATATTAAATTCCATTCACCTTTGTATTTCATTTTTCACTTTTCCCTTTTATCTTTTCTCTTGTTCTATTCACATCGTGTTAAAAACAAAATCATCCCATCCCAACTTTCACCTGCATCTTTGTGATGCATTTGGTTGAATGCCCCTGAAGGGAAATTCATTAAAAGGGAAGTCCGGTCTGATTCCGGCGCTATCCCCGTAGCTGTAAAGACCTCTGCGAAAGCAAAACATCTGCAACATACGCCACTGTTCAAACGGGAAGGCTTGCAGATGGGGTTGAGCCAGAAGACCTGCCTGATGTACATTTTATCACACGAGCTTTCGGGAGAAAGGCTGGAGATGTTGAAACTGTATTATCAGCCATTCATTTCTGTTTATGTCCCCAAGGTTCATAGTAAACCTTCACTATGACCAAACATTTATTATTTGCATGCATGATGCTAACATCCAAGGTGATGTTTGCGCAGAAAGACACCAGCGTCCGGTCACTCGAAGAAGTGATTGTAACGGCAAATCGTTTCCCTCAAAAACAGATCAGTACTGGTAAAGTCATAACCACCATCACCCGGGCTCAGATTGAAAAAACACCTGTACAGTCCGTAGGAGAATTGCTTAGTACACAATCAGGGATTAATGTTCTAGGAACAAACAATGCGCCAGGAACCAATCCGGATCTGTATTTCAGAGGAGCAGGCACAGGTAGTGTATTGATTTTGGTGGATGGAAATCCAGCCTATGATGCATCAACGATTCGATCTACCTTCGATTTGAATTTCATTCCGCTGGATGAGATCGAACGCATTGAAATATTGAAAGGGGGACAATCCACTTTATATGGTTCAGATGCTGTAGCGGGTGTAATCAACATCATCACCAGAAGCAATGAGCAGAAAAAACTCAAAGCCAATTTGCATCTATCCGCAGGCTCATACAAGACGAAAAAAAGTGAATTGAGTGTAGGTGGTAAAACGAAACTAATCACATACAAAGCAGAATTGGGAACCACCCGTTCAGCAGGATTTTCATCAGCTGCAGACACATTTAAGGTGAAGTCGTTTGACAAAGACGGCATGCATAGAAGATTTGTGCGTGCTGAGATTGGATCGTTGCCAGGAAAATCATGGAATTGGACTACATCATTCCAGCAAACGAAGTACAGCAATGACATGGATGAAACGAGGTTTGAAGATGCCAAAGATTCCAAAGTAGACAATAGCAATATGCAATGGAATGCCCAGGTATCCAGGAAGCTGGGAAATGCAACCATTCATGCGAATTTCTCCACCAATAATTCAGTGAGACATTACAAGGATGATTCATTGTATTTGAATGGTTTTTCAAAATTTATTTTATCTGATTTCACAGGCAGGTCCAGTTATGCAGAATTGTATTCCACTATCAAATTGAGTGATCAAATTCAGTTGTTCACAGGTATTGATCACAGATGGCAAAACACCGATCAGTATTATTTTTCTGTTAGCAGCTGGGGTGATTATAGTTCAACGATATCAAGTGATTCAGCCAAAACAAATGTGAGTAGCGCCACTGCGTCGTTGGTATACAATGGTAAGAAGGGATTCAATGTTGAGGGTGGAGTTCGATATAACAAACACAGCAGGTATGGAGATCATGTCACATACACATTCAATCCTTCTTATCTGTTCAAAAATAAATTCAAGTTTGCCTATAATTTGTCGAGCGCGTTCATGTCGCCTACCCTGTATCAATTGTATGATGGATATTCAGGTGAACATAATCTTCAACCCGAAACATCTGTGAGCAATGAAGTATCTGTTCAATACATAGGCATGAAAGATTTGAATCTAAGGGCCACCTTTTTCAGCAGAAACATTGATCATGGCATTGATTACAGTTATGAATCCTACAAGTACTACAATTATGGCAAGAAGAAAGATCATGGAATGGAGCTTGAAGCATCTTATACATTTGGAAAGTGGGACATGCATGCAAACTATACTTATTTGAAAGGGAATGTAACTACAGCCAATTATGTGTACAATTCGAGTACATGGTTGTATGAGAAAAAAGGCGATACTACCTATTCGCATTTGTTCAGGGTGCCCGCTTCAACGTTCAATGCACACATTGGTATTCAGGCAAGCAAGAAGCTGTATATATCGATATCACAAAAAATCGCTGGCAAAAGATTTGAGCCCATTTATGGAGCATCGCCCGTAGAGATGAAAGCATTTCAAACAACCGATTTATTTCTACAATACAGTGTGAATCGTTCATTGAAAATATATGGTTCCTTACGAAATCTCTTTAATACCCAGTATCAGGAGATATGGGGATATAATACGATGGGGAGGAATGTTGTGTTGGGAGTGAGGTTTTGATTGGATGATGAAGTTTAGAAGGTTTAGGAAGTTGAGAAGGTTAGGAAGTTTTGAGGGTTTAGAAAATAAAAAAATGAGTATCTTAACAATAAAACCTAAACCTTCTAAACCTTCTCAACATCTAAACTTTCAAAAATGACATTCGACGAAATAATCACAGTAACCTTTACCCTTTTTGCGGTGATTGATATCATCGGATCAATACCATTGCTTTTGTCGCTCAAACAAAAGATGGGAGGCATTCATGAAATGAAAGCCAGCTTGATTTCAGGCGGATTGATGATTTTCTTTTTGTTTGTAGGTGACAAATTTTTGAGTGTATTGGGAGTGGATGTAAGATCCTTTGCCGTAGGTGGTTCAATTGTGATTTTCATTTTAGGGTTGGAGATGGTGTTGGGAATTGAATTCTTCAAGGGTGATGGGGATTCCAAATCAGGCACGGTTGTACCGATTGCATTCCCGCTTATTGCAGGATCTGGCACACTAACAACCATCATCTCACTCAAATCAAGTTACAATGAATTGCCCATTCTCATTGGCATTCTGATCAATGTAGTGTTCGTTTACCTGGTATTACATTCCCTGGATTTTATTTCCAAACTACTTGGACATGCAGGCATGCTAGCCGTGCGTAAATTCTTTGGCGTGGTTCTGTTGGCTATCGCGGTGAAGATATTTGCCTCTAATGTAGGTGGACTTATTAAGTGAAAAGAGAAAAGTGAAAAGAGAAAAGTTTTCGCGCGCTTTAACTTCTTCAACCCCTTCAACTTTTTCAACCTATTCACCTTCCTTCATGAATTTAAAAATTGATGAAAATATTTGGGAATGGATAATCAAACAGATCAACGTTGTTTCTTCTTCCTCCACCATAGTATTAAACCTACACAAATAA
>CANFHO010000011.1 GCA_947447005.1 Chitinophagaceae bacterium
ACAAACTGATTCCTCACCCTTTCCAGATGAATGCTTTTCAGGTCAGCTTGAAGGATTTTATCAAGTTCCTCATTGGTGAGATAGCCCTTATATACTTTCTTCGATTTGAACTTCACCTCAACAAACGGATTTTTTCGAATCACCCCGTCCTTGATGGCGGGCATCAACAATGTTCTGAATGCACCAATATATTTTACGGAAGTATTGTTACCGATTTTTCTGTTCGATCGCAGGTATTGGAAAAACTTTTCGAGGAATCTGCCATCTACCTGAACCAATGGGATATTCTTCGTTTTATGCTCAGCCATCAGGAACTCCAATGCAAATCGGAGGACACGTTCATATTTTTCAAAGGTTGTTGGAGTAATATCGATGAAAACACGTTGCTGCATCTCCATTTTTCGCAATTCCAGGAATTCAGCCAATAAAACCGGTTTCTCCTCATCCCCTTTTATTTTTCTGACCAGCTCATCCAACGTAAAGGGGATTCCACTGTACTTCATCTCATCAAATACCTGAATGGCTTTGTATCGGATCAAATCGAGGTTTTCATTAAAAGGGAGACTTTTTTTCAATTTCACCTTCATTACGCCCATTTCATTATCCCAATCCTCATTTTTACAATACAACCCAGTGTAAATATCCCGTCGCTCCCTTCGGTAAATGACACGTAAAACGATGGGCGATTCTCCTTTTTTGTTGATTCTGTCCTGGCGACAAAGAAAATTGACATGAATGTGCATGAGCTTCTGCATAACCTAATTTTTAATGGTTTGTAAATTGCGAAGCATACACTTGATCAGATACTGCAAAATGGGGCAAAAACCTGCAAAAGAGAACATTGGCCAAAAAGCTGGAATCCTGGTATCCGATTTTACCAAAAAATCCTGCTTTTGTCTGCATTGGTTTGCATAAATAAAAAATGCAAAACATTGACAATCATTATTTTGCAATGTTTTGCATTTTTCTGCAAGTTATTCAGCGGAGACGGCGAGATTCGAACTCGCGATACAGTTTCCCGTATACACACTTTCCAGGCGTGCTCCTTCAACCACTCGGACACGTCTCCAAAAAAATGGATGGCAAAAATAACCTAATTCACTCAGATGCCGAATACTTTTTTTGCATTGGCAGTAGTCACTTCCACCACCTCTTCCACTGAAATATTTTTTAACTGTGCGATTTTCTCCGCCACATATTTTACATATGCTGATTCATTTCGTTTACCACGAAATGGCACGGGTGTAAGGTATGGTGCATCTGTTTCAAGTACCATCGACTCCAATGGCAACTTCGCCACAAGATCCGCCAATCCTGCGTTTTTGTATGTCACAACCCCTCCTATCCCCAACATATACCCCATCTCAATGATCTTGATTGCCTGACGCTCATCCCCACCAAAACAATGGAAAATCCCTTTCACCTTTCCCTCTCCCTCTTCAGCAACCATCTTAATCGTCTCATCCATCGCACTGCGTGTGTGAATCACAATAGGAAGGTTCAAGTCCTTCGCCCAATGAATTTGTCTCCTGAATGCATCTATCTGCTGACCCTTAAATTCCGTGGAATGATAGTAGTCCAATCCAATTTCTCCGATGGCTGCGAAAGTTGATTTCTTCAGCCAGTCCTCCACAATTGCCAATTCTTGCAGATAATTCGCTTCCACGTAGCAAGGATGAAGTCCCATCATGGGTATCGCAAAGCCTGGATGCAACTCCGCAAACTGCATCATCGCCTCATGCGTGGAGGAATCAATGGCAGGAAGGTATACTTTTTGAATCCCCGCTAACATGGCACGAGCTACCATTTCCTCCCTATCGTAATCAAAATCCGTTGAATATAAGTGTGAATGGGTATCAATCATTATGCTCATTTTATTAACACTTGCAAAGGTCCTAAAAATATTGGGAGGAGCTACAGAATTATACAATCAAAAAAACTTGTATCTTTCGCAAAGTTTTCATAGGGTACGGATTAAAAACGGGCTAGGGTTTATACCCTCGGCCCTCTTTTTTTTATTTAGACGCTAGGGGTTAGATGTTAGATTGTTTTTTATTTCCCGTTTCCCCGTTTTCCGTTTCTCCATTTCCCCGTTTCTCCGTTTCACATTCCCTCAAACCTAAACCCCCGCTCCCTGCCCATCTCCAACAAAGCCGCCAACGCTGGAAACATCCTCTCCTCGGCCTTTTCCGAATCATGAAACAAATAGATGAACCCATCAGATAACCGACTGGTTGCTCTTGCTGTTACTTGCGCGTGTGTGAGACGTACATCATAATCGGCACTGAGAATGGTCCACATAACAAGCTGATAACCCTTGGCCAATAATGCCTTTTCCTGCGTACGCGTAATCCTTCCATAAGGCGGCCTGAATAGGTTGGATTCGATATACCTACTGGCTTCCTGTACATCTGCCCAATATGCTTCCAATGAAGTTTTTGTGCCTTTGAGATGATGTTGTGTATGATTCCCAACGGAATGACCGGCATCAAGGATTTGCTGAAAAACTTCCGGATAACGCTTTACCCGATCTCCAATACAAAAAAATGTAGCCTTCGCATTGTATTGCGCTAATAGCGCCAAGACCCTGGGGGTTATTTCAGGGTGGGGACCATCATCAAAGGTGAGATATAAGGTTTTTCCACAAGCTGGCATGCGCCATAACCGTTTGGGGAATATCCATTCAATGAAGCGGGGTATCCTGGCCGGTATCATCATTGCTCTTCCTTGGGCTTTTTCAAATATTCCTTGTTCATTTCACTGATCATCAACAACAACTCCTTTCTGCCCAAATACTTTTCTGCACTGGTTACGAAAATCGGTGGTAACTCGTCCCAGGTCTTTTTCATTTCTTCTGCAAAGGCCTTCACATGTGCACTTACCACCTTTTGGGTTTCCTTATCGGCCTTCGTAAACACAATGCTAAAAGGCACATTCCAGGCTCCCAGCTTATTTACAAATTCAATATCCAGCTCCTGTGGTTTATGACGGGAATCAATCAACACATACAAATTGACCAGATTTTCGCGCTGACGAATATACTCCTCAATCATCTTCTCCCACTTCTTTCTGCTACTGGCAGAAACCTTGGCAAATCCATATCCGGGAAGATCCACCAGATACCATTGCATCATCGGGGCATTTTCTTTGGCGCGACTCTCAATGGCAAAGTGATTAATAAGTTGGGTTTTACCAGGAGTAGATGAAGTCTTGGCCAGGTTCTTGATGCCCGTAAGCATATTGATCAAAGACGACTTGCCCACATTGCTTCTGCCAATGAATGCATACTCAGGCCTGTCGGCTTTGGGAGCATCTTTATGATCGGGACTACTGATAATATATGTTGCTTTATGAAAGATCATGATGGATGATAGATTTACAAAACCTTTAAGAACGGCTGATGTGAATTTGATTACTTTTGTGTCAATGGGAAATTACGCACACGATACGATTGTTCCGGATCAGGATTCAAAATTATCGAAAAAAGAGCAGGTGGCAGTCATGTTTGACCAGATTGCACCGAAATATGACTTTTTTAACCGTTTTCTCTCTGCCGGAATTGATATCAGCTGGAGAAAAAAAGCATTGGCCTTGGTTAAAAAAGACAACCCCAAAGTAATGCTGGATGTGGCAACAGGAACCGCCGATGTGGCCATCATGGCATCCAAAATAGTAGCACCTGAAAAAATTATAGGTATTGATATTTCAGCTGGCATGTTGGATGTGGGTAAAAAGAAAATCCAGGAAGCAGGACTCGACAAAATCATTGAGCTGCAGATAGGCGACAGTGAATCCATTCAGTTCCCTGATAATTATTTCGATGCAGTAACTGTTTCATTTGGTGTGAGAAATTTCCAAAGCCTTGAAAAGGGACTCAGTGACATTCTTCGTGTTTTGAAGCCAGGTGCCAGATTGGTTGTTTTGGAATTCTCCCGTCCTTCTCTCCCTGGTGTTCAACAAGCGTATAATTTATACATGAAACTTGTAGCACCTCAAATGGTAAGCATATTTTCAAAAAACAGAAAAGCATATCAATACCTCAATGATTCCGTACAAAAATTTCCCGAGGGAAAAGATTTCATTTCGGTCATGAATGGTTGCAGCTTCAAAGAAACATCCTATAAAAGACTAAGCCTGGGCATATGCAGCATATATACCGGAATAAAATAATATTGCTCTCCATAGGGATTTGCATGATGCTTTCAACAAAAGCACAGCATGCCATTGAATTGAATCTGCCTGATCAGGATGAGAAAAAATATTATTTCGGTATTGTCTTGGGATACAATACTTCACATTACAATATCACACATCACCCTTATTTCCTGGACAGGGATACCATTCAATCTGTCAATTCACAAAATAGCGGAAGAATTCATTTAGGCATCATGGGTAATTGGCAAATTTCAAGAAGATTTGACCTGCGCTTCTATCCGCTCAATTTGATTTTCAGTGAAAAGAAGTTTGTATATACGCAAAGACTCCCTGGCGATGCTACCATCACTACAGAGAATCAAGGAGTAGAATCCATTGTGATGAGTTTCCCATTGCAAGTGCGTTTGAAAAGTGATCGCATCAATAATTTCAGAGTTTATACACTTGCAGGTGTTAAATATGATTTCGATCTGGCCAGCAACTCCGGTGCAAGCAATGCAGACAATATGATGAAGGTGAACAAAACGGATTATGGCATTGAAGGCGGCATCGGATTTCAATTCTTCTTCCCTTATTTCATCCTTTCACCAGAAATCAAATTCAGCTACGGTCTCACCAATGTTCACAACCGCGATGCATCTCTCCGTTATTCAAATGTTATCGACAAGATGAACAGCCGAATGGTGATGTTTTCACTTCATTTTGAAGGCGGGGGAAATAAATAAAGAGAAAAGAGAAAAGAGAAGAATGAAGAATGATGATGAATTAATGAGAGTAAAGTGAGCGTTAATTTAAAGGTTATTTTTAGCTGTTTTTACTGAACTAATAAGCATTGCTTTTATTTCATTACAAACAACCAAAAGTTCATTGCAATTCTTCTCGTATAAAGAATATGATTTGGAAATCAATTCTATCCAATAAATACTTTCATTCGTTTCTTTTAAACCAATACTCAGCTTATTTATAAAATCTGCCCTGCTTTGGGCAAATTGGGCTTCTCTAATCAATGCCCCAATTGCAGTGCCGCTTCTTAAGAATTGTTTACTGAGTACAAATTCTTTTTGATCTTCCTGAAGTACTTTTGAAAGAGAAATTACTCTTAACGCAAAGTTGAAAGTTTGTGTGCGAAGTTGATTATGACTCATTTCTATTAATTGAAGTACAAACTTCAATAAGCCACCATATAATTAAAAAGTGAAAAGATCATTTTAAAAGATATTTTCCCCAGCTTTCATTGTGATTTTCACTTTTCCATTTAATTCTTCACTCTTCTCTTTTATTTCTTAGTTTAATAATCGTATTCCCTTCTCTGCATATTCCACCTCAAACCAATGGAGCTAAATACATTGTTGGAACTGCCCTGCACTTTTCTACTGCTCAGGTCTGCTTCAAGAAAAAGATTTGATTTGAATTCATATGAAATCCAAAGACTTGAATTGATTGTTTTTATACTGTTAGGAGCTCCTATATATAAACCAAAATCAGATGAACGTGAATCATTTGATTTAAAAATATTATTACCATAATTCTTGCCTGCAGGATCAGAACCAGAAACCCATGAAATGACTTTTCCCTGAAACATCCATTTCGGTGCTGGCTGATAACGCATGATACCAATATACTCTTTGATATTCGACATCAAAGGATGTGCCATTGGCTGATTGTAGTGTGTATAATTACCAATCGTATCAAAGTGAGAATATGTAAATGGCCTGATATAATTAGCCTCCAGCTGCAGATCAAGATTGTTTATACCAAATACATCAATAAATTTCATTCCACCCTGGAAGGCCCACTTGTTTCCCCACCACCCATTGTTTTGTCGAACATACTTTGTATTGAATTCATCAAGCAAAACCTGTCCATATAATTGAAGATGCTTGCTCACATTTGCTTTAGCATCAAACCCAATAAATGAATTGTCCGGACTGCCAATCTGCAATTCCGCAACACGAAGAAACATGACAGGATTCAAATAACTGAATTCAAAATGATCAGGACGCCCGAATACAACACTTTCAAACAAACCCAATGTCAACCACTTCGGTGCATTGAAACTCAAATGATGAATAACAGCATACTTTCTTGGAAACAAGGTATCCTTATCACCCCTTCGAGTATATTGAGAAGTGAGTTCCATGAATCGGGTAAAATAATTGAATCTGGAAGCATGCAAATTGAGGTTCAGAAACAAGTGACTGTTTGAATAGTCGCTAAAAAACAAACTCCTGTATCCATTCCCTAAAAACATTTTATCATACCCAAATTGTGCATCTACAAATTTGGTAGCATTCCAGCTAACTGTTCCTCTGGCATCAAAATAATCATATCCAATTTGCTTAAAAGGTTTATACAAACCTGCTCCAGGCACTGCACGATACTGTTCAACTTTTTGTCTTACAAACAGAGGAGCTTTTTCCTGGGTCTCTGCCAAATAAGCATCCAACCCAATTTTATGACCAATCACAGATCTGATTCTCGCACCACGCGTATTCATGTACAACATCCCATCGGTATTGTTATCGTAGATCGATTTCAATTGCAAAACAGGATTGATGGCAAGAAAAAAATCCTTTTGTTTCACAGTTATCAAATTTGCAGGATACTTATAAAAAGCATTCAACAAACTATGTTTAGAGCCAGGAAGTTTAGTCATATCTTCAACCCACTCCATGCTATTCATCATAGCTTGTTCCATATTATATGAATCAACAGAAGAAAATTTTTCTCCACTTGTCTTTGCCCTCTCAAGAGCACCTATAAACCATTTTCTGTTAAATGGCTTCAAGAAGGAAAAATTCAACATGGTATCCTTCTGCATTTTAATTTCCATACGATTAAGCAGGAAATTATCTTTAGACCCCTGCTCAAAGTAGGTTGACTGTGCCTGAAGGCAAATAGGTACAATAAAAACAAGGGATACTAAGAATGATTTGATAATTTGCATGTCAAATATTAATTGGTGTTATATGGCTCAATATATTATTAAAAATACACAGATCGTAAACGAAGGTAAAATAATCAGTGGCGATGTGTTGATAGGCGACCAAAGAATTTTAAAGATTGGAGGCATTATTGAGAATAATTACAATGCAAGGGAAATAAACGGCGAAAACAGGTTCTTATTGCCCGGCGTGATTGATGATCAGGTGCATTTCAGAGAGCCCGGACTCACACACAAGGCAAATATTCACACTGAATCCATTGCCGCAGTAGCTGGCGGAACCACCAGCTTCATGGAAATGCCAAACACAAAACCAGCAGCCCTTACACAAGAATTGTTGGAAGAAAAATACGCTATAGCAGCAAATTCTTCTCCTGCGAACTACTCATTTTTTATGGGCACGTCGAATGACAATGCTGACGAAGTACTGAAAACAAATGATAAAAAAGAAGACGTTTGTGGCGTGAAAATATTCATGGGTTCATCTACAGGAAACATGCTTGTTGACAATCATCTCACCCTCGACAATATTTTCAGAAACAGTGAAGTGCTGATTGCAACACACTGTGAAGATGAACGCATCATCAAAACAAATCTGGAAAGAATCAAGGCTGAAAAAGAATTCCTGGAGGCGTCTGACCACCCTCTCATTCGCGATGTGGAAGGATGTTTTGAATCATCGCTGATGGCAGTTCAATTGGCCAAGAGGAACAATACACGTCTGCATATTTTACATATCTCTACAGCAAAAGAATTACAACTCTTCACGAATATGATCCCTCTCGAAGAGAAACGAATCACAGCAGAAGTATGCGTTCATCATCTTCATTTTACTGCAGATGATTATGCCACATTGGGAAATAAGATCAAATGCAACCCCGCCATCAAATCAAAAGAAAACAAGGAAGCACTCTGGGAAGCCTTGCTGGACGATCGTTTGGATGTGATTGCAACAGACCATGCACCACATACCAAGGAAGAAAAATTCGGAACATATGATCAGTCGCATGCCGGACTGCCCCTGGTTCAACACAGTTTACAACTGATGTTGCAATATCACCTGCAGGGAAAAATATCCCTGGAAAAAATCGTTCAAAAAATGAGTCACAATGTTGCCACTTGTTTTCAAATCAGAAACAGAGGCTTTATCAGAGAAGGCTATTTTGCTGACTTGGTATTGGTAGACCTTCATAACCCAACTGTTATTTCTGAAGAAAACATCCTCTATAAATGTGGATGGAGTCCGTTAGAAGGTATGCAGATGGATGCCTGCATCGACAAGACTTTTGTTAATGGTTACCCGGTGTATGGAAACGGCATGTTGGATGCATCCTATAGAGGAATGCGTCTTCAATTTGACCGAAACTAACCCATTATGAGAGTCGATAAAACAACCCTCTACGATTTATCCGTTTTCCATAAGGAGGAAGAATATTCACTATTCCATAAGATCGACCATACACAAACCAATGCAGGCAGAGCCGAATTGCTGAAAAACCTGCATTCGCCTTATAGCACGCTGAAAGACATTCAGGAAGTACAGCAAATCCTATCCATCATTGGTAATAAAATGGATGCATGGCCTTCAAGAATCACCAATGGCACGTTGTTGATAATTGATAAATTTCTGGACGATAATCCGGATACCATGCCTGAAAACGCAACACTGTTTCAGGCAATGATCTACAAATGGTTACATCCATCAGACCATTCAATGCTTCAGTTTTCCGTCAAACAACTTTTTGAATTGATCAAGGGATATGATGAGATACATGATTTTTTCAAAGGTCAGCCGCGCCCAACAAAATTGGCAAAAGTACTGTTGCAAACGGAAGATATTCTTGCCAGCAGGCACCTTAACCTGATTAAACAAAAATCAAATTTTGAAGAATTAAACAGTGCAGAAATTCTTCAATGTGCAAGATTTTTTCATGTAGTATTTTGTAATAAAATCAGAAAACTGATTGAACTGTATGGCATTCTGGATGCATGGTATTCAATGGCCAGTGCCAACAAAAAACTGAATTTACAAACGCCTATTTTCATTGATGCAAATGAACCTCAGATCATATCAAAAGGCTTGCGACATCTCATGCTGAAAGATCCGGTATCATATGATGTGACGCTCACAGAAGAAAAAAATTTTCTATTTCTCACAGGTGCAAACATGGCAGGTAAAAGCACGTTGATCAAAGGTGTTGGACTTGCCACATACCTGGCTCATCTTGGTATGAACGTTCCAGCAGATGAAATGAAACTTACATTGTTTGACGGCATTCTCAGCAACATCAATGTAGAAGATAATATCGTGAAGGGAGAAAGTTATTTCTTCAATGAAGTGAAACGCATCAAACAAACAGTTGAGCGCATCAATGATGGAAAAAAATGGCTTGTGCTCATTGATGAACTTTTCAAAGGCACCAATATCCAGGATGCCATGAAATGCTCACTGGCGGTGATCGAAGGACTTATCAAAATGAAAAACGGACTCTTCATCCTCTCTACACATTTATATGAGATTGGCGAAGAACTGAAAAAGTTTTCAGAGATTGATTTCAAATATTTCGAAACACGTCTCAATGAAAATGAACTGCATTTCAGCTATCAGTTGAAAGATGGCATCAGCCAGGATCGAATGGGTTTCCTCATCCTGAAAAAAGAAGGCGTGATAGATCTACTCAATCAGTTGGGGAAATAAACGAACATAATTCGTTTTTTCATCTTCATGAAACATGGATAATACATGATGGAAACGGTGTTTATCTCATTGCCTCCTTCCCTGTGCCATCTACCTTCATTTCATGTTTATAAAGACTTTTGGAAGTGCCGTTTATGGTGTTGAAGCCATCACCATAACAATTGAAGTGAATTGGACCTCACAAGGAAAAGACTATTGCATTGTAGGACTGCCTGATAGTGCAATCAAAGAAAGTATGCAACGTGTTGAAAGCGCCATCAAATCCATTGGATATGGAATGCCCAGAACACGTATCGTGGTAAATCTGGCTCCTGCAGATTTGAAAAAAAGCGGCACAGCATTCGACCTTCCCATTGCATTGGGCGTATTGTGTGCATCAGAACAAATTGGTTCCTCACATATTTTCAATGAATACATTATGATGGGTGAATTGAGTCTGGATGGAGAACTCAGATCGATACGAGGAGCACTACCCATTGCAGTTCAAGCACGCAAAGAGGGTTTCAAAGGTTTGATACTTCCTGAAACAAATGCACGTGAAGCGGCTATGGTGAAGGGTTTTCCCGTATACGGGATGAGAAACCTGAAAGAAGTAATACAGTTCATCAGTAAAGAAGGTATTGGAATCGATCCTGTAAAAATTGATCTTGAAAATGAGTTCTATAAATCTCAGGAAAAATTTGAATCTGATTTTGCGGAAGTGAAGGGACAGGAGAACATCAAGCGTGCGTTGGAAATCGCGGCATCGGGCGGACATAATGTTATTCTCATTGGCCCGCCCGGTGCCGGGAAAACCATGTTGGCAAAACGACTTCCCTCCATCCTTCCCCCACTTACATTGGAAGAAGCATTGGAAAGCACCAAGATACATAGCGTGGCAGGCAAGTTGCCCGAACACGCCAGCCTGATTAACAAAAGGCCTTTTAGAAGTCCCCACCACACCATCAGCGATGTAGCCCTTGTTGGCGGAGGATCAAATCCACAGCCAGGTGAAATTTCCCTGGCACATCATGGAGTGCTGTTCCTGGATGAATTACCCGAATTCAAAAGAACCGTATTGGAAGTGATGCGCCAGCCAATTGAAGAAAGAAAAGTAACCATATCCCGGGCACGCATCGCCATTGATTTTCCAACTTCTTTCATGCTCGTTGCATCAATGAATCCATGCCCATGTGGCTTCTACAACCATCCTGAAAAAAAATGCACCTGCCCTCCAGGTTCTGTTTCAAAATATTTGAACAGAATCTCAGGGCCTTTACTCGATAGAATCGATCTCCATGTGGAAGTAACACCAGTTGCCTTTACACAACTCACTTCCATGCAATCTGCTGAACCATCTCAGGTCATTCGTCAACGGGTGATTGAAGCAAGAAAAATTCAGGCAGAACGCTATGCCGAAATGAATGGTGTCTATGCCAATGCACAAATGAGTGCAAAAGAACTGAGAAAAATTTGTCAGCTCGACGACAATAGCCAACAATTATTGAAGAAAGCCATGGAGCGACTCAACCTGTCGGCAAGAGCATACGACAGAATCCTGAAAGTCGCAAGAACCATTGCAGACCTGGCTTCCAGCGAACAGATCAAAACAGAACATATCGCAGAAGCCATCCATTACCGCAATCTGGATAGAGAAGGTTGGGGAGGGTAAGCAGTTGAGTGTGATGTGTTGAAAAGTTTTTACTTATATAGCTTAAACTCACTCTGGCAAATACTCCCAAAACTCATTGTAGAATGTCAGATCATTGATATGCATAAAAAACAATTCCTCACCCACACTGGCATACAACCAAAATTTCTTGTTACCAGGTGTAGTTGGATACATATATGATTGTGAAAACATATTGCCATCATATCGTTTGGTGACTCGATATATCTGGTCGTTTCCAATGACATACGACATCTCCCAACGGGAGGAATTGTGCACAGCACAATACATATTGGCAGGACCACCACTTACTATTTTTCTGGAATTGGAAGAAGGATCAAATTCAATAAAACTATAATCAGATGGAATATAAATAAGATTACCCAACTTCACCAGGTTCCCTTCCCACAACACTGGTGCAGGTAAGTTAGAAGACTGCTGCCACTGGTTTATAGCAGGATCATAAACCCAACATTCACTGGCAACAGATGAACCTGTAACAACTTGCCCGCCAACCACATATGCTTTGCCATTATACTTAAATGCCAAACTGTTCATTCGCCCTGGGCCAGGCAAAGATGCCTTTTGCGTCCATGCATTTATTGCCGGATCATATTCATATAACTTATTTGAACCATTGCCCATGGTTTGCATCAATCCACCAAACACATATGCCTTGTTGTTGATTACAAAACATGCTGTTCGAGTACCCCATTCTGGCATATTTGCAACAGCAGACCATTTCTGTTCGTCTACATCAAATTTCCAAAAATCATCCATTCCTATGTAAACAGCATTTCCAATTGAAAACATGGAGCCTGGTCTGTTTTTTTTACCAGGGTAGTCAGGCATTTTTTGAAAAGTATTGGGCTTGTAATTTCCAGGTAAAACCGTAACTGGAGATGGACCACATATTTTCTTACCTGACCATTCAATGCACACATCACCATTGGTTGCGTTTTCTGGTATCCACACACGAATCAAGGTATCATGTACTACTTCTGCTGATGCCAATGCGCCACCAACATACAATGTATAATTCGGCAAACTGTCTTTGGACAATAAACTATAAAAACCAGAACCAACAATACTAACAACTGCTGTCTTTCTGGCTTTTAAAGGAGTAATTTTAGTAATACTTACTGGATCAGGTAAATCATTTTTCTGACAAGAAAAAAAAACAGAACACATGACCAACATAAAACTGATCATATGTATAAAGGAATGATATTGAGAAATTCGATTCATGATCATCAGGCATCACCCTTTGATAATATGGTAGAATTCTCAGATGGTTCTGGACTAAAAAATTTGTTTTGAAAGATTAATATGGCAAATACCCCCAATGAGATACATGCATCTGCAAAATTGAAAACGGGTCTGAAGAATTCAAATGACTCTCCACCCCATATAGGGAACCATGATGGAAAATGAGCATCCTGAATAATAGGAAAATAAAGCATATCCACTACCCTGCCGTGTAAAAATTGTGAGTAGCCTCCCTGAAAAGCAGCACTCCAAAAACCATGCGCTAGATTTTGCATAAATGGATCACTGCTCTCGAAGATCATACCATAAAAAAGACTATCAATCAAATTACCAATGGCCCCTGCATAAATGAAAGTCACACAAATGATATAACCAAAATGATACTTCTTTTGAATAATACCTTTAATATAAAAAGTACCAACAACTACTGCTATCAACCTGAAAACAGTCAAAGCAATTTTTCCCCAACTTCCTGCAAGCTTCCAACCATAAGCCATTCCCTCATTTTCAATGAAATGCAACCTGAACCATGGAAGTGCATTGATGATGCTCACTTCCTCTCCCATATAAAAATGCGTCTTGATGTAAATTTTCAATGCCTGATCGGCCAACAACAACAAGAAAGTAAGAATCAATACATGTTTAAACTTCACAGCTCAATGGTTTTTACAAATATAATAAAACAAAAGATGATGAAACTGATGAACCATATTACTCCCCAAAGTAAATTCTGGGAACCCGTTGGGATATACCAGTCATGATCTCATAAGGTATCGTTTTGGCTTCATGTGCTACCCTTTGAACCGAATACCCTTTTCCAAATACAACAACCTCAGACTTCATATCAATATCAGGATAATCGGTTATATCAAGCATGGTCATATCCATACATACATTGCCGGCAGTGGGAACAAAATAATCGTGCACCAACATGTTGCCGACCCCATTTCCCAATGCACGTGGATACCCATCTGCATAGCCAATCCGAACAGTTGCAATACGAGAATCCCTGCTCATCTCTGCCTTACGACCATAGCCAACAGTTTCTCCTTTTTTAACTTCCCGTATCTGAGAAATGGTAGTCTTCAATGTCGCTGCTTCTATCAAGCCCAAATCTGCATTCCCAGGATCAATTCCATACATACCAATTCCCAACCTTACCATATCATACTGCAATGAAGGATGACGCCCAATGGCAGCAGTATTGGATGCATGCATCAAAAATGAATAGCCCAGGGCACCCCTGAGTGCATTGCAAATACGTTCGAATTGTTGTGACTGATTCAACGTAAAATCGTCGTGCAATGAATCTTCAGAAGCCACCAAGTGTGTAAACACGGATCGAACAAGAAATGCATGATTATTTTTCAATACATGTAAAAGTTCAGCCATCTCATCTTCCTCAAAACCCAATCGATGCATACCTGTATCCAATTTGATATGTACAGGAAAATGTGAAATCCCTTCCCTATCAAGAAAATCTGCAAAAGATTTTATCAAATCCAATGAATACAATTCTGGTTCTATGCCATACTCTACAAGTGCCGAAAAGGCAGCTTCTTCCGTATTCATTACCATAATAGGCAACTCTATACCGGCCTTTCTCAACTCAACCGCTTCATCCACATAAGCAACTGCCAGATGATCTATACCTTGCAATTGCAACAATCGTGCAATTTCATAACTACCTGCTCCATACGAAAAGGCCTTCACCATCGCCATCATCTTTGTACCAGCTCGTAACCTTTGTTTGTATAAACGTATATTCTGGGCAATCGATCCCAAATCAATTTCCAACCTGGTTTGATGCAATTTTTTTTCAAACAATTGACTGATGCGCTCAAATTGAAATAAACGTGATCCTTTTAACAATATCACTTCATCCTTGAAAGAACTTGAATGCAAGGAAGCTAAAAGTTCATCAACCGTATTATACGTTTCGGTTTCAATTCCTTCATGTATAAAAAAATCTTTATTCGTCATGCAAGCAACTCCAACACCAATTACATGTGCAACCTGATGTTGTACAAACATCTTTGCAATGCCCTGGTATACTTCCTGCACATTGCCTGAAAGACCACTAATGTCGGACAAAATAACCGTTCTGCGTTTCTTGTCTGCTTGTTGCGACATGAATTCAATGGCAGTTTGCAATCCGCTTAAATCCGCATTGTAACTGTCATTGATTACCAAACAATTGTTCAAGCCTTCCTGCATTTCCAGTCGCATCGACAAAGGAGGTAAATCTTCAAAGGATGATAAGCAAACATTTAACTTGCCTAAAGCAAATAACAATGCAACACAATGCATTGCATTCTCCTTGGCTGAATGATCATTGGAAGGTAAATGAACACGGTATGCTTCAGTTCCTGCTTTTAAATGCAGCATTACGCCATTTTGAATTGGCAATTCAGATGATATCAGAATATCAGCTTCCGCATCTCTTCCCCACGTGATTGCTCTTTTTTCATACCATGCATCTTTGAATTCATTTACTGTTTGATGAATCAATACATGATCCTTGCAATAAATGATGGTATGACAAGAAGAAAACAACATCAACTTCTCAACAAGTTTTTCTTTAAGCCCACTGAATCCCTCACTATGTGCCTCACCAATATTTGTAATCAATCCAACAGTGGGCTGTATTATTTTCTGGATGTTTTGCATTTCTCCCTGTTGGGAAATACCTGCTTCAAACAATCCAAGTTCGTATTCCGCACTCATCTGCAATACACTGAGTGGCACTCCAATCTGAGAATTATAACTTCTGGGACTTCTTACAATTTTGTATTCGTTATGTAGAAGATGATTGGCCCACTCTTTCACAATGGTCTTGCCATTGCTTCCTGTAATCCCTACAACCGGATAATCAAACTGACTTCTGTGAAATATCGCCAGTTGCTGAAGTGCAGCAATGGTATCATCCACACATAAAAAAAGTGCATCATCATAGATGAAATCTGAGGGCAATGAACTCACAAGGAAATTTCTGATGCCACGCCTATAAAGATCATCTATATATGCATGCCCATCCCTTTTGCTTGTTTTAATGGCAACAAACAAACTACTCTCAGGATATATTAGTTTTCGGCTATCAATCAAAAAATAGTCAATCTGACATGGAAATTCTCTTCCAACTTTCCTGGCATCCAAAACCCCGGCAATCTGCGCTGTTGAATATGATGCCATGAATAAAATTTAATTTTTGATTTTTTTTCGATTGTGCTGAATGGAATATAAAATGGAACCAGCCAAACAAACAATAATCACACAGAGTGAAACGAATATCGAAATATGAATGCCTAAATATTCAACAAGCATTTTCACGCCAATGAATATGAGCACAATAGCAATACCTTGTTGCAAATAATCAAATTCATCAATAGCGCCACTAAGTAAAAAAAACAAAGAACGCAATCCCAACACAGCAAAAATATTAGATGAATAAATCACCAAAATGTCATCAGATGTAAAGCCAGATGTCGCCTTCTCCCTTACCAACGAAACAACCGTAGGAATGGAATCTAATGCAAATGCTAAATCCACGGAAGCCAGCATAAGTACTACTACTGAGAGACTGGTAAAATAAATTTTACCACTACTCTTAATCAAATATCTACCATTGGGTTCTTGTGTACTGACTCTGAAAATAGTATTGATAAACTTATAAATCTTTGTTTCGCCCGGATCAAATTCTGCTTCATCTTTTTGAAAAAAAAGTTTATACCCCGTATACACCAAAAAGAATCCGAACAAATAAAGGATCCAATGGAATTGATTGATGAGCTCAATACCTACTGCAATGAAAATTATTCTGAACACAATGGCCAACAAAATCCCAATCAACAACGCCCTGCCTGCATCTGAAGATTTTACTTTAAAAAAGGTGAATATGAGTATGAAAACAAAAATATTATCTATACTCAGCGACCACTCCATCAAATATGCAGTGAAATATTTTGTTGCAACCATCGGTGTTTTCTCAATCCATAAAAATGCACAAAATGCAACAGACAATCCAACCCAGAATACGGTTTGAACAAAGGCCTGCTTTATGGTTACAACATTATTCTTTTTGCTCATCAATCCAAGATCAAACACCAAGGCGCCAATTAGAACAATGGCAAAAGTTACATATGTAATCTGGTCTGTCGTCATTCTTTTATTTTATGCTAATGTTTTGAGATTTCTGATAAAGCCCTGTCTTATTTTACTATAGCAAATTTCCTCCTTCTCAACCACGGAAAAAGAAATGCCATCATGATTGTAATCATTAATGGCACAAGGATATTGATCAATTGCCAAAAGGTCTTTTCACTCTCCACCTTTCCCTTATCAAGCAACCTCAACTTGAAAGATTTTCCTCGGGCAGCCATGACATCTTTACCCCCTGTCAAATAAAAAAGCATGTTATTGGCAAAGTCCCTGTTTGCAAATTGTTGCCTTGTATAGCTATTCATACCCATGGCCAAAGGACCATCGCTTTCACTGACACTGTTCATCAAAATATCTCCATCTGACAATACAATCATTTGATTTTCTGTTACACAGGACTGAAGGAATGGCGAACCTTGCATTTTTTGTAAACTATCCATCTCTGCAACTGAAAGCCTGTTTGCAAACAATGACTTGAATTTACCTGATAAGAGAATGCCTGTTGGTATATCTTTTTTAGTAAACATTTTCAAGTCCTCTTCGTTCTTGATACTTTTCCACTCAACCATAGCAGGAGTTTGAAGAGATCTTGAATAATCCGAACTGTTTAATATGATCTCTGATTGAATCCCTGGAGTATGAATCGTATCAACAGATTGAGGAAAAGATGACAACACATTATCCAGGTTTCTTGAAATGACACTTGTTCCATGGCTTCTCAACAATGGCGCATATGGCCATGGCAATAATTCAATCTGCGGTTTGTCGCCTACCTTTCCTATTACAGAGGGAATCTTGTCACATTCCAGATCCTGAACAAGATCCTTATTGATGCGTACACCATACCTGAACAACTGATCATCCAGATTCAGACCCAAATCAAATGCAATGAAAGAACCATTGCTTCGCTGTAAACTATCCATGCTCGCATACAATCCATCCAATGCCCATATGACCTTTCCACCTCGCATCACATATTGATCGATCATGATTTTCTGCAATGTCGAAAAAGGTTTCAACGGACGTACAATAACAATAGAACTGAAGATATTGGGGATATGTGAGACACTGTCAATATTCACAATCCTGAATGCATAATCCTTCTTCATCACTTTTTCAATCAAATCATACACCCGCAAATCAAGTGGCTCCGCATTGCCAGTCATGTAGCCAATCAAAGGCAATGTGTCCTGCTTTAATTTGAACACAGCCTTTGCAATTTTATATTCCAACAAAGCTTCTGCATTGTTCAATGATTCAAGCCCGTTCAGATTGCTTTGTCCTTCCAAAAAATCTATGCCAATCTGCCTGCCCCTTCCAGTGAGTACTGCACCTGGAAATAAAAGTGTTTCTTCTGTTTGCTCTCCCTGTTTAACTTGTGCCTTTACGTTGGTTGGATTGATTCCCAGGCGCTGCAGCGAATCAAATAAAATCGTTTTCAATGTATCATTCAAATCAGCACCTGGTCTCTCAAACACAACTTGAAAATTACCATTGCTCAAACCATTGAACTTGGTGGAAAGCCCTTCAATCGCATCTGCCAATCTTTTAAAACCTGCAGGTACATCCCCCTTTAAATAAACGGTCAGGGTGATGGGTTCATCAACACTTTTAAATAATTCCTTGGTGGAGGGAGAAATGGTAAATCGGTTCTCTTTGGTAAGATCCAATCCTGTATGAATAAAATAAGCAAGTATGTTGATCAACACCAAACTGATCAACGGCCATAAAAAAGATTTCAATTGTATGCCTTTCTTCCTCATCTGTTTTTCCTTGCTTGAATATTTTTAACTGTCAAATACAAAAAGAAGGCCATCATACTTAAGAAATAAACCATGTCTCGTGTATCAATAAATCCTTTGCTGATATTATCGTAGTGAAACTTCATTCCTATCATAGAAACAATATAACCAAGACTATTTCTTAGTGATGCAAATTCAGCTACAGAACCAAAAAAAGAATATACCAGATATGAAACCACAGCTGTTATCAGGAATGAAATCACAGGATTATCTTGCATGCTACTGACAAAAATTCCAATCGAGCTATAGATCCCACAAAGCATAAAGAGCCCGATATACGATCCCATGATGCCTCCCAGGTCAATGTCTTCGGTAGACAACATACTGATAGAGTATACATAGATGAATGTCAGTAAAACTGCAATGAATGTAACCAACAATGCTGCAATGAATTTGCCAATCACCAATGATTTGCTGGTTAGGGGACTCACTTGAAGTATCTCAAATGTTCCATTGCGGTATTCATCACTGAAACTGCGCATGGTGATGGATGGGATCAGGAATAATAAAATGAAGGGTGCAAAAGTAAAATATGCGTCCAATGAGGCATAACCATCATCAAGAATATTGCTTCCAGGCAAAAAGAAAAGATATACTCCGTTTGCAAGGATATACAAACCAATAATAACAAACCCCATGAGTCCGCTGAAAAACTGCCTTAATTCCTTTTTGATTACACTTATCATATTTCAACTGCAAGATTCGTGAAAATAACGCAAAAAATCACGTTATTTTCCCTTTTTACAAGAAGGCTCCGTTAATAATTTTACCGCAAATTGAAGATGTATGAAAATGTGGTTGATGATAGCGGCTTTTGCTTATGCTTTAAGTGCTGAGGCTCAAACTAAAAAGTGGGATGGAGAAGGCGGAGATGGGGCCTGGAACAATGCTAAAAATTGGTTTCCCGATGGTGTTCCATCCTTGATAAACATTGTTGAATTGGATCACTCCTTGGTTTCAGGCGTTTATACTGTTTATTTACCAGATGGCAGTATGCCGGTTGAAGCTTTCAGCATTTCTATCGATGGAAACAATGCAGACACCATTAAGTTGATTATTCCGGAGACCAATACCGTTTCACCTTCCATCAATTTGTATAACACGCTGATTTCAATTTCCATTAAAAATGCGGCAGTATTGATAAATCGGTCTGGGGCAACTGCCGGAAACACTTTTCAAATGGCTGGCAATTTCAAGATTGGCAATGGCGGAGTTTACTTACATCAAACAATAAGAGGAACAGCATCCATTGCATCCAAACTTGTAATTGATAGCAGCAGTTCATTTGGCAATTTTGAAATGGATGTACCTGGCACTGCAGGATATATACTATCCCTTTCGGGCAGGAATTACGGTACACTAACACTGAATGCTTCTCGCTCTGGGGGCAAAAGATCCTATTCCGGATCTGGAAACAACCCATTGAATATTTTGGGCAATCTGCACATCATGAAAGGCGCTTCGTTCATAACAACGTTAAATGGAAATATTCAGCTATATGGATCATTTGAAAATGAAGGAAGTGTACAGCTAAATCCAACCTCCTCGGATACGATAGACAGAAGCATATTTTTTAAAGGAACACTTTCAACTTTCTCAAATAAAGGAAATCTAAGTTGTAATGTTTTTTTGAAAAAGATATCAATTGATAGCAATGCACATCTACAATTGAACACAGACTTTCAGGTTTTACAAAATAGTTTAAGATTTGAACTCAAAGGGAAGTTGATATGCAATAATTTCTTTATTGGAGGAATGGGGAAGTTCGTATCAAATAAAGGAGCCTGGATAAGCACCTCATCCGCTACTGTATTATCTTCCGATCTCAATGAAGGAAATATTCGATGTGCTCAACTTGAAATCAATTCAAAAACCGGATTTTCATTTACAGGAGAAATCACTCAACATACCGGTAATGCTTTCCCAGATAGCATTTCAGCCATCAGCATACATAAAAATTCAAATATGGTGATTCTGGATAAAGCATTGCAAGTGATGGACAGTCTGGTTTTGTTGAAAGGCATATTGAAAAGCGACTCTACACATATACTTTTGTTTTCAGGCAAAAACATCAAATCCAAAAATGCTTTTTTGCCAGATGATACAACCTATGATGGATATGTATCAGGCGCGATGGAATATGTAGCATCACAAAATGATTCGCTCTACTTTCCTATTGGTTCGGATACAAGCTTTTCACCATGCATCATCACAGCAACATCGAATGGAAAGTACCATGCAAGCTTTGATGCCTCTGATCACCTGCCACAGATATCACTGAAATTCAATAAAAAAACGAATGATCATTGGCATTTATATAAGCAATCACCGAGTGATACCTCTTTAATAAACGAAAAAATATCCCTTTTTACCGGAAACATTTTGTTGAATCAACGAGAGAATCCTGTTTTGATTTTCAACAACAAAATAGACAGCAATTGGAAAAACAAAACTACTTATCCTTTCATCCCACATGAAAGGTTTCTGCGATCTGTTTCCATAGGAATATTGGATGGCGTATATGCCATTGCAACACAAATTGCAGCAGCCCTGTCCAATGATCGGATTGAATTAAGTAAGAACGAACTACAGGGAATCACAGGACTAAAATGGCAAACAAACATGACCGACAATCAAATAAAATTCATGGTTGAAAGATGCAACACACTAAATTCATTTCAAAAACTTCCATCCCTTTCTGATCAAATTATAAAAAAAGGAAATGAATATATAGTACCACTTCCAAACAAGGATGCATCCGGATTTTTCAGAGTCAGCGCAACAGTTTTCGACAGGAATGTCATTTCAAATATTGTTTACATTGAAAACAAGGATGAAGTCAAACCCTTTCCAAATCCGGCTTTTGATCAGTTGAATATACCAATGGACCATCGAACCGGTATCGAACAAATAACATTGATGGATATGATGGGAAAGAAATATGACTTGAAAATGAATTGGGATGGATTGACTGCACAAATCCAGGTGAGTCATCTCGCTGCTGGAACATATTTTATCATTTTACATGAAGATGTAAAAACAAAAACCTGGAAGTTTATCAAATACTGATCAAATGGAAAAGCTCTCACCACAAGCGCAAGTCCTACTGGCATTTGGATTGGTAAAATGGAATCCCTTGCCATCCAATCCATCAGAATATTCAAGAATCGTATTGAACAGGTATAAAACACTTTTTCGATCTGTAACCAATTTCATTCCTTTATCTTCAAACACCTGATCACCTGCTTTCATCTCATGATCAAAATCCATTTTATATGTCAAGCCAGAACAACCTCCGCTTACCACACTGACGCGTACAAAATAATCATCCCCCCTGCCTTCTTCCTGCAACAGTGCAATCACTTTTTCCTTTGCTTTATCGCTGATATAAATACCATTCATCATCGTTGCTGTTTCCATACACTCTTATTTAGAATGTAAAATTACATAAATTCGATGATCGGCAATCGAGGTTCGATATTCGGCAATCGATAATCGACAATTGAATGTCATAACCTACAACATATAACCTACAATGACCATCGACCATATTGGTATAGCTGTCAAATCACTGGAAATTGCCATCCCACTTTATGAAAAAATGCTTGGAACCAGTTGTTACAAAACCGAGGAAGTGGCATCTGAAGGGGTCTTAACAGCGTTTTTCAAACTTGGAGATAGCAAGATTGAGCTGCTTCAGAGCACTACAGAACAGGGAGTCATCGCCAGGTTTATTGAAAAAAAAGGGGAAGGCATGCATCATATTGCCTATGCCGTTTCAGATCTTCCAGCTGAAATGACCCGAATGAAAAATGAAGGTTTTGAATTGCTAAACGCAGAACCTAAAAGAGGGGCGGATAATAAATGGGTTTGTTTTATGCACCCGAAAGGGACCCAAGGGGTGCTGACGGAATTATGTCAGGAGATAGACCAGCACTGAGTCTTACGAAGCGATGTTTAATTTATCAACGGCAGATTGTGCAGCAATTTGGCTGGCATCTTTCTTATTGAATGCCTTTCCTTCTGCAATGACTTCGCCATCAACTACGGCACCAACAGTAAACAAGCGTCTGCCATTTTCCATGCGCTCATCCAGGGTTTCAAACTCGAGCTGCTTTCCGGCACGGTTTGCCCAGCTATATAATTTATTCTTTTGATTGATTTCAAGGAGTTCAAGATCTTCAGCAAACAAATGGGGCACAATCACTTTTTTGAGCACCCATCGATGCGTTTTATCATACCCCATATCGATATATATGGCTCCTACCAAGGCTTCCAGTGCATTTCCAAAAATCTGGCTCGACTTCAACGAACCATCATTTTTATTATACGAAGTCACTTTTTTCAATCCCATTTTCACAGCAATATCATTCAGTGTCTGTCGGTTGACCATTTTGCTGCGCATTTCCGTCAGGAAGCCTTCTCCTTTGTATGGGTATTTTCTGAAAAGATAATCTGCGATGATTCCACCCAGAATGGCATCACCAAGATACTCAAGTCGCTCATTATTGTCTGTTGCCTTTTCTTTTACAGATCGATGAGAGAGGGCTGATATATATAGGGATAATTTACCAGGTGCAAAACCTAGTATGTTAACAAGCTGACGCAATAGCGCCTTCTTCTTACTGCTGCTGAAAAGATAATATAACTTGTATAACACCCTAGAGATATCTTGATTTAAGATGACAAACCTATTGATATGTAAACCGACAGGCCTGTCAGTTACTAAAGATACTTCTTTACAATGAGAGAGGCGTTATGACCCCCAAAACCAAATGTATTACTGAGGGCTGCATTCACTGTTTTCTTTTGGGCTTCCCAGAAAGTCAGATTCAACCTGGGATCCAATTGATCATCGTCTGTGAAATGGTTGATGGTTGGAGGGATGATATCATGCATAACCGACTTCACACAAGCAATGGCTTCTATCACTCCAGCAGAGCCCAATAAATGGCCTGTCATGGATTTGGTTGAGCTGATATTCAAATTATATGCATGGTCGCCAAACACACCTAAAATAGCCTTGGTTTCTGCGATATCACCAAGTGGTGTAGAGGTACCATGTACATTGATGTAATCGATATCTTCTGGCTGCATACCTGCATCTTTCAAAGACGCCCTCATCACATTCAGTGCACCCAATCCTTCAGGATGTGGAGCCGTTATATGATGAGCATCTGCTGTGGCGCCACCGCCGGCAACTTCAGCATAAATGGTAGCACCTCTTTTAATGGCATGTTCCAATTCCTCTAAAATGAGGCATCCACTTCCTTCTCCCATTACAAAACCATCACGGTCTTTATCAAATGGTCTGGAAGCGGTGGTTGGATCATCATTTCTTTCGCTGAGAGCCTTCATTGCATTGAAACCAGCCACACCAGCATCACAAATCACGGCTTCACTTCCGCCAGCAACCATCACGTCTGCCTTACCCAGGCGAATGTAATGAGATGCCTCAATGAGTGCATGTGTAGAAGAAGCACAGGCGCTAACTACGGCGAAATTTGGTCCGCGAAAACCATGACGCATGGAAATATGTCCTGCGGCAATATCCAGGATCATTTTTGGAATAAAAAAAGGATTGAAACGAGGTGTCCCATCCCCTTTGGCATATGCCATTACCTCTTCCTGAAAAGTAATCAAACCACCAATACCACTCGAAAATATGACCCCAATCCTGTCGGGATCCACATTGTCCGCAGTAATGCCGGCATGTTTAATGGCTTCATCGCTTGACACAATGGCCAATTGGGCAAAACGGTCAACCTTGCGGGCTTCCTTTCTATCCAAATAGGCCACTGGGTCAAAACCCTTCACCTCACAGGCGAACTGGGTTTTAAATTTCGATGCATCAAATAGTGTTATAGGACCAGCACCAGAAGCACCTGTGATAAGGCCATTCCAATATTCATCGGCTGTATTGCCTATCGGTGTAATTGCACCAATGCCGGTAACGACTACTCTTTTCAATTCCATATGTACTGGTGTAATTTTGAGGAAAATCCCAAATTACTTTGCGTGCTCTTCCAAATAAGAAACAGCCTGACCTACCGTTGTAATGGTTTCAGCTTGTTCATCAGGGATAGAAATGTTGAATTCTTTTTCGAATTCCATGATCAATTCCACTGTATCGAGAGAATCAGCTCCTAGATCATTGGTGAAAGATGCCTCTGAAGTTACTTCTGCCTCGTCAACACCCAATTTGTCAACAATAATTTTCTTTACTCTTGTTGCAATGTCTGACATAACTGTTAAGTTTGGTTTAATGGGGGCAAAATTAAACTATTTGAGTCAAAAACAATTTTTCAAACCCATTTCTATAGAATAATTTTTAAAATCAATTGATTTTCAATGCCCTTACATATATTTTTCTATTGCATTGTTTTCATTTTCAAGCATTTACAAAAGGATACTTTTATTCTATTTTGATTTGCAAAATATCAAAATCTCCCCCTTTTATTGTAATTTGTAGCATGCCACTGAAGATCATAGACCACGGTTCAAAAGAATATGAGCAAATGGTTGCTTTAAGAACAGAAATTCTAAGAAAACCATTGGGACTCACATATACCCCAGAAGTATTGGAAATGGAAAAAAATGACATCCTTCTGGGTGCATTTGAAGACGACCAAATCATGGCTTGTTGTATTCTGTCGCGATACAATGCAGACACCTGTCAGTTGCGACAAATGGCCGTTCATCAATCCATGCAACGAAATGGTGTTGGTGGTGCATTGATGAATTTTGCTGAAAATATGGCACGCGACAAAGGATATAAATTTATGATGATGCATGCCAGAGCCAGCGCTGTAGGTTTTTATGAAAAGCTGGGCTATAAGGTAGACAGCGATGAATTTGAAGAGGTTACACTCCCACACTTCGAAATGAAAAAAGTGCTGATATAAACTTACTTCTTTCCGATTGATTCCCTGAATACTTTTCTTGCTTCGTCCAATTCACCTTCTGATTGAAAGGCTGATTTGGGTATAAGAAAGAACGTTTTGCTATCGAAATATAAATGGAAAAAACCAGGTGTTTCATAGTAGCTTTCAATTTCACGCCAGGCCCAGGTTTTTTGCACGCCTCCTGTTTCAATAAAAAAATGATGCTCTTCTATTCTTGCCTTGAATTCATCCCTGAATGTTCTGTTGCGCTTATAAATGGTTAAAGGAAGCCATATCCAAAACGCCACCATCATCGATATCCATAATACCGAACTCATCAAAAATGGCAATGGTGTGATCATTTTGTACCCAAACATGACGGCCGTAAGCAATGCAAAAACATTCACCAGAATGATCATCAATTTGATCTCCCTGCGGGAAATGAAATGATACCTCAGGGCCTGTAATACTTTTCCTTTTTCATATTTGATCAACAATTCCATGGTGCAGTAATTTATGTTTGATTCGGAGATGCAAATTACAGATTTAAACTTTCATGCCATGGGAATAAAAAAGGCCGGTCTTTCAGACCGGCCTGTATCATATGGCAATGCTTGTTTAGCTACAACCCATGCTGTTGCCACAGTTCAGACACTTATAACAGGTGCCGCTGCGAACTGTGATATGCCCACATGTATTGCATGCTGGAGCGTCGCTTTGCATGCTCTTCATGTATTCCTGGGTGCTGTTCTCAGCCTTGACCGCTGCAGGCGCCTTTTGCTGCTTCGGTGCTGATGAGGCACTGGAAGATGGTGCCACAACCCTCACATCAGACAGTTCGGGCTTACTGCTGATCTCATACTTTGGGTTCTCATCCCATTCATCATTTCCGGTATTCATTACTTCAGGCTTGTCCTTGATATGAACCAAATCTGATCTGTCAAGATACTCATATGCCAAACAACGGAACACAAAGTCTACAATAGAAGTGGTTGTCTTGATATTTGGATGGTCCACCATGCCTGAAGGCTCAAACTTGGTAAATACAAACTTTTCTACGAACTCTTCCAACGGCACACCGTATTGAAGACCCACTGAAACTGATATAGCAAAACAGTTCATCAAACTGCGGAGGGTAGAACCTTCCTTGGCAAGATCAATAAAGATCTCTCCCAATGTTCCATCTCCATATTCACCAGTGCGTAAGAACAAGGCCTGACCATTGATCTTCGCCTTCTGTGTATATCCACGCCTTTTTGCAGGCAATGATTTTCTTTCAACGATGCGAGACAACTGACGCTTGAGTTTGGTGTCTGGTGCAGCCTGCATCCTCTTTTGCAATTCTTCCAGAAGCTCTTCCACTGTGAGCTTGCTTACATCCAGGAATGCACTTTCAGCAGCTGCTAAAGTCGTTGCATCATCTTCTTCTGTTGCTTTGGTTTCACTCTTATTGCTGAGAGGCTGACTCAATTTAGAACCATCACGGTAAAGGGCACATGCTTTGAGAGCAAGCTCCCAGCTGAGTTGATAACAATCTCCAATTTCATCAATGGTAGCTTCATTTGGAAGATTGATGGTCTTGGAAATGGCTCCGCTGATGAATGGTTGCGCAGCAGCCATCATACGGATATGCCCGTGTGCATGTATATATCGCTCTCCCTTTTTACCACACTTGTTGGCACAATCAAAAACAGGCAAGTGCTCTGGCTTGAGATTTGGTGCACCCTCAATGGTCATGGTTCCACACACATAATCATTTGCTGCATCAATCTCTGCATTGGTATAACCCAACGCATGTAGCATGTTCCAATCAAAATTGAAATACTGCTCAGGCTTGAATCCAAGACGCTGCAAACATTCTTCACCCAATGTATATACGTTGAATACGAATCCAACTTCAAATGCTGAAAGTACCGCATCATCCAATTTCTTGATCTCTTCTGCGATAAATCCTTTTGCACTCAACGATTGATGATTGATGAAAGGAGCACCTGAGAAGCTTGCAGAACCTACTGCATATTTAATGATGGCTTCTGTTTCTGCCTCACTATACTTGAGATTTTTGAGTGCTTGTGGTACAGACTGATTGATGATTTTGAAATAACCTCCACCAGAAAGTTTTTTGAACTTCACCAATGCAAAATCTGGCTCTACACCTGTTGTATCACAATCCATCACCAACCCAATGGTTCCGGTTGGAGCAATGACCGTTGTTTGGGCATTTCTATAACCATGCTTTTCACCAAACGCTACTGCATCATCCCATGCCTTGCATGCTGCTTTGAGCAAGTAATCAGGACAACCTTTTGCTTTGATACCTTGTGGCTTGATGCTCAAACCTACGTATGCATCTTCAGCATCGTATGCTGCAGCACGGTGATTTCTCATTACCCTCAACATGTCTTCACTGTTTTCTGAGTAACGTGGGAAGGGTCCGTGAATTTTTGCAATTTCTGCAGATGTCTTGTATGAAATACCAGTCATGATGGCGGTGATGGCACCTGCAATACCCCTGGCTTCTTCACTGTCGTAAGGAATTCCACTTACCATCAGCATGCTACCAAGGTTGGCATAACCCAATCCCAATGTTCTGTAATCATAGCTGAGCTGAGCTACTTCCTTACTTGGGAATTGTGCCATCAATACAGATACCTCCAATACCGTTGTCCAAAGCCTCACTGTATATTCAAAACCTGCTACATCAAATGTATTGTTGTCTTCATTGAAGAACTTACGAAGGTTTGCTGACGCAAGATTACATGCGGTATTATCCAGGAACATGTACTCACTACATGGATTGGAAGCACGGATTGGACCGCCCTTCGGACATGTATGCCATTCGTTGATCGTGGTATCATATTGTGTTCCAGGATCTGCACAACGCCATGCTGCATAAGCAATCTTATCCCACAATGCTTTAGAACTTATTTTCTTCATTACCCTGCCGTCCATGCGACCAGTCAATTCCCAATCTTCTCCCTTTGCTAGTTTTTCAAAAAATGAATTCGGAATCCTTACTGAATTGTTTGAATTCTGTCCGCTCACTGTCTTATACGCCTCTCCCTCATAATCGCTCGCATAACCTGCAGCAATGAGTGCTGCCACTTTTTTCTCCTCTTCAACTTTCCAATCAATGAATGTTTCGATTTCAGGATGATCCAAATCTAAACAAACCATTTTGGCAGCACGACGGGTAGTACCGCCACTTTTGATAGCGCCAGCAGCACGATCACCTATTTTAAGGAAACTCATCAAACCAGATGAAGTACCACCACCACTGAGCTTTTCTCCTTCACCACGAAGGTTTGAAAAGTTTGTACCCACACCAGAACCATATTTAAAGATCCTTGCTTCACGTACCCAAAGATCCATGATACCACCTTCATTTACCAAATCATCATCCACACTGAGGATGAAACAGGCATGTGGTTGTGGACGCTCATATGCGGAAGTTGATTTTTTTAATTGACCATCAGTTTGATCTACATAGTAGTGACCCTGTGGCTTGCCCTTGATACCATAACTTTCATGCAAACCTGTGTTGAACCACTGTGGTGAATTCGGAACACATGCCTGATTTAAAATGCAGTAAACCAATTCTTCATAGAAAACAGTTGCATCTTCTGTTGATGCAAAATAACCATAACGTTCACCCCAAACCCTCCAGCAATTGGCCATACGATGTGCCACCTGCTTTGCAGAAGTTTCCCTTCCCAATGACCCATCAGTTTGTGGAACACCCGCCTTGCGGAAATATTTTTGTGCAAGAATATCTGTTGCAATCTGGCTCCACTGCTTCGGCACTTCCACATTGTTCATTTCAAATACAACTTCTCCACTTGGATTGCGAATCACTGATGTACGATAGTCGTATTCAAACATGTCATATACATTCACTTTATTGCTGGTAAAGTGCCTGTCAAATTTCAAGCCTTGGGAAGCGCTTGATGCTTTTGGATTTTGGTTGGCCATATATAGCTAAGGTTAAGATGGTGAAATTGTTCCGCCCTATTGAGCAGAGTACGAAAATATCTTTCCTATGTGTCTTGACAAGTGTTTAAATATCAACAGGGTGTTGATAAGTGCCTAAACCCTCGTTCCGGATTGAATTACATGCTTTTTGCACCTTTATGAATAAAAATTTTTGGCGGTTTTCATTAAAATCAATAATGAGAGGAAAGAAAACAGTCAATTGCAATAAATCCTGCTTTTTAGTGCCTTTATTTGGGAATATTCCGCGAAATTTGTAACTCATTACTCTTTTACAGCTAATGCGTTTTATTCAAACCCTTTTCATTGTTTTTCTTTTGTCCGGTTGCTTAAATGCTTCAGCTCAAATATATAAATTCAGCGGCTGGATGCAAGCCAGCAATACGTTTACACTATCAGACAAATGGCAATTCTTGGTTGAAAATCAATTCAGAAGCAGTAACCATATAAAAAATCTGGAAGGATACGAGCTTCGTGCAGGTTTTTCCTACAACTACAACCCTAAATTTGTTTTTACCGGAGCTTACTCACTTACAGACAACTGGAGAGCAGTGCATAATGTATATGATCATATTGCTGAACATAGGTTATGGGGACAAGTTCTCATGAACACAAATACAAAGGACTTCAGAATAAAACAAAGAATAAGGTTGGAAGAAAGAATGCTTCCCATCATTGGAATTAAAAACAATGCATTCGAAAGAGAAGGAAATGTGATGAGTACCCGTATTAGATATTTCTCGAAATATATCAGGCCTATTATTTCAAAACAAAAAGAGAAATCTCCACTCTATGCCATTTTTCAAAATGAATTCTTCTTCAACCTGGCAGGTCATCGCTATGTAAACAAAAAAATAGTAGACCAATTGAGGCTATTTGGGGGATTGGGATATCGTTTCAATAAACACGTAGCCTTGGAATCCCTTTATCTAAATCAGTATATTTTAGGGATAGGTCATTCTTTCACTGATGTCAATGCAATCATGATGAACGTCAATATGCTTCTGTAAATTAAGGCATGTCATAAAGAAATATTATTGGGTGCAAAGGATTTTTCGCACATTTGTAAACCAAAACAGAATGGATGCAAATGAACACCTATCAGCACATACTTCATGCCAAAGCCAAGGGCAAAAAGCTATTTGCAGTTCTGTTGGACCCCGACAAAACACCAGTCAATAAAGCCGAATCTCTCATTTCCTCATGCGTGGATGCAAAAGTGGACCTGATATTTGTTGGAGGAAGCCTGGTTGTTTCAACACACCTGGAGGAACTTGTACAAAACATCAAAAAGGAAACTGATATTCCAGTGGTTCTGTTCCCTGGAAGCCCAAATCAGATTACCCCATTTGCTGACGCCTTACTATATCTGTCACTTATTTCAGGCAGAAACCCTGAACTTCTCATAGGCCAACATGTCATCTCAGCTCCTTCTGTGAAAAAAAGTGGTTTGGAAATCATGTCTACAGGTTACATGCTCATAGACGGCGGAGCTCCCACCACAGTATCTTACATCAGCAATGCCAACCCAATTCCAAACGATAAAAATGAGATTGCAGTATGCACCGCACTCGCAGGAGAAATGTTGGGCATGAAATTGATTTACATGGATGCCGGTAGTGGTGCGAAATTGCCTATCACCGAGTCCATGATTTCGGCTGTTTCTTCCCATATTGACATTCCACTGATCGTTGGCGGTGGTATCAAAAATCCTGAAAAAGCATACCTGAATTGTCAGGCTGGTGCCAATATGGTGGTTGTAGGAAATGCCATCGAAAAAGACCAAAACCTCATCACAGAAATCGGAGCAGCCATCCATGCATCTCATGTTCCCAACATGCACGCCTAACGGCTCTGGTGCAGTTTTTTCGCCTAAAATCGAAAAAAATATGTTTATTTGCATCGAATAAACATTTCATTACAGACACAGATTAAAGTAAAATGAAAAAAAACCTGACCTCATCATCAATAGCAGAAGTGGCTCAAGCCATTTCCACGCGTTGGGTTTTTGCTGTACCATCCGGAACAGTTTTTTTCCGCCGACCGATTCCATTTTTGGTGAGACGTTGATATTTACCCCCAGCAAACCACCGACTTTTGTCGACTGACCGTATGGCCCAAAGTGGCTTCAGACGGCCCTTTTCAATTTTTTTTTAATCGGAACGAAATGGAAGAAAAAAAACAAGAATTTAATATATACGTAGCCAACGAAGCTGATTTTCGCTTTGCCGAAGAGATCTGTCTTGAAATGGAAGAATCAGCCAAAGCCAGGGGCACAGGTATTGCTAAAAGAAGTCCTGAATATGTGCGAATGAAAATGAGTGAAGGAAAAGCAGTCATTGCGGTAACCAAACAGGGCGAATGGGCTGGCTTCTGTTACATTGAAACATGGAGCCATGGCGAATATGTTGCCAACTCAGGTTTGATCGTTCGCCCCACCATCCGAAAAAGCGGATTGGCACGCATGATCAAAAAGAAAATCTTTGAACTGAGTAAAAAGAAATATCCAAATGCCAAAATATTTGGATTGACTACCGGATTGGCTGTGATGAAAATCAACTCTGAATTGGGATATGAACCGGTAACCTATTCTGAACTAACACAAGACGAGGCTTTCTGGGCCGGATGCAGAAGCTGCATCAATTATGAAATCCTCATGAGCAAGGAAAGAAAAAATTGCATGTGTACTGCCATGCTTTATGACCCAAAAGATCATTACGAGCCAGCAGAAACAAAACAATATTTTGATGAAAATTCAAAAAGCTTTGAGCGTCTTTTCCGATTCAAAGAATGGAAACTGCTCAAAGCCTTCATGAAAAAAGAGAAATAAAAGCGAAACATTCATATTCAACATCATCATAACACCTAAAGATTAATATACGATGTCAAAGAAAATAGTTCTCGGATTCAGCGGTGGATTGGATACTACCTTTTGTGTAAAATACCTGTCGGAAGACAACGGGTATGAAGTGCATAGCATCATCGTAAACACAGGTGGATTCAGCGATGAGGAACTTCAGAAGATCGAACAACACGCTAAAAACCTGGGTGTAAAATCGCATACTACAGTTAATGCAGTTAAAACATACTACGACCGCATCATCCGTTACCTCGTGTACGGAAACGTATTGAAAAACAATACCTACCCATTGAGCGTAAGCGCAGAACGTTTGAGCCAGGCGATTCATATTGCAGAGCATGTGCAAAAACTCGGTGCAGATGCCGTAGCCCATGGAAGCACTGGTGCAGGCAATGACCAGGTGAGGTTTGACATGGTATTCCATATCATGATCCCAGGTGTGGAAATCATCACCCCGATCCGTGACCTGAAATTGAGCCGCGAAGCCGAAATCAAATACCTCCAGGAAAAAGGGGTTGACATGAATGCTGAAAAGGCCATGTACTCCATCAACAAAGGGCTCTGGGGCACCAGCGTGGGCGGAAAGGAAACATTGTCGTCTAAAGGCATGTTGCCAGAATCTGCATGGCCTACCCAAATGACAAAATCTGCTGCAGAAGAAGTTGAATTGAACTTTGTAAAAGGTGAACTCGTTGGAGTGAACGACAAACAATTTTCACACCCTTCAGAAGCTATACAATATTTACAAACCCTTGCCGGACCTTTCGGAATTGGAAGAGATATCCATGTGGGCGACACCATCATCGGGATTAAAGGTCGCGTTGGCTTTGAAGCAGCAGCACCTATGGTGATCCTCAAAGCACACCATGCATTGGAAAAACATGTATTGACCAAATGGCAACTGCAATGGAAAGACACCCTCTCCCAATTCTACGGAAACTGGTTGCATGAAGGACAAATCCTGGATCCGGTGATGCGCGACATAGAAGCTTATTTGGAACACTCCCAACAAAATGTAACCGGTAAAGTATTCGTAAGCCTCTTGCCATATCGATTCCAGATCATTGGCATCGAATCCAACTTCGATCTGATGAACAGCAAATTCGGTAAATACGGAGAAATGAATTCAGGTTTCACCGGTGAAGATGTTCGTGGATTCAGCAAGATCTTCGGAAACCAAACCATCATCTGGAACGCAGTACAACAAGAGAACAACAAAGATTAAAACAAATTCTTATGAGCAGTAAACTACGCATTGGTATCATCGGTGGAGCAGGATATACAGGTGGTGAACTGATACGTTTACTGCTCAATCATCCAAATGCACAGATTGCTTATGTTCACAGCAAAAGCAATGCAGGCAACCCTCTGCACAAGGTTCATCAAGACCTGATTGGCGAAACGGATCTCTTGTTTGCAAGTGACATGGATGAAAACATTGATGTGATGTTCCTTTGCCTGGGGCATGGAGAATCCACCAAATTCCTTGCTGAAAACAAGATTGACCAAAAGATTAAGATCATTGATCTGGCCAATGATTTCAGACTGCAAAAAGATGCACAGTTTGCAGGAAGAGACTTTGTATACGGTCTTCCTGAAATCAACAAGGAAAAAATCAAGACTGCACAAAACATCGCCAACCCGGGATGTTTTGCTACAGCGATTCAACTTGGATTGCTTCCGCTTGCTCAAGCAGGATTATTGCAAGATGCATACACGACGGGCATTACCGGTTCCACAGGGGCAGGGCAATCATTATCCGCAACAAGCCACTTCAGTTGGAGAACGAACAATATACAAGCGTATAAAACACTGACACACCAACACCTCGCAGAGATTCTTCAATCACTGAATCAAGTGCATGCCAGTGAAAAGCATGTCAACTTTGTTCCATGGAGAGGCGACTTCGCCAGAGGTATTTTTGTTTCCTCTACAGTGAAATGTGATGTATCATTAGATGATCTGAAACAACTCTACACTGATTTTTATCAAGGTCAGCCTTTCACCATCTTCACCAAAGATCAGGTGTTCTTGAAACAGGTGCTCAATTCAAATAAATGCGTCATCAGCCTGGAAAAAAACGACAACATGTTGGTGGTGCATTCTGCGATTGATAACCTGTTGAAAGGTGCAAGCGGACAAGCGGTACAAAATATGAATCTCATGTTTGGATTGGAAGAAACAGCCGGACTTCATTTGAAAACAATCGCGTTTTAAAATTCAATCTATGAAAGCAACCATTTTAGGCGCAGGAAATATTGGCATGGCACTCGCAGAAGGACTCGTGCAAAGCGGTACATGCAAAAAACAAGATATTACACTGACCAAGCGGAATGCCAAATCATTGGCAGAATACCAGAAAAAAGGATTCAAGACCAATACATCAAATACAGCAGCCATCAAAGATGCAGATACCATTTTCATCTGCGTACTGCCACAACAATTGAATGACGTGCTTGCAGAACTCGCACCCGTTATCAATGTAAAAAAACAATTGCTCGTGTCTGTGGTAACAGGTGCACACACAAGTGTATTCAGCAAAGCATTGGGCGATCAAACCCGCATCATACGAGCCATGCCCAACACGGCCATGAAAGTCAGCGAGAGCATGACATGCCTCTCTTCTTCCAATGCCACACAAAAGGATATCAACATGACGCAGGCATTGTTCAATACCATGGGACAAAGCATCATCATTGAAGAGAATATGATGAATGCCGCCACCGCATTGTGCGCTTGTGGTATTGCATTCTTTCTACGTGTCATTCGTGCAGCATCACAAGGAGGTGTAGAGATTGGATTCCATGCAGGCGACGCATTGAAAATTGCCTCACAAACTGCATTGGGCGCAGCCAAACTGCTCACTGAAAACAAGAGCCATCCAGAACAAGAGATCGATAAGGTTACATCTCCAAAAGGCTGTACCATCGCGGGTTTCAACGAAATGGAATACCAGGGCCTCAGCTCTGCCATGATTAAAGGCATCAAACTTTCTTCTAACATCGCAAACGAACTCTACAAGTAATGAAACTATTCGACGTATACCCATTAAATGATATTACCATCACAAAGGCCCTCGGAACAAGGGTATGGGATGATCAAGGAACTGAATACATGGACCTCTATGGTGGTCATGCTGTTATCAGCATCGGACACACACATCCGCATTGGGTGAAGCGCATTGAAGATCAACTAGAGCAAATCGCATTCTATTCAAACTCGATCAAGATTCCACTGCAAAATGAATTGGCAGCAAAATTGGGTGAAGTATCCGGGAAAACTGAGTACGATCTTTTTCTCTGCAACTCAGGTGCGGAAGCCAACGAGAATGCATTAAAACTTGCATCATTTCATACGGGAAGAAAAAAAATCGTTGCCTTCAAGAAAGCTTTCCACGGAAGAACCTCCCTGGCAGTGGCGGCAACCGACAATCCATCGATTGTTGCTCCGGTGAATGAAACAGACAATATCATCTTCCTTCCATTCAACGATGCAGACGCGCTGGAAGCCTCTTTTAAGGCTCAAGGCAACGAGATCGCAGCAGTTATCATAGAAGGTATTCAAGGCGTAGGGGGCATCAATGTAGCGGCTTCAGAGTTCCTCAGGCAAATCAGATCACTGTGCGATGCACATGGAGCGGTTTATATTGCAGATAGCGTGCAGTGCGGCTATGGCAGATCAGGTAAATTTTTTAGTCACGACCACGCTGGCGTGAATGCAGATATTTATTCCATGGCCAAAGGCATGGGCAATGGCTTTCCGATTGGAGGCATCATCATTTCTCCAAAATTCAAAGCAAAGCACTCCATGCTGGGTACCACCTTTGGAGGCAATCACCTCGCATGTGCAGCTGCGTTGGCAGTGTTGGAAGTGATCGAAAAAGAAAACCTGATGTTAAATGCTGAAAAGGTTGGCGCATACCTGATGGAAGAACTTCGTGCCATTCCTGAACTCAGTGGTGTAAGAGGATATGGATTGATGATCGGATTCGATGTGCCGGAATCGCACAAGAACCTGAAAAAAGATCTGCTCTTCAAACACAAAGTATTCACCGGTGAAGCAAAACCGAATGTGATCCGTTTGCTTCCTTCGCTGGCACTTACCATGGAAGATGCAAAAACATTCATCAACATACTCAAAACAACGATCGCTCAATATCAACCCTAAAGCAATCATGAAGCATTTCATTTCAGCCAACGATGTCCCGGATGTCCCGACACTCATCAACAAAGCACTGGAGTACAAGGCAAATCCCTGGAAAGATGAAACCCTGGGCAAACACAAACGCATAGGTTGCCTTTTTCTCAACCCAAGCATGCGCACCCGTTTAAGTACGCAAGTGGCAGCCCAACAGCTGGGCATGGAAACAGTGATCTTTAATGTGGGAAATGAAGGTTGGGCGATGGAATTTGAAGATGGTGCCATCATGAATGGAACCAGTGTTGAACATGTGAAAGATGCAGCACCAATCATGGGAAATTATTTTGATATCCTCGCCATCAGAACATTCCCGTCCTTGAAAAACAGGGATGAAGATTACAGCGAGTTTGTCATCAACCAATTTATAAAATACGCAGGCATTCCAGTATTGAGTCTGGAAAGTGCCACCCTGCATCCCTTGCAAAGTTTCACAGACCTGATCACGATAACAGAATCGATGAAAGAGCAGGGCATTGAAAACAGAAAACCCAAAGTGGTACTTACTTGGGCACCACACGTAAAAGCGCTTCCACAGTGCGTTTCAAACAGCTTCGCACAATGGGTGAACAAATGGGGCGCTGCAGATTTTGTGATCACGCACCCCGAAGGATATGAACTGGATGAGCAATTCACGAATGGAGCAACCATCACACATAACCAAGATGAGGCATTGAAAGATGCAGATTTTATTTATGTGAAAAATTGGAGCAGTTATGAAGAGTATGGCCAAGTGAAATGTACAGATACTTCATGGATGCTCACCAATGAAAAATTGAAAGGGACCAACAATGCAAAAGTGATGCATTGCTTGCCGGTACGCAGAAATATTGAACTGTCTGATGAAATCCTCGACGGACCAAACTCATTGGTTACACGTGAAGCCTCCAACAGGGTGTGGGCAGCACAAGCAGTGATCAGTGAATTGTTAACTTCATAGAATAACAACATGAGCGAAGCACTATACATCATCAAGGTAGGCGGCAACATCATCGACAATGATGAAAAACTTCGTGCATTCCTGCATTCATTTTCTTCCCTGAAAGGAAAAAAAATACTGGTGCATGGTGGAGGGAAGCTGGCCACCAAACTGGCCGCTGATCTGAACATACCACAACAGATGGTAGATGGCAGAAGAATCACCGATGCAGAAACACTGAAGATCGTAACGATGGTCTATGCCGGGTATATCAACAAAAACATTGTTGCTACACTCAATGCGTTGGGAACTCCATCCATTGGCATTACCGGTGCTGATGCGCATACCATCAAGGCGCATAAACGCAATCATCCTACCATCGACTTCGGCTATGTAGGCGATGTAGACGGCATCAATGAATCCTTCCTGCTTTCATTGATCAACCAACACCTGAATGTGGTGGTTGCACCGATCACGCAAGATGATCAGGGACAACTCCTCAACACCAATGCAGATACCATTGCACAAGAAATTGCGAAAGCAATGAGTAAACATATTGAAACAATCCTCATCTATTCATTTGAAAAGAAAGGAGTACTGCGCGACATCAACGATGAGAACAGTTTCATCCCCATCATTGATGCTGCTGCATATGAACAATTGAAAAATGAACAAGCCATCTTTGCAGGCATGATACCCAAGCTAGACAACGCTTTTGAAGCCATCCGAGCGGGTGTGAAAAAAGTGATCATCGGTGATGCAGGTGCACTCCATGAATTGGTGGGTGGTCAATCCGGAACAGCCATTTCTTGACAATACATAGAACATGAAAAACGCAGATACATATAAACAAGATGCCATCGAATTACTCAAACACATGATTGAGATCCCTTCCTTCAGCAGGGAAGAAAAAGAGGTGGCAGACCTGATCGAACAATTTTTACAAACCAGAAATATACAGACGCATAGGTTGATGAACAATATCTATGCATTCAACCTTCACTTCGATCCATCCAAACAAACATACCTCTTCAACTCACACCACGATACCGTTAAACCTGCTGCAGGCTATACCGTAGATCCTTTCAAGGCAACGCTTATAGATGATAAACTCATCGGACTCGGCAGCAATGATGCAGGTGGACCCTTGGTTTCATTGATAGCTACGTTTCTGTATTTCCATGATGCTACTTACCTTCCCTTCAATCTTGTACTCACGGCAACAGCAGAAGAGGAAATCTCCGGCAAAAACGGCATTGAACTTTTATTGAAAGATGAATCCTTCATCAGCAACCTGAGAGGAAGTACAATTACAGGAGGACTTGTTGGAGAACCTACCAAGATGGAAATGGCAGTGGCAGAGCGAGGATTGATGGTGCTGGATGCAGTCGCAACTGGCAAGGCTGGTCACGCAGCCCGCAACGAAGGCATCAATGCCATTGATATTGCCTTGAATGATATACAGGAGATCAAAAAGATTTCATTCGAAAAACAATCTGAATTGACAGGTGCTACGAAAGCAACTGTAACGGTGATTGAAACTGAGAATAAAGCTCACAATGTGGTTCCTTCATCCTGCAAATTTGTGATCGATATTCGTGTGAATGAGTTCTATAGCTTTGAAGAAATCATCGCAGACATGCAAACAAAAGTACAAAGTGTGTTAACGCCTCGTAGCTTCCGCATGCGTTCCACGATGATTCCGATGGATCATCCGATTGTGAAAGCAGGATTGACATTGGGAAGACCGTATTATGGCTCACCAACCACATCCGACAAGGCATTGATGCATTTTCCTGCATTGAAGATCGGTCCTGGCGATTCAGCAAGAAGTCACACTGCCGATGAATACATCCTCCTGGATGAAATCAGGAATGGTATTGATGGATATATTCAACTCATCAAAACAAGTGCAGAAATCATACAGACAAACTAATTTTATAAAAAGCATTCTATGAAACTCTGGAGCAAGGAAAAGACATCCACCGCTGAGCAGATTGAAAAATTCACCGTTGGCAACGACCGCAACTTTGATCTGCTCATGGCAAAGTATGATGTGATGGGATCCATCGCACATGTAACCATGCTGGGCGAAAACGGTATGATGTCTGCGGAAGAATCTGCGAAAGCTGTTGCGGAATTGAAAAACATTCTGGCAGAAATTGAAGCCGGATCATTCAAAATCGATGAAGGTGCAGAAGATATTCATTCCCAGGTGGAGTTCATGCTCACTGAACGAATTGGCAACACCGGTAAAATGATCCACAGTGGAAGAAGCAGGAATGATCAGGTGGCAGTGGATGTTAAACTATACCTCCGTGCAACGATTCATGAACTGAAAGATGAAATTCTTCAGTTATTCGACTTGCTGATTTCAAAAAGCGAACAACACAAGCAAACACTAATTCCCGGATATACGCATCTGCAAATTGCCATGCCATCTTCCATAGGTTTGTGGCTGGGTGCGTATGCAGAAAGTCTCGTGGATGATATGGAATTTCTCGTTGCTGCCTGGAATGTAGCCAACAAGAATCCGCTGGGAAGTGGCGCGGGATATGGTTCTTCGTTCCCTTTGAACAGAACCAGAACAACGTCATTGTTGAACTTCAAAACACTCAACTACAATGCTGTGTATGCACAGATGAGTCGCGGTAAAACCGAGAAACTAGTTGCCATGGCCATTTCCTCTGTGGCTGCCACCTTGGGCAGGCTCTCCATGGATTGTTGTTTGTACATCAACCAGAATTTCGGATTCATTTCGTTTCCAGATGAGTTGACAACAGGAAGCAGCATCATGCCACACAAGAAAAATCCGGATGTATTTGAATTGATCCGTGCCAAGTGCAGTCGCATTCAATCCACGCCAAATGAGTTGACCTTATTGATCAACAATCTCCCTTCCGGATATCACCGCGATATGCAATTGACGAAAGAGATATTATTCCCGGCCATCAATGACCTCAGGGCATGCATAGAAATCATGCAGGTGATGTTGCGAGCGATGTCGGTGAAAGAGAACATCTTAAAAGACGAAAAATACAAATACCTGTTCAGCGTAGAAGCCGTGAACGAGCTTGTCAACAAAGGCGTTACCTTCAGGGATGCCTATGCAGAAATAGGCAATCAAATCGACAAGGGCACTTTTGATTTTGATTTCACCAAACCCTTACACCACACCCATGAGGGCAGTATCAATAACTTATGCAATGAACAGATCCAAGCAGAGATGAAGCGCGTTGCAGGAGGGATTCAATAATGGTGGAAGAGTGGAAGGGTGGAAAAGTGGAGTGTTTTAGAAATGAAGATTAGTTCAGAAATTGTTCTATAGCTGCTACTTTATTTAAAAATAGGGGCCTTACAGATTCAAAGATTATATCATAGGAGCATTATAGTTCGTAATGTATCGTCAATTGTCCTTTTTTAATGTTGTTTGCTTTATAATCTATTTGTATTTGAAGATTATACCAATCTTGTTGAACAGTAGTATCAATGTTGCCCCCAGGGAAATGAAAATATTTATTCAAAGTAAAAGAACTATCTGTATATCCCTTTATATGTAAATTCAACATTACAGGAGCATCTTTTCTTTTTGTAATTATTGTTATAGATGTGTCTCGGGTTACATCACTAATATTGATTTTACCTTCTGATCTGCATCCTAATAAAAATATAAAAACTAAAATCAGATATCGCATACCTGCGGACTTGTGAGTATTGATGTTATTCGTTAGCATAATTCGAAACTAATTAAATTGAATTTAAATGAAAATTTCCACTATTCATTTATTAGACCCCAAAAATTGAATTAATGTAGATTTTAGAAAAATTTGTAAATACCCTGTTTGTCGTACCCAAGATCAAAACCAAAGTACTTGCCCGGGCCATCCAGCCAAACAGGTGGCTTTGTTGTGTAGCAATTTCTATAAGCATTTACTTTTTATGTTGTTGCCATGTATTTAAAGCATCCTCGAAAAAAGATTTAATTTCTTCTTTTTCTCCATTAACACTAACCTTAAAAGCTGTGCTATCAAATTTTGTCACAAGCATATAAGGGCTATAAGTTGTTCCTGCATTGTATACTGTATCTATTGATTTAATATCTTTATAAAGAGCAAATGCCAATTGATTTTTTTCTTTATCCCTTTCATCAATCCAATACTTCGCTATTCTTTTGTTTGTAAAAAAATTCCCAGCTTTTTTCTTTTTAAACTCAGAATAGTATTTATAAATTTTTTCATCGGTATCAAGCAGATTTAAACTTTTAATATAATCAATATCAGATTTACTTAGACTATTACCTGTTTCAATATGATTACAGGAAAATAAAAATGATAGCATAAAACAAAGTTTTACTTTTTTCATAGTCATTATTTAACTATTGTTTGCCAATCTGCGTTAACCTTCATTGGACTGTTTCCGCCAAAGACATCGTGATACAAAAATCCAGTTGTAGAACAAATATTATTATATATCTCTGAACGTCCATTTGGTGCACTTAAATCAAGCCTATCA
>CANFHO010000012.1 GCA_947447005.1 Chitinophagaceae bacterium
ACCACAGATGATGTCCTTTGATGTTTTTGAATTCCTGCGCAAAATCTAATTTCTCCCCGGCATGTATGTTAAATTGTTTTTTTTGTTCATTCATTAGCTTACCACTGGCATCGTAGATTTGTTGACTCACAATAATTTTTTTATTGTTTTGTCCATTGTTTACAAATGCCCCCTTGATTTGAACTGCTGCATTATCTTGATTAACAGAAGGAGTGGTGATAAATACACCCGATGATGCATAGTTATCAGCATCAAAATGAATTTTGTTGATTGCCTTCAGGTAAACATCCCTGTATATTCCTCCGAAAAATGTAAAATCACCAGATAAAGGCGGAATATTTTCGTTATGGATATTGTCAACCCTCACCACGAGTTCATTTGGAGTATTTTTATCCGGTGAGAATGTGAGATATTGACTCACAGGGAAACTAAATGCATTGTAACTTCCACGATGTGTACCTACTTTGGTTCCGTTGATATAAATATCTGCAACCTGACCTACTCCTTCGAAAAACAGATAGATATCTTTTTCTTTCCAATTGGATGGAACATAGATTGTTGTTTTATACCAACCCTCACCTCTGTAATATCCGGATTCTTCATCGTTCACATCAAGTGCATTCCATGTATGGGGGATGGAGACCGTTGCCCATTTTTCGTCTTTCGTCTTTTTGGTCGTATCTCCTTTATAAAAAAGCCAGTTGCTGTTTATGGTGGTAGAAATTCTTTCCTGGGCAACAACAGTACCCGATACAAATAAAATGAGGACCAAGAATTGTTTAAGCATAAAAATCGTTGAAAAGTAAAAAGAAGTTGGATGTTTTTTTGATGTAATTATTGCGACAATTATTTGAAATCTCTGTATAGACATGAATTCCTCAACAATGTAGAAAAAATACCTTGTAAATGAATCCCTTACAAAGGCTTTCTTTTGGATTGTAAAATATATTCTTCTTCTAAATAGTTATACAACAAAGAATAACAGTTAACAACTGAAATGCATCATACATTGATTTGATCATCATCAATGTATAGTGCGCATGTATAGAATAGCTTTGAACAACTTTCTTTATGAATCAATTTCTCAAATATAAAATACTATTGTTATGAAAAATACGAGTAATGTTTTAATAAACAGTTTCGCACTTATGATTACATTTTTATTGGTAAGTTCAACTGTTTTTTCACAGGCAAATAAAAACAAAAGAATCATAGACGACAGCAAACAAGCCAAGAGCGAATTCATAAAATCAGATAAGCTGATGAGCAATCTCTTTAACAATGCATACGCTTATGTGATATTTCCCAATGTTGGAAAAGGTGGATTGGGTGTAGGAGGTGCATCTGGCAAAGGTGTTGTGTATCAACGGGGTAAACTGATTGGTACTGCCACCCTTACACAAATAACTGTTGGATTTCAGGCCGGTGGGCAATCATATAGAGAAGTTATCTTTTTCGAAAATGAAAAGGATTTGAACAGATTCAAGGAAAACAACATTGAACTGTCTGCCCAGGCGTCGGCAGTTGCAGTAACGGAAGGTGCAGCCGGAAATGCAAAATACGTAGATGGTGTGATGATATTTTCACAAACCAAAGGTGGGTTGATGTATGAAGCATCTATCGGTGGACAAACATTTAAATACAGAGTATTGTAAGAGTGCTATGAAATATTGTGAATGTTTTATTTGAATAATTCCTGTGAGATGTTGATGACAACTTCTTCTGTCACTTCGAATTTTTCAGCAATCTGAGTATGTGTAAGTATGCCATTTCTAAGCTCATTGATTATAGAAAGTGTAATCTGGATGCCTTCTGATTTTCCCTGTACTTTTCCCTCAGCAAGACCTTTTGCCTTTCCCTCAGTGAGTCCTTCAGCAAGACCTTTTGCCTTTCCCTCAGTGAGACCTTCAGCAAGACCTTCAGCAAGACCTTTTGCTTTTCCCTCTGCATGTCCTGTTTCCTTTTGATACGCCTCAATACTTTTTTGAAGGCGAATATTATCTATGTACTTATCGTATGCGTACAATTGTGCCTCCGTAAAGTTAGATTCATCAAGCATTTCAATGGCTTTCTTTAGCTCTTCAAAAGTTTCGTAGTGTTTTGTTGGCATGGTTGAAAAGTATTCTGGTTCAGCAAAAAATTTCATCCACGCTTGCAGTGGATTTTTCAAATCAAATGTACTGAATTTTATAAATTTTGGCAACTCTACAAAATGAAGATGTATCCCGTCCATTTGATCTGAAGGGTCATTGATTTTTGAAATATTATAGGTTTGCACAAAACCAGGAAGATCATCTTCAATTACAGTGTTTAGAATACATAAAGCATGAACTGGTTGTAGATTTTCATAAGCAGATCCCTGAGGAATTTGTCTGCTATATACCTTGCATGCATTTAACAAAACCCTTTTCACAAATGCCTTATGCATTGAAATTTGCATCTCAACAATGAAATGTCTATTTTTCGAATCTTTACATCGCACATCTACAATGGTGTTCTTTTCATAATAATGTTCAGGAACCAATTCTGTTTGCATATATTCAATCTCCACCACTGGATCTTCAAGTTCTATAAATGCATTGATTAGTGAGATCATGATGTCTTTTTCTTCCCCGAAAATTCTTTTGAAAATGGGGTCGGCGAGAGGGCTTAATAATTTTCTTTTCATTTTTCAAAGTTGGATACTTTAGAAAATGGAAAAAGGTGAAAAACAACAAAGTCAAAGGATATTTTTCTCCTTAAATGTTGTTGAGATAGGAATGTTTTTATGAGAAAAAAACATTGCAATAGAATTAAAAGATCAAAAAAAAGCATCTTTTTTGAGTGCAGTCATCATTGTATTTACATAGAAAATAATCCTATCATCAAAAAATAGGACTGATTTGGTTGGTATAAAGAAGGATTCTTGATTATTTTTGACTTCTTATGTCTAAGAACTATTTCAGTAAGCTAACATTAGGTGGGGTTGTCATCACATTAGGAATTATTTACGGGGATATTGGCACATCGCCTATGTATGTGATGGATGCCATTATTGGAAACCGAGCAATCACTGAAACGCTTGTTTTAGGTGCAGCATCCCTTGTTTTCTGGATACTTACTATTCTGACAACAATTAAATATGTTGTATTAACACTCTCTGCAGACAATCATGGCGAGGGTGGTGTATTCTCTTTGTTTGCCCTGGTAAGAAAATATTCAAAACGGCTTGTTCTTGTTACCATTATTGGTGCAGTAACACTGCTGGATGATGGAATTTTAACACCTCCGATTTCCATATCCTCTGCTGTTGAGGGATTGCATCAAATCAAAGGGATAGGTCAATATTTTCAGCCAGGCATGTTCACTACCGTCTTAATAATCATTGCAATCATCTCAACTGTATTTTATTTACAACGTTTTGGTACTACTGTTATAGGAAAAATGTTTGGCCCCATGATGTTGATATGGTTTTTGATGATATTGATTCTAGGGTTGAGAGAATTGATTCAATATCCGTGGGTAATGAAAGCAATCAATCCGATCTATGCTTTCAGACTCTTGTTTCAATATGAACATGGTTGGCTTATTTTGGGTGGCGTATTTTTATGTACAACAGGAGCAGAAGCACTCTATAGCGATCTCGGTCACTGCGGAATTAAAAATATTCGCGCATCATGGGTTTTTGTAAAAATTTGTTTGGTTGTAAATTATTTCGGGCAAGCTGCATATCTTTTGAACAATGGTTCAACATTTTTAAACGGACATGTTCCATTTTTCAGTATGATGCCATTATGGTTTCTGCCTATAGGTATTCTGATCGCTACAGCTGCTGCTATCATTGCATCTCAGGCATTGATCAGTGGATCTTTTACCTTGATCAATGAGGCCATGAACCTAAACTTTTGGCCAAGGGTAAGGGTTAGACAACCCAGTGATATTAAAGGTCAGATTTACATACCCAGCTTAAATACCTTATTGTGGATCGGTTGTATTGGAATGGTCTTGTATTTTAAATCCTCTGAGAACATGGAATCGGTATATGGATTTTCCATTACAGTTGCTATGTTGATGACAACCATTCTCCTGAACTATTATCTGATTTTTAAATTAAAATGGAATAGAATTAAAGTTGCATTGGTCATAGGATTTTTCCTCTTGCTTGAAACATCTTTTTTTCTTGTCAATATCCCCAAATTATTAGAAAGATGGGAGTTCCTCTTATTTACACTTAGTCTTTTCTTCGTTATGTATATCTGGTTTTATGCAAAAATGAAAATCATTGGGTTGGTAAAATTCCTTGATTTGTCGAAGCAATTGGATAAACTGATTCAATTGAGCAATGATGAAACCATACCTAAAACGGCAACCCATTTGGTATATCTCACGAAGGCGAAAAGCAGTCATCAGATAGAAGAAAAAATCATTTTGTCCTTGTTTTCAAAAATACCCAAGCGTGCAGATGTATATTGGTTTTTACATGTCAATCGCACAGATGAGCCGTATACCATGAATTATGAAACACATACGCTAGTTGATCAAAAGGCATATAAAATCATATTGAATATTGGTTTCAGGGTCCATTTAAGAACGGAATTGTATTTTAAAAAGGTGTTTCATGAAATGCTGAAACATGGTGAATTGAATGCAGACAGGATGTCTGATTTAAGTTTGAAATATCACAATGAACCAGAATTCAAATTCATTATCATTGAACGATTTTTATCCATTGAAAATGAATTTGTGGTCTTGGATGATATTGTTTTCAATACATACTTTTTCCTTAAGCAATTGGGGTTGAGTGATATCAAAGCTTTTGGCCTGGAAAGGAGCAATGTTCAGGTGGAGTATGTACCTTGGTTATATCAGCCTGCTAAGGAAATAAATATTACCAAAGCACTCTAATTAATTATCTATACATGGATAGTCTTATTCAGATGATCCAACCAAAAAAATGTAATAGAATTAATACTTTGTTCCAGATAAAATTTTATTTCAAGGCCATGATGGCGTGGAAAGCTGGTTTTGGTGAAAATGCACGATCAAATAGAAGCGGGTAATTTGTTCTTCCGCGAATAGGCCAACCGTTGAGCCAACTTTGTCCGTCATGCATTCCCCAAAAAGTAACTCTTGTGATTTTGTCGCGGTGCTTTAAAAAGAGTTTGAAAAGATTTGCATAATCTGTTGCTTGATCTTGTAATAGTTGATCTGGTATTCCTGCTGCATAAGGATTCAGGGCTGGATTGGATGCCTGGCGGTTTGCTACATCAGCACCATCAAAATTTCTGGGTAACATTTCAATATCCAATTCAGTGATCATTACTTTCAACCCCAATGCATGATATGCCAAAATGCTTTCTTCAATTTCTTTCAATGGCACTTTTCCTTTCTGCCAATGACCCTGAATTCCTACGCCATCAATTCTTACACCAGCATCTTGAATTTTTTTAATCAGGTTGATGCAACCTTCTCTCTTTTTAGGCTGCTCATTGTTATAATCATTGTAATACAATTCAGTTCCAGGAGATGCTTTCTCAGCGAGCCGGAATGCTTCTGTAACAAAATCGTTTCCAAGCTTTTCAAGAAATACAGACTTTCTCATGGTTCCATCTTCATTCAGGGCTTCATTGACTACATCCCAGGAATAAATTTTCCCTTTATACCTTGATGCAATTGTATTGATATGTTCTGTAAAGTAAGTTCTGAAAGAATCAGCTTGTTGAATCTGACGTGCAAAAAGTGGCAATTGACTATGCCAGATCAATGTATGACCATTGACAACCATGTGATTTTTTTCTCCCAATGCGATAATCTTATCCGCAAGAGTGAAATTGTAGCGGTCCCATCCTGGATGGATGACTTCTGCTTTCATGATGTTTTCAGGAGTGATGGCACTGAATTGTTCTCTGAGAAGTGTTGCTTCAGCATCATTTTTCTCTTCAATCTGTGAAGCATTGATGGCTGCACCAATCAGGAAATCCTTTTTGAAAGCAGATCTCAGGGTTTTATGTGCAATTGTCGCAGAGATGCATATGAAAGTCAGCGCTAAAATGACATTGATAAATAAATTTTTTTTCATGGCAATAATTACAAATGGTTACTGTATATCTGGATTGATCCAAGTCTTTTACAAGTTAAAGAATATTAAATCTATCTGGTAACTGGTTAGAATTTAAATGCAACTAATTTCTGGAAAAAAATGGATTTTTATATTCTTCTTTAAAACCAAGTCCTGATTTTTGAGGTTTTGACATTAATTGATTGAATTCTATCATTCTGAGGAAGAAATCGTTTTATTAATATATACAATCTGACCAAGATACATACATGTAAATAATAGTATGAAAAAATAAAACTATACAATTTAGTTGTCACTTACTATCTGTAAAAAATTACAAGATGTGCTTCAGTTGATATCTGTCATTGATGTTATACATTTTCATCATTCACGTTGGCATTGTTCAACTTGTATTTTCACTGCCACTTAATCAATGAAAAAATTTACATGATTAAATATTCAAATATTATTCTATTTCACCTGTTATTTGTGTTTCAATCATTGATGCACCCTTCATTGCATGAAAAAAAACAACCAGTCATTTCCTATTCATACAGAATCATCGAAGCTCAAGAGCAGACATTTGGATATGATATATTTCAGAACAACCGCATATTCATACATCAATTGTCTGTACCTGCCATCTCAGGAAACAAAGGATTTCCAACAAAGACCGACGCTGAAAAGGTGGCCATATTAGTGGTACAAAAACTTCGACAAAACATCATGCCCCCAACCATTTCAAAAAGTGAATTGGATTCTTTACACATAAAAATCAACTTATGAAAACAACCTTGTTAAGCATGATGTTATTGTTAGGAATGCATCATGCCATTGCGCAAAATTGTATCGCTACCATTACACCTGGTGGTCCAACCACCTTTTGTGCAGGCGACAGCGTAAAACTCTCTGCGAATAATGGTATCAACACATGGACTCAAAAAGCCAATTTTGCTGGAACCAAACGTTTTGGTACAACTGCCTTCAGTATCGGAAATAAAGGATACATGGGAACGGGCGCAGATGTCAGTGGAAACAGAAAGGATTTTTGGGAATACAATCCTGTTACCAATGCATGGACACAAAAAGCTGATTTTGTTACTAACCGTGTTTGGGCCGTAGGTTTCAGTATAGGGAATAAAGGGTATGTGGGAACAGGAGTCGAATATGATTTCAACTACAAAAATGATTTCTGGGAATATGACCCTGCTACAAATGCATGGACACAAAAAGCAAATTTTGCAGGTATTGCCAGAAGACATGCAGCAGCGTTCAGCATTGGTAACAAGGGATATATTGGTACAGGCGTGACGAATGCAACGCCGGTTGTTAGCGATTTTTGGGAGTACGACCCTGCTTTGGATACATGGACGCAGAAAGCAAATTTTGGTGGCGGTATGAGATGGGCGGCCACTGGATTCAGTATTGCAAATAAAGGTTATATAACTACAGGAAGGGCAGGAACAGGAAGTGGCGGAGATTTTGAAAAAGATCTATGGGCCTATGATCCATCAACAAATACATGGACTAAAAAAGCTGATTTTGGAGGTACAGCACGCATCAGAGCAGTGAGTTTCAGTATTGGCAACAAGGGATATTTGGGTACAGGGTATGATTACTCATTGAAAAAGGATTTTTGGGAGTATAATCCTGCAACGGATGTATGGACACAAAAACTTGATTTCGGAGGGAACGCACGCGATTTTGCATTTGGTTTCAGCATTGGGGGTAAAGGATATATTGGAACCGGGGATGAATTCAATGGTGTATACGACAATGATTTGTGGGAATACAATCCCGGTTCTACATATTTGTGGTCAACAGGCGCAACAAGTTTATCCATTGTGGCAACCATTCCAGGAACATATACTGTAAGCGTTACAGATGCAGCAGGATGCTTTGCCACTTCTGATCCGGTAGATGTGGTAGTGCATGAGAAACCAGTTTTGAAAGTTTCCGATATCAATGTCAGCAATACATCCAATGAATGTGGTGCATTGGTGTCTCTTCCATCGGGCGTATCTGTAGTTGGCAATCCTGATCCTGTTGTGACGTATACCATTGGAAGAAAAGTTATTACTAGTCCATATGTTTTTGAAGTTGGCTCAACACTTGTGCATGTAATTGCAACGAATGAATGTGGAACAAATAAAAAAGAATTGGTTGTACGAGTTGTCGACAATCAACCGCCAATAATCAGATGCAAGCCAGATGCCACGAGGATTGTACGGTCTGCAGTATATCAAATTCAAGGACATGAATTTGATGCATATGCATCCGATAATTGCAGAAGGCCTTCATTGGTGTATAGTCTAAACGGGGCAACGGTATTGGGTTGCAGTCCGAAGAATACATCACTTGAAAAAGAACATTTGAAAATCGGAACGACCATTATTACTTGGAAGGCAACAGATCAAAACAATAATATTTCAACCTGTATTACACGTGTAACTATTGTACATAAAAAAAATCATTTCGCTTCGCGAGATGAACACAATGAAGATGATCATGGATTAAATAATGTTGTATCAGACATTGAACAAACTGTGTTGACAGCCAGGGTGGTTCCGAATCCTTCGTCCAATTATTTTAGGATACAATTTTCAGGAAAAAGCAATGAGAGAATATCCATCAGGGCTGTCGACGTAAACGGAAAAATAGTAGAATCGAAGAACAATATCCCTCCCCATAGTTCAATTGAAATCGGATCTGGCTATCATGGAGGTACATATATTCTAGAAGTGTTACAGGGAAATGAAAAGCGGACAGTAACATTGATAAAAAGGCAGTAAACGGTATTCATTATGAGTCCTTTTCATTCATTCACCCCAATAAAAAACCCCCGATTCGTTTCGGGGGTTTCTATTTATGTGATGTGTTATCTTATTGCTTGATCACTTTCATTTGTGATACCTGTTTTCCATTCTGAAGTACCTTGATCAGATACATGCCTGAAGAGAGTCGAGATATATCAAATGAATTGTTCATCTGCATGGTTCGTTTGCTCATCACTTTCACACCATTGCTGTTGTAAAGGATGATCTCGGTATTGGATTTCAATTCATCGAGACTTACCAACAGATTTCCTTTGGCAGGATTTGGATAAGCCTTTGCCATGCCTTGAGATTCAATAGCCTGAATACCGTTCGATGCACCTGTGATTACATCAGACATTTTACCTGTAGCTGTGCCCAATGCAACTTTAAGGGTGTAGCATGTGGTGGCATTGAAGGTTGATGTATTGTTAGGGTACACTCTTGCATAATATACGCCAGCAGTTGTTATATTATAGTTCGCAATGCTTTCACTGGTTGTGCCTGATAATTTAGATGTTTTCAACGCAGTTGTACCTGCAGAATTCATCAGATCCAAATTATAGTTTGCCGGGAGTGTGGTCAATGACAAACTGATTGTTCCTGGCTTTAAGATGGTGAATTTGTAGAAATCCACATCAGTACCTACATTGATTAACCCGTTAATATTGGTGGCATAAGGAATTACGGCAGCACCGGCTGCTGTTCCGTTCGTTGCATTATCATATGAACCTGCACAACTTGGAACAGTGGTTGTGAAATTGGCAGCTGTTATATAGTTTCCAGCACCAGCAGCACAGGTGGCAAGTACTTTCCAGGTGTATGCTGTTCCTTGTGTAAGTCCTGAAAGATTTACTGATGTTGTTGTTTGTGTAATAGGAGCATTGGTCCATGTGGCGGCTGCAACAGTTTTATATTCTACTGTATAGCTGATGGCATTTGGAACAGCTGTCCAACTCAAAGTTGCTGTGTTTGGTGTGATAGCGCTGGTTGTCAATCCGGTTGGGTCTCCACACAATGGAGGTGTTCCGATCGTGAAGTTGGTATTGCTGATGTCGAAGAAAATGTTTCCAATGGCCTCGATTTTCACACGTGCTGTAGTGGTAAGGTTGCTTGGAATTGCAATGGTTTCTGTTCCATCGTTTGGTGTAGTTGCCGCCAGTACAATTGGGAACGTTTGTCCGCCATCTGTACTCAAACTGATCTTCACATTGGCACAATTGATTGGTGCAGCAGTGGTTGAATTCACACTCCAGGTGATGGTTTGAGTAGACCCTGCAGCCCAGTTCACGGCTGTATTTGGAGCAGTTACTGCAAAAGCACCAGTAGTTTTAACAACATTTACTACCACATCTGCAAATGAAGTTTGTCCAACTGAATAAGGAGAAACAGAACTAAATGGTGCATTATCACGTACAGTAAGTCTGAAATTCAGGGTTCTCGCTACAGAACTCAATGCTTCAATATTGGCACCTGCATCACCACCGGTCAATGGACCAGTTACAGTAGCACCTGCAAGAATAGTAGATAGTTGTGGGAATATCCTTGTAGGGGAAGTACTTGGTTTGAATGAAATCCAGTTGGGACCTGTTGCTTTGGTTGCATTGGCAACACTTGAGGCATTGGTCTGTGATGCAGTAGCATTGTCATTTTGTTCCCAACAATAAGTAAGGACATCATTTGGATTTGCATCAGTTCCAGTACCTGTTAAGAAAAATGGAGTGCTTATAGGTATGGTGTAAGTTGAGGAGGGTATACTTACTGATGGAGTTGCATTGCTTATTGTGTTATATGTAACAGGACATGTTTTTGTGTCAAGATTGGCTTGAATTTGACCTATCGAGGCCTGATGGAAAATATCAATAGAATGGGGTGCCACATCTTGAGATGTAATTCCTGCATAGCCCATGATGGTGATACCTGACCCCACCTCTTTATTTACACCTGTTCCTTCATTGCTCATGGAAAAGGTATGATTGGCACCCAACTGATGTCCAACTTCATGCACAACATAATCAATATCAAAATTATCTCCCTTTGGAATTCCATCTGCAGGAGAAGTGATTCCGCTGCCTTTACCTGTTGCACATACGCATCCAATACAACCTGCATTTCCACCCCCACCGGTAGCACCGAACATATGTCCGATATCATAGTTGGCTTCACCAATTATAGATGTTAAAGTGCTTTGCAGCGAAGCGTTCCAGCTGGATAAGGTTGTAGAATATGGATCTGTTGTAGCATTGTAATAAATGACATTGGTACTCGCAGCGATCAGTTCCAAATGCAAAGCGAGGTCTTTTTCATATACTCCATTGCAACGTGTGAGGGTTGCATTGAAAGCCGCAAGTACTTTGGCAACATCGGCTGCACTTGTTGCACCAAAATAATTGGCATATTCTGCGTTGCAGGATTGGGCGAGACGAAGGGTTTTAAGGTTCGCACCTGATCTGCCTGTGAGAGATGTATTTACAGTGAGCAATTGTCCGTTGATGGATGAAAGCGTTTGTTTGTCGGTCGTAGAGCAATTCCAGGGTAATTCCCCAGCTTTACGTTGTGACTTGAAACTGGCATAGGTTTTCAGGTCGTCTGAATAGGCTTCAATGAATTCATTCTCCTTTCCTCCTCTGAATACCATGCCCTCCACTTCATCTTGAGAAACACTGATTTTGATGGTGGAGCTTGGGTCCGACAAACTTCTTCCGGAATACGCACGGATGTTTGGAAAACGCTCCTGAAGGGCAGGTTCGAAGTTTGATGATTCAGTAAGTTCATAATCTTCGATTTGTCCGTCGGCATTCGGCAGTGAAACAACGGCTGAACGCTTGGTTGCACCCTTGCCGGTAACAGATGTCAGTTCCTGACGGAAAGATGGTAAGTCAAGATCAAAGAGTTTGTATTCAGTTGGAAAAGATGGTCTTGAAACTGCTTTGTGTGGATTAATGTCACCTGTTCCGGTATGTTCTGACCATGATTTTTTCTTTTGTGCAATGGCTGGAATAAACAATGCCATGGCAACTACGATTGTTGCAATTCTTCTCATAAGGCTAAAAAGGGTTTTGGTTTGTTTAACTAAGATAGTTGAAATTTTCAACGTATAAGTGATTGTATGATATTCTATACCCTAAAAGGATGATTTACTTATAGTTATGAATGATTGTTTAATTATTAATATAATTTTGAAATAATCATTAAACAAATAAGGGATATTCACAAGAATCCCTGCAAACCATTTAATTTGATTAAAATTCTTGTATACGAAAAACACCCTGAAAAGGTAGCTTTTTACCTTTCATTAAATGATTCTGAAAACGATCTTGAATTTATCATACCCAATGAAATTCATAATTTTTTTAGTAAGCAGGTTGATCTTGTTGGTCCTGATATCATCATTGTTGAATATGACGCTATTTTCAACGCAGGAAAGGAAGAATTTACACATTTTCTGGAAAAGATTCGAAAAATCAAATTTGTATGTTCACTGCAAGAATCAGAAATACATAATACACTACGTGTCTTAAAATTTGGCATCAAAGGGGTATTCCTGAATACAGACTCAAAAGATGTTTTATTTGACTGCCTCTTCAAAATAATGAAATACAATGGCTGCATTTCACCAAATCTGGTGTCAAAATTTGCAGGTTTCAATGATGAGTTGTTAAATATCATGAGATCCCTTTCGTTTTCCCAAAAGCGCGTGATCAAGGAAATGTTGGAAGGTAAAAGCGATAAAATGATTGCGGATACGCTGAATTTAAGTTACCACACCATTAAGACACATCGAAAAAACATCTTCAAAAAATTTAATATCAATAGCCTCGGACAATTTTACAGCATGTTGAGTTGATATGTTTGCTATTTTTTGGGTTAAGATTTGGGGATAATATATTAATTTCAGAATCCATTAACCAATCACACTTAAAACATTTTTGAACATGAAAGTAAAAAAAATTATTGCACTGGTTATTTCGATTGCTGCATCTTTTATGCTTACTATGAGCGGAATCATGAAATTAATCGGCGGCAAGCAAGTTGAAGAAGGCTTTGCAGCCTTTGGTATATCCGCATACAGGGTTCCATTGGGTTTGATGGAACTTGTATTTGTTGCATTGTTTTTGCTACCTAAAACCAAAAGAATCGGACTCTTGTTTATCACTGGTTATTTGGGAGGTGCCATTGCTACACACTTGACACATCAAATGAATTTGTTTGGGCCAACGATGCCATTGGTTCTTTTTTGGGTTGGTGCATATCTTACAGATAGTTCGATATTTCTTAAAGATTCAAACGGCGCTGTTTAGAATAAATAGTTTCATCCATTTTCAAAAGGAATGCCCGCTTTTTTTGGCGGGCTTTTTTTTTACTAAAAACAAGAGTAAGCAATAGGCTAATCTATTTATTTTTTTTCCTGAAAAAATTCCTGAATAAAAAATTATGTTGAAGGGCTTCGAGGTCTTCATCCAACTTTTTACTGCTGGATCGAAGATTCAAAATGATTTCATGGATATCATTCGCCACAGTGGAATCGTTCATCAACATACCAATGGCATTTTCTTTTTGATTGAGCTTTTCTCCAACATGTTGTAATTCAGTCATAAACATTCCGAACGAGTTTATTGATGTTTTCAAACCTTCTGCTGAAGCCGCAAGCGATGTATATATACTTGTATCGGAAATGATTTTGTTGATGAAGCCTTTATCATGATTCAGCCTATATGTGAATGCCGATATATTTTTTGCTGCTAATTCTGTTTGTATGGCTGTTTTATTGAAATGAAGAATGGTTTTTTGTACATCATTCAGTAAACTTTTGTCATTGATCAATCCACCCAAAGTCCCTTTTCCATCATTCATCTTTTGTGAAATGCTTTTAAAGTTTTCTGTGATTTCCAGCACATTTTTATTGTTGTTTTGAAGGATCGTCAGTAACTCTGACAAGGCAACTGCTTTTTCAGTCCGCAAAGTATCTCCATTGGCTACAACGCCTTTTGAAAAGCTGCCTCCGGAAATGACAGCAATTTTATTTCCTATAAAACCATCGGTACTGATTTTTACTTTTGCATTTCTGAAAATATGTGCTTGAATCTTTTTTTCAATATTCATGGAAACAAGAATCATGTTATTATCCAAAATAGTAACCTTTTGTATGGCACCAACCTTCACTCCATATAGCCAAACATTGTGACCGGGTTGTAAGCCTTCAGCATCTGTTACCAGGAAGTGAAGTATAAATTTTTTTTCAAAAAATTTCCGTTGACTTCCAACGCTGAATACACCAGCAACAATGATTGCGGTTGCAATGATGATGAAAATTCCCAATATAACAGGCTTCTTTTTATTTTCTGCGTTCATTGTTCATTGGATAAAATTGTAATTATAAAAATCTCTGATCCTCGGATCTTCTGTGTCGAATACTTCCTGAAATGTTCCTTCTTTGATACATATTCCATCACTTAACATGAGGATACGATCTCCGGTAAATTTTGCACAACTCAAATCATGCGTGATGACCAATGATGTTGTATGGTATTGCTCCTTGACCTTGTTAATGAGATTGTTTATTTCAACACAGGTGATAGGATCCAATCCGGCAGTAGGTTCATCATATAAAATGATTTGTGGTTTTAGAATCATCATACGGGCAATTCCAATCCTTTTCTTTTGTCCGCCCGACAATTCTGAAGGCATTTGATACATGGTTTGTACCAATCCAACATCCTCTAATGCATCCGTCACAGCTTTATTAATCATTTGCTTGTTCAGGTGTTTTTGATTTCTAATAAGGGAAAACGACAGATTTTCCATGACGTTCATGCCATCATACAAAGCACTTCCTTGGAAAAGAAATCCTATTTTCAATCGTAAATGTTGAAGTTCTTTTTCATTCAGTTTTTCAACTTGATTGCCCAAAATATCTATAGTACCCTCGTCTTGTTTTAATAGTCCAACCATCAATTTTATCAAAACAGATTTTCCACTGCCCGATCTTCCAAGTACGACAAGGTTTTCACCTTTGTGAATTTTTAGATCTACACCATTCAATACATTTATACCATCGAAAGATTTTTTAACTCCCTTCACGAAAATTTCCACTTCCTTTTTTTCATTGATTGATATGTCTTGTATTGTTTCCATGATATTATGCAAATCGGAAATAATTGATGATTTGAACAATAACCATTTCTTCGATGAAAATGATAAACATGGAATTAACAACAGAGGCATTTGCTGCTTTTCCAACCCCTACTGTTCCCATATCAGCATTGTATCCTTTCATACAACCCGTAACACCTATGGTGAAACCATAGACTACTGATTTTATAATCGAGGCAGTTAAGTCTAAAAAGGTAATTTGCGAAAATCCATTCTGAATAAATGTTTTAAATGTGGTCAGCTCATTGTGATGAATATTGAGATATCCTCCAAGCAATCCTAACACAGCACTATAAGCAACCAGCAAAGGCATCATCAATGTGATGGAAAGTACACGGGTAGTGACCAGAAACTTGAATGGGTTGGTAGAAGAAATTTCCATGGCATCAATTTGCTCTGTAACCCGCATTGATCCTAATTCTGCACCAATGTTGGAACCTACTTTTCCTGCCAGGATCAATGCTGTGATCAGAGGTGCAAGTGCACGAACGATGGCAATGGATATCAAAGAAGGCAGCCATGATGTTGCACCAAATTCAATTAAAGATGGGCGTGATTGTTTTGTGAAAACTATTCCAATGATGAAAGAAGTCATTGAAATGATGGGCAATGAATTTACCCCGATAGCATAACATTGTTTGATTATTTCACGAAACTCAAAGGGTGGCCTGAGTGTTTCTTTGAAAATTTTCAATATAAAAATCGCAGTATTATAAAACCCAACAAATAGTTGTCGAAACCATATACTAAAACTGAATTTATGCTGCAGGATCTCATTTCCAGAAGCTGAATTCATGTTGAATCAATTGAATAGTGAGGAATGTGCTTCTATGCGAAGTAATCTCAACTCACTATGCAAGTAAAGAAGAAAGGTCATGTATCTAAATGAGTAGCATCAGTGTGCATCGTATGTTTTTACTACGATAAGAGAAGGAAGAATCTACATTTATCTTTTTGGATATACAACCGTATTGGGTCTGATCAGATGAAGCTGCTGGTTACTGAAAGCGGGATTGCTGCTTTTTTCAACACCTATGCTTGCAGAAATAGAGAACGTCTTTTGGTCGTTTACGTACATCAATCCAAGTTCAGCTCTTGAATACATATTCATTCCATTGGGATTGATATGTCTATTATTTTGCTGTATTTTCTGGATGTCTGTTGAAATAAAAGAATGACGGAGGTTGATGAAGGCAGGAGTTGTTGATACACTGCCAAATGCGTATAAGTTATGATTCAGTTTACGGGTGAGTTGTAACCCTATAGGTGCTGATAACAAGGTTGCACTTTCGCCATTGAAAAACCCATATCCAAGAGAAACGCCACTCAATGTGCTCCATTGCCATGGCTTCAAATCAGTACTGTCTTTTGTAAATTAATTGTCAACAAATGAAAACGTATTTGTTTGACTTTTCATACTGTTATGAAAAGCGGACTGCCCATTCGCAAAACATGATATGATTAAAAGAAAAAATATGATTTGAATACGCATGCTCTTGGATTTTTTTAATTCAGTAACAGATCCAACTTAAGTTACCCATGTTTACCAAAATTACATAACTTCAAATCAATTAAAAATATATTATGTCAGATCAACAATTCAGCAATCATGGCAGGTTACATCCTCCGTATCATTTTATTACAGCTCCTTTGGTTCTCGTTGGACTGATTGGAAGCATAGTGAACATGGTGAACTGCAAACCAGACTATTGTTATAGTGCATCTCTGTTGGTAGTGGTTTTCATTGTGCTTTTATTATTGGTGGCTTTGGTAAGAACATATGCACTCAAAGCACAAGATAGAGCCATCAGGGCAGAAGAAAACCTCAGACATTTTATGCTTACTGGAAAATCTTTTGATGCCCGATTAACCATTCAACAGGTGATTGCTTTACGATTTGCATCTGATGTGGAGTTGCCAGGATTGGCACAAAAGGCCGCAGAAGAAGGATTGAGTTCAAAGCAAATTAAGCAGTCGATCCAACATTGGAGAGCCGATTATTATCGTATTTAAATTATGACTTCAACAATAGGATTGATTGATTCTACATCAGCATCATTCAATCCTATTTGATTTTTACAAAAACCATGCAATGTTGCCAGGGTAGATTGTTTATGTTTTTTTCCAGGTGAAAGCCTGCCATTTTCAATTCTTTTACTGCTTGCAATTCAGTCATTTTGTGAATTTCCTTGATGGGCACGGATCCATCCTCAGCCCTGAATTCCACCAAAACCAGTTTGCCATTCGGTTTCAGTGCATTGAACATGGACAATCCCATTTCATAGGGAAAGGAAAATTCATGATAAACATCCACCAATAACATCATATCCATGCTTGAGGCTGGAAGAGAAACCGATTTTTCTGTGCCAAGCACTGTAATGATGTTTGGTAATTCTTCTTGTTTAATCCTTTCATTCAGGTAAGAAATCATTTGCGGTTCAACATCCACCGCAAATACCCTGCCATTTCCAATTCGTTTAGACAATAAACTGCTGTAATAACCACTTCCTGCACCAATATCTGCAATTTGCATTCCAGGTTTCAGATTCAGATTTTTCAACAGCAATGAAGTATTTTCTTCAAACTCCCTTTCCGGTCTTTCAAGCCAATCAATTCCATAATGACTCATCACTTGTGCAATTTGTCGGCCCATGTACCATTTATCAATGCCATTGGGGTCGCCACCTTTGTATGTATATAATGACTGCCCATAACTTATGAAAGAAGAAAATATAACAGCAAAAGAGAGGATGATTTTTCCAGATGTATGCATATGGATGATATAAAAATTATTCTTTACCAAGGTACGAACATTCCAAGCCATATGGATTGAGATTATTCTTTCATACTTAAATTTTCAAAATTCATCAATGTATTGTAGTAATCTTTCAACATTTTGATATTGATTTGAGGATCTTTTTTATCTGGGATGGTTGTTTTTATTTCATCCAGAAAACCAATGAATTCCGGGTGATCATTTTTCAATTTCTCAATCAAAGAAATAATTTTTTCGTTCCATTCATGTTCTGTTTCCATTTTGACGATTTACATGTTGAAATTATTCAAAGCATTATTTGAGAATTGTGATGATTATTTTTATGGTGAGTGATATATGTCAAATATTCTATTTCACCTGATAGATACATTATATTGAGAATTTGTTAATTCTCCAGATGTAAACTATTTACCCTCGAAGGTTTTTAATGACTTCAATTTTAATATTTTTGTCCAATAGTTTATCCATGGTATTTCCTGTAAAAGTTCCATATACTGTTTCTGCTGATATGTCGAAGTTCGACGGAGACTTGTACAATCTTCAACCGGATGCATATTATCTATCGCAGAAAAAAAATGAACTTGATCGATTTGGATTCGATGTTTCAAATTCCCTGCCAGATGTGAGCATTTACTTAGATACTATAACTGAATTTCTTGGGATGAAAAAAGCTGAAACCATCACTGAGATTGCACTTCAATTGGAAGAGGATATTGCTATTCTGGATCAGGGGAGATTGGTTTCCATTTCATTTTGTTTTCCCAGTGGTTTTATTCCTACCGAAAAACTCGGAATGAATTTCTTTGATATGCACATGCCTGTAGGGGATGGCGAGAGGCTGAGGGCTGCGAGTGAAAAAGTATCGCAACTCATCTCCAGGGAAGGAGCGAGCTTCAGGAGGTTTGTATGGACAGTCACTTCACTTGCTGGATTGAGTCAGCATCCAAGCTTACCCAGACCGATTCCTGCATGCATAGATGATTTATATTTCAGAACGGAGACACAAACCACTATAGGTCTTTCAAATAATATTTGTTTGTTTTTTGTGAAAGTGAATATGACACCGATGCATATGTGCTGGGATGATGAATTCAATAGAAATCAAATCAAGGATAGTATCAACTCTATGTCAGAAGCAGTATTGGAATACAAGAATCTGCATCATATAAAATCTATTTTGAACAGTTTATAATCTGAAAAATATTTTTTTCTTAAAGAGGAAAAGACAAATACCCCATTCAACGGCAAAAACAGCTATGGACGCAATAATTGAAGTTGTAATTTCTGGTATTGAAATTGGATGAAGCAATCCAGAAACCAAGAGTTGCATATAATGATTAAGCCATCCGCCACCTACCGTTTCAAAGAACAGGTATATGAATATCGAATTCATTGAAAGTACTTTAAAGAACATCAGATCTTTCCCCTTTTTCACATCAATCAAATAATAACAGATTGCAAAAAATGCCATACACCATCCAAGTGATACGATGGTGAATGAACTTGTTGCAATTCTTTTAATGATGGGAGTGATGTGAAGTACATCCATAGCATAGCCAATGGCCAGTAATATGATACCGATTATAAACAGGGATTTTTCTTTTTTTGGATGATCACCCATGAGGAACTTTCCCATGAGAGCTCCTGCAATGGTATGTACCGAAGTTGGTAAACAATTGATAGCCACCCAGCCACCTCGACTGGTTTTGTGCATCAACAACGTATCGATGTAGTTTCCGAAATTATGATGATTTACATATGTTTGATTAAAGTCCGGAACATTTGAAAAGCGATAGAGGATTTCTGTAAGAAGCAACAGCGCAATACAGAAAATGATTTGATGATTGTTTTTCCATTTGAAGATCAGATAAGCCACGAGCAGCGTGAAAGACAGTTGTGTCAATACATTCCAAAGTTCAAATGAAAGACCATCTTCATGCACTGCATATAGCAATACACCCCAAAAGAACAGCCAGCCACAGCGTTTAAGCATTTTCCGGGTTGTTGTTGATGTTGGAATGTCTTTTTTTGCTTGGCTTTGCAGCGAGTATGCCATGGCGGTGCCTGCAATGAACATGAAACCAGGTTGAATCAGATCCCAGAAACGCAACCCATTCCAAGGGTGATGGCGAAACTGAATGAATAAATTCTCCAGGGGTCCACCCAATGACCATTTATACAGGGTATTATATAGTCCGGTAGCTTCCAGCGTAAGCAGAAACATGATAAACCCTCTCATGAAATCAAGGGAGGAGAGTCTTTTTTTGATGTCGTCAGAACTTAAAATGGTAGACATGGCAATCGGTTGAATGTATCTAAGGATGGATATTATTTACCCACGATTCAATTTACAATGATTTTCGATGTGTTTACAAACAGCTGAAAAATAATATTTAGCAGGTTTCATATATTCACATTTGTTTAAAGTCTATATATTTGGTAGACTAAAAATTATCCAATAAGTTTGCAACTCTAAAAAGGGAATCATATTATTCAACCTAAAACCATTATATGAGTAAACTACATTTCGACACTTTGCAATTGCATGCAGGTCAGCAAATCGATCCAACCACCAATTCAAGGGCTGTACCTCTTTATCAGACTACATCGTATGGATTTAACAGTCCGGAGCATGCAGCCAATTTATTTGGATTGAAAGAATTCGGAAATATATATACCCGGATCATGAATCCAACTACGGATGTGTTTGAGCAGCGCATTGCAGCTTTGGAAGGTGGTGTGGCTGCATTGGCAACAGGAAGTGGACAGGCTGCACAATTTCTAGCGTTGACAAATATTCTGCAGGCTGGAGATAATTTCATTTCAACTTCATTTCTGTATGGCGGAACATACAATCAATTTAAAGTTGCATTTAAAAGGCTTGGAATTGAAGCCAGGTTTGCAGAAGGCGATAATCCGGAATCTTTTGAATCATTGATTGATGCAAAAACGAAAGCAATCTATTTGGAAACAATTGGCAATCCGCGTTTAAATATTCCGGACTTCAAAAAATTTGTAGCACTTGCAAAAAAACATGATCTCCCATTGATTGTAGACAATACATTTGGTGCAGGAGGATATTTTGTAAAGCCCCTCGAGTTGGGTGCCAATATTGTGGTTGAATCAGCTACCAAATGGATTGGCGGCCATGGCACCACCATTGGAGGTGTTATCGTTGATGGGGGTAATTACAACTGGGGGAATGGTAAATTTCCACAATTCACAGAGCCATCTGAAGGGTATCATGGTTTAAAATTCTGGGATGTTTTTGGTGAAGGGAATCCACTTGGGTTACCAAACATTGCATTTATCATCAGAGCCAGGGTAGAAGGTTTGAGAGATTTTGGAACATCACAATCACCCTTCAATTCTTTCTTATTGATCCAGGGAATTGAAACACTTTCTTTACGTGCAGAACGACATGCATCCAATGCATTGGCTTTGGCAGAATGGCTTGAGTCGCATCCATCCGTTGAGTACGTACTTTATCCGGGTTTGAAAAGCAATCCATACCATGCATTGGCTACTGAGTATTTAAAGAATGGTTTTGGAGGAGTTTTACAAGTTGGAATTAAAGGTGGGAAGGAAAAGGCGGCTGCATTCATCAGTGCATTGAAATTGGCTAGTCACTTGGCAAATGTAGGTGATGCCAAAACCTTGGTCATTCATCCATCATCCACCACACATGAGCAATTGAGTGAAGTTGAACAAATTGCCAGTGGTGTATTGCCCAATCAGGTTAGGGTAAGTGTTGGAATTGAGCATATAAATGATATCAAAGCAGATTTTCAACAAGCATTTGACGCAATCAAATAATCAACATCTTAAAAACGAAAAAGCCGATGAAATTTCATCGGCTTTTTCGTTTATTGGATTTTTTAATGTGATTTTAAAAATGCGATTGCCTTTGTATATGAATCCTTCGTTGCATCTGCATTGAAGCTTGGATTGCTTGGATTTGCAAAACCATGTCCGGCATCATATTTATTTGTAGAGAGTTTTTTCCCGGCCAACTGCATATTCTTTTCAAACTCAGTTACCATTTCTGGAGAAGGTGATTTGTCGAGGTTTCCAAAGAAACCGATGATATCACATTGAATTGACTTCAATTTATTCATATCCGTTTCTGGTCGTCCATAAAACATGATGGTTCCTTTCGCCTGAGCACCCGCGAGAATGGCGGTTTGCAAACTCCACATGCCGCCAAAGCACCATCCTACAGAATAGATGGATGCAGCAGTACCCGCATGTTTGATAGCACCTTGAATAATGGAGGTCATTCTTCCCATATCTGCACCACGCATCAATTTCATGGCACTGTCGGGTGTAGATGCCACACTTCCATCATACATATCTACTGCCAATACATTCATATCGCCCATATCCTTGAAGTATTTGTCGGCTTCGTTTTTAATATTGTCGTTCAAGCCCCACCACTCCTGAATGACGATGAGCCATTTGTTGCTTTTCTTTTTAGAAGGGATGAAATAGCCATTTGCTTCTTTTCCATCGGCGCAATTAAAATGAATCATTTTTCCCAACTGCAGAGAGGGGTCTGCATATTTTGGAGCCGGATGCATATTTGCGAAGGCTTTTGTGGAAGCTTCTTTTTGATATGCGTTTAAGGTTTCCATGTTTCCACATGAGTTGATGTCTGTTCTTCTGCCCGATATTTCTTTTGTTGAGCTGAAATTATTCCAGGTTAGCGTGAGCATCAAAAGGCTTGATAAAAAGATAAGATGTTTCATTTCAAGTGATTAAGTGATGAAATTATACAATGGTTAACACAAACACATTGAAATTGTTTGAATTTTACAAAGGTTCATTTTTTGTGCTGACAATAATCATCTTTTGATTGGGTGCGCGGGTATTTCTTACCTTCATCATCCAATACAAGTACGAATTCAAATCATTATGATCAAACACAGTATATTCTTTTTTCTAATTGTGCTAACATTTGTATCAACGCAGGTCTTTTCGCAATCAAAAACCCTGGATTTGAGCAACAGGATTGATGCCAGATATGGTATTCAGAAAATGTTTGATGCGAAGGAGTTGGCAAAAAGAAATGCAAGTTCATATCCGGATGTACAGGGTTCGCCCTATTGGTCTGAAAAGTGGCTGAAAGCATTTGTGCAGCTCACCAACGGAACCGTTTATACAGTGGCTAAAGCCAAGATGGACATACATACCCATGAGTTTGAATATCTGAATGAAAATGATATACGCCTTGTTATTGATGCGTCTTCCATTCTGAAAGTAGCTTTTATGAAAGAAGAGGATACTTCATCCTATGAAGCTGTTTTCATTGTATTGCCTGATCATATTGACAATAAACCTTCTGCTTTCTTTCGGATTTGCAACAATGGTAAAGTCCAATTATTGGCCATGCAAAAAAATACCATCAAGAGTGGTCCGCCCGATCCATTTGTAACCACTCAAACATCCTTCTTCAACAAGAAAACATTTTATGTTCTGTATAATTACAATCACATCATTCCATTGAAGACGCTGGATCAGGATGCAATCATCTCTACATTGAAGCCCAATGCTGACATCCTGGATTGGTTGAAAAAAAATAAAAATAAACTCAAGTCAGAAGAAGATGTAGTGAAGTTTTTGGATCAGTATAATAAGCAATAATACTTTCAGGTAAAATCATTCAGCTTGGTCGTATTGAAAATTTGAATTTCACTATGGATGCATCCAAGGTGATCTATAATCTCTTCTCAACAACCTTGTGGCTTCTTCATCGTTTTTCACAATCATATTGATGGGATCATAGACCAATGGTCTTTTGAGTTTCATCGATATATTTGCAAGAATACAACTGGCGGTTGAAATATGACCCTGCTCAATATCTGCAATGGGTTTTGTTTTGTTATCGATGGCCTCCAGGAAATTTTTCATATGTTGCCTGGTGGCCGGAGATGTGTGCAATTCAATGTCTTTTTCCTTCAGGTCTTCAGGAAATTGTTCTCTTTCGTATTCAACATCTCCATGAATCTTGTTTCCCTTTCCATTTGGAATAAAATCATATTTGTGAACGCTGCCACACAGTGTTCCATTTTCTCCATAGATCTTGAACGCCCATGGGTATTCTGGATCTGCAGGTGTTCCCCAGCTTCTGTGTTGCCAAACGCAATTCAGGTTTTCGTATTCAAAGATGGCAGTTTGGGTATCAGCCGTATTGCTTTTCCCCTGATCGGTTGAATAGATGCCCCCGGTTGAGCTAATCTTATTGGGCCAACCCAGATCAAGCATCCAACGCACGGCATCAAACATATGAACACACATATCTCCCATGATGCCATTGCCATATTCCATAAAAGCCCTCCACCATCCGCGGTGTGGCAATCCGTCGTATGGCCTCATGGGAGCAGGACCTGTCCACATTTCGTAATCAAGAAAATCAGGTATGGGCTGAAGTGGTGGATTGCCAGTATTGCGCATGTGATAGTAACAACACATTTCAACATGATGTACTTTGCCAAGCAACCCTGCATCAACAATATTTTTCTTTGCCTCCATGAGGTGAGGCGTACTTCTTCTTTGTGTGCCTACCTGAACCGTACGATTGTATTTTCTGGCAGCTGCAAGCATGGCTTCACCTTCCATTACATCTACACTCACAGGTTTTTGAACATATACATTGGCGCCAGACTTGATGGCATCAATGGTTTGCAATGCATGCCAATGATCGGGTGTTCCTATGAGAACAATATCAGGTTTTTCAGCTGATAATAATTTTCTGTAATCACTGTATAAGGGAATCTTTTCTGAAGAATTCAATCTTGAGGAAACAAGCTCTGATGCATGTTGTAGCTGATGCTGGTCAACATCACACAATCCAACCACATCCACAGGAGCAACCTGCATCAATTTAAAGAGATCACTTTTGCCATACCATCCTGTTCCAATCAGTGCTACACGTCGTTTTGGAGAAAGATCCAGATGATGCAATCCTGCCGACTTGATATACGTCAATGCCAGGATTCCAGCACTGTTGCGAATAAAAGACCTGCGGTTGTAATGACTATTTCCTTTCGTCATGTGTGTCCCTGTTTACCTATTCACAGACAATTTACACCAATCAGAATTAAATTCAATTAAATAGAATAACACTTCTATAATGGTGATGAGAATTTGATATTTCTTACATTCATGTTTCGATTCATAAAATCATTTTATTCTATCATATGATTGAAAACAGGAAAGGTCCGAGGATCAAGGAAATGCATATTACACCGATTGCCATTGTAGATCCTCCATTATTGAATGCGGCAGGTTTGCATGCTCCCTATGCATTGAGAACGGTGTTGGAATTGGTGACAGAAGATGGTATTTCTGGTGTAAGTGAAATTCCTGGAACAGCCGATATCGATGCAGCATTGAAAGAATCTGAAAAATTTCTGATTGGAAAGGATGTGTTTCAATTGAACGATATCAAACGTGTTTTGATAGAAAATTTTGGTATTGACAGTACAACCGACAGAGGCCTGGCACCATGGGATCAACGTAAATTGGTACATATTTTCAGTTCGGTGGAAGTGGCTTGTATGGACATCATTGGAAAGGTAACTTCTCGTCCGGTAGTAGATTTATTGGGTGGCAAGATGCGCGATATGGTTCCTTTTTCTGCCTATTTGTTTTATAAGTATGAAGGAGCTGGTGGTGCATTGGAATTCAAAACTGATCCTGCTGCAACGGGTTGGGCAGCAGCACGACAAAAGTCGGCATTGAATCCTGCAGAAATGGTTGAACAGGCAAAGGCTATGTGTGCAGAATTTGGTTTTAAAAGCATCAAGTTGAAAGGGGGTGTTTTTGAACCTCGCCAGGAGGTGGATGCCATCTTTGCCTTATATGATGCATTTGGAAAAGATGTGCCATTGCGAATCGATCCGAATGCCTTGTGGAAAGTGGAAACGGCTATTCAATATGGTAAAGAGATGGAGTCGGTATTGGAGTATCTTGAAGATCCTGTGAGGGGACAAACAAATATGTCGCTGGTACGACAGGCACTCAAAACACCCTTGGCTACGAATATGTGCACGACATCCTTTGAAGAGATTCCAAAGAGCATAGCGATAGGATCCGAGGACATCATTTTAAGTGATCATCATTTCTGGGGAGGATTGAGATCGTCTATGCAATTGGCGGGTATCTGTGAAACTTTTGGCAGAGGCTTGTCGATGCACTCAAATAGTCACCTTGGAATTTCATTGGCTGCTATGGTTCATTTGGGAGCTGCCATACCAAGAATGGATTATGCTCTTGATACACATTATCCTTGGCAGTCTGATGAAATCATTGTGGGTGGCAGAATGAAATTTGAAGAAGGTTCTGTTCAGGTATCCAGCGAGCCTGGCTTGGGAGTGGAATTGGACAGGGTTGCACTTGAAAAACTGCATCAGCAGTATCTTGCATGTGGATTGAAAAAACGAAATGATGAGATTGAAATGCAGAAAGTGAATCCGGGATGGAGGTTTGAGGCGGTGAGATGGTGAAAAAAAAAGAGAAGAGAGAAGAGAGAAGAGAGAAAAAAGAAGGCAATAGAGATAGGCAAGGAGCCTGCCTGCCGAAGGCAGGAAAAGAGAAAAGAGAAAAGAGAAAAGTGAAGAGTGAAATGAAAATTCATTAAAGAAAAGACAATGGATAAAATGATTAGCTGGGGAATTATTGGGTGTGGGAATGTTACTGAAGTGAAGAGTGGTCCTGCATTTAACAAAGTGCCCAATTCCAAACTGCATGCTGTTATGCGCCGGGATGCAGCGAAAGCAGAGGATTATGCAAAGCGACATGGAGTTCCTGTTTGGTATAATGATGCCAATGATTTGATCAATGACCCGGAAGTCAATGCCATCTATATTGCCACGCCACCCAAATATCATGAAGCATATGCAAAAGCTGCATTGGAAAAGGGCAAACATGTATATATCGAAAAACCAGTTACCTTAAATGTGGCTGAACTTGACAGGCTGATTGAACTGGAGAAGATTTCTGCTGCAAAAATTGTGGTGGCGCATTATAGAAGGGCATTGCCGATGTTTAAACGTGTTAAAGAGTTGGTGGAGCAAAATATACTTGGACGAATACAACTCATTCAACTGGAAATGTTTCAGCCTCATGAAACAAACCTGATTGCCAGTTCTGAATCTTTCTGGAGAGTAGACCCTTCCATTTCAGGTGGTGGATTATTTTATGACCTTGCTCCCCATCAACTGGATATCATGGTACATGTGTTTGGAAATCCGGTGATGATGTCGGGTACAGCTAGAAATCATGGTCGCCATTATACCGCAGAAGATGCAGTGGCCGGAATCATGGGATTGCCCAATGGTATTATGTTTCAGGGGAGCTGGCATTTCAATATGCCTGGAGCTGTGAAATCAGATAGATGTAAAATCATTGGTGAGAAGGGCTTTATTGAGTTTCCTTTTTTTGGAAATCAAATAACGATTCATCTTGATGGTACTCAATCATTAGAAATATTTGAACACCCTCAACATATCCAGCAACCCATGATTCAACAGGTTGTTGAACATTTTCTTGATCAATCTGCAAATCCATGCTCATTGCACGATGCGCGTGAAAGCCTAAGGGTTATGGAGCAATTTGTATATGGGAAGTGATTATTTTGAATAATGCTTCAATATTTCAATAATAAAATACCATGCTGAAATCATGGTGCCCAAAGCCACGACAGCTGTGAAGATCATCAGCAAAAAAGAATATCTGTTGAAGTCATTTTCCATATTCAGGATTCGCTGTTTTTCTTTTTCTTCCAGAATTTTTTTCTGAGTATACCCACCATTGTTTCTGAATACCAATCCTTCCAGTGAAATGGTTAATGGATCAACATTTTTCACATGCTTATCAATCAGTAATGTGTAATATAAAACATTGATCTCCCATTCTTTCAACTTGAATTTATTCTTGACTTTCTCCGTAACAATGTCTTTTGTATTCATTGAAGCATCTTCTGTATAAAATGTAACACCCTTGTATAAATTTTCATATTCCACAATAAGCTGTTCCAGGATATAATCCATTTCTTCATTATAATTAATATCCATATACTATTTAATTATACTATGAAAAGATCTCTTGTTACTTTTATTGTATCTGATAAATCGCCAACAAGCCTCACTTCTGGCAATGGATATTTCTTGATAAGCAATGGCATAGCAATGATATGTTCTTTCATTACGTAAGATTTCTCTTTACTTGCATCTATCACTTTCAATTCATATCGATCCTTGAGGTGATTTTCAAAAATTGAAAGTGCATTTTGTATTGTTCTGGCAGACAGAATGGAGGTGCCATTGATGAATAAATGAAATATATATTTTTCGTGCTTGTGTTTTTCTACAATTTCTATCAACTTATTTGTTTTATGTGTATGTTCTTTCAGCATAATAAAATATTCATGTGTAGTGAGATGAATGATTTAGGCAAGTACATTTATTTTTTTCTCTGCTGCAATCCTTTTGGATCCAAGCAATAAACCTTGTTCATTTCTTAAAACAGGTATTACCGTAATGCCATTTGAAGTAATAATGAATTCCCGTACCTCCTTGGAGTGGGCCATGCCCCTCGCTTTCATCACATAAATGCTTCTGTTTCTCTCTCCATCCAATTCAATATCCTCTAACATCATCCATGTATCAACCATAGAAGAAATTCCTTCGTCGCTCGGATTTCTGGCGATTGACCCCAAGGTGATTGCTGCAGTGAACATCACTGTAACGTGTTTCGTTTTTAAATAATCAATGAATCGAGTGAGCATTCCTCTTACATCACTGTTCGGTCCTTCAGTCATGAGGTTTGTGATAGGGTCAAGAATAATGACAGAAGGTTTGTGTTCTTCAATCAAAACTTTGATGGATAAAAAATGCAATTCCAGATTTTGCAAGGTGGGTCTTGCATAATAAAATTGGAGTTTGCCGGATTTGGTAAATATCTCCAAATTGATACCAATCGATTTCATATTTCTGATGATCTGATTGGGCGACTCTTCAAACGCACAGAAAAAACAAGTTTCATTGTTCTCACACACACTTTTTGCAAATGAAGCTACGATGCTTGTTTTTCCTGTTCCTGAACTGCCAGAAACCAGGATGCTGCTACCAACAAAAAATCCTTTGTTCTCCAACATTTCATCTAATTTGGGTATTCCTGAAGGAATTCTAATGAAGCTATTAACCTGATCAACTCCAACAGTAACAATTGGGAAAACAGATAAGCCATTTTCATCAATGATGAAAGGATATTCATTATTCGCATGTTCAGAACCACGATATTTTAATATTCGAAGTCGCCTGGTTGCAATTTGATTTGTTATACGATTGCTCAATTCAATTACACAGTCTGCTACATTTTCTTCCAATCCCAGACGGGTTACATAAATATCTCCAAGTTCGGCAGTAATAATAGCTGTTACATTTTTTTCCTTCAGCCAAAAGAACAATCGTTTGAATTCAGAACGAAGCATACTAATATCAAGATTGACAAACAGACTATCCAGTGAATCAAGTACAATTCGTTTTGCATGTATGCTTTCAATTGCTTTTTCAAGTCGGATAAAAAGGCCGTCAATATTATATTTTCCAGCCTCATGATATTCGTTATGGCTTACATGTAAATGTTCGAGGTATAATTTTTTCTCCTTGATCATTGTGCCCAATTCAAATCCAAGATTTGAAACATTGGTTAACAGTTCATCTGCTTTCTCTTCAAATGTCATGAATACACCGGGTTCATCATACATGGCAATTCCTTTCAAAATAAATTGCATCGCCATAAATGTTTTTCCAGAGCCTATGCCACCTACAACCAATGTAGGTCTGTTTTGTGGAATTCCTCCTAAAGTGAGATTATCAAAACCTTTAATGCCGGTTGGCGTTTTTTCAAGATGATGCGAAACATCATTCAACTCCATTTTTACTTCTTGTGATTCCATCATTTAATTTTTTGCAGTTTCAGAACATTTATATCATGCAAAATTACTTGCAGAGATTTCTGAAGAAATGATGTGAATCAAGTGATGGCGTAGCATGAATCACTTTTGTTCTTAACAGCCAGGGAAGGGGAATACAGGGAATACAAGTAATACAAGGCACAAGGCACGGGGCACAAGGAATACAAGGAATACAAGGGACGAGGCACAGGGAATGATTGAAACGTTTAATCTTCTTTGAGAATATTTACTTTTTTGGCTGAAGTGGATTGTTTGATTCTGTATGAAAACGTAAGATTGACCTGTGTGGGTGAATAACGGCCATAGCCATCATAATGATAGTTTGCACCATTGTAAATGTATTTTGCCTTGCGTGTTTTGAACACGTCGAGTACATTTAAACTTACGGTACCTCTTTCTTTCAGGATATCCTTACTCAAAGAGAGATCGGTATAAAACATACCTTTTCTTTTACCTTGTACAGTTTTTTGTGCAGCTTCGTAATTTGTACGAATTTGTATATCCAGTTTATTCTTCAAACTAAAGCGTGATGTTTGTCTGGCAAACCAACTGTAAGTAGCTGTTTTGTATGCAGCAAGAATATTGCTTCCATCTATATTGGCATGAAAGAAATTTCCATTCAGATCTAGTTTCCACCATTTTTTGGGTTTAAAGCCCCCCGTCAGTTCAACCCCATATGCTTTTTCAAAAAGAAGGTTTTCTGGACGTGTGGTTGCATTTCCGGCTGCATCAACATATCTGATTCTTTCAATCCTGCCATGGGTACTTCTGTAATAAACAGAAGAACTTACAGAACCTTTATCAAATGTTTTTAAATGACCTAATTCAAATACGTTGCTGAATTCAGGGTTCAGATTTGGATTTCCACCACTAAAATTCCTGCTATCTGAAAAAGTGGCATAAGGACTTAAATCATTGTAAACAGGTCGTCTGATACGCCTGCTATAACTGATTTGTAAACCATGATCGTTTGGCAATTGATAGGTAAAGTGCGAACTGGGAAACAGATTGGCATAGTTTCTTGGATTTTTATCATTGGTTCTGTCCAGCCTTGTTTCAACATCCGTCAATTCTGCTCTAAGTCCCAATTGATAAGAAAGCTTTTCGGCTTTATTTTCATATATCCCATATGCCGCATGAATATTTTCGTTGTAGACAAAAACGTTGTTGAAGCCAGGCAATGGATCAAATCCACCACTGACATTTTTTTGTGCAACGAGGTAGTCGTTTACCATGTTACGCAGACTGCTTCTAAGTCCGGTTTCAAATTTTCCCTCTTTTCCGATGGGTTTAGTATAATCAACCTGAAGGAGGTATTGTTTTTCAAATTCAATATTGACAGAATGTTGAATGATGTTTTTGGTTAGATCTTCCACATGTGTAGGAGAAAACAATTTTTGAGTAAAAATCTGATCTGAATTTTCCCAATAATCCAGGTATTTGAATTCAGCTGAAAGTTCATGACCCTTTTGTGCAAAAGTCTTTTTATAATCTACCGTAAAATCAGTGTAGGGTTCAATTTCATCTTCATCCTGCGTACGTTTAACGTAATCCTTTAGATTATTTTTTGTGAAAAGATAGTCGTTGTACAAGATGGATGTCAATCTTTTCCCCTTGCTTTTTTTGTACATGTACGCAGCGGTGATTACGCTTTTTTCATTGAAGAAGTAATCCATTCCACCTCGAATATTATTGTTGTATCCAGTGAAACTTCCTTTATTATTTTGTTGGGTGATGAAGGTTGAATCCAGTCGATATATTTCCTGATAGGTTGAATTGTAGTAAGGCTGAACACGATATGCGATACCGTAGTTGATGAAAAAATTGATTTTATTTTTTCTGTAATTGACATTGGCAGCCCCTCCGAAATTTGTAGGATTGCCAGAAATCAATTCAAAGGATCCATTGAAACCTTGGCGCCTGTCTTTTTTCAGGATGATGTTGATGATGCCCGCCATGCCTTCAGCCTCATAGCGAGCTGAAGGGTTGGTGATGATCTCAACACGTTCAACCATGTTTGCCTGTAGTTGCTGCAACCCTGCAGCACCTTTGATACTCACCAAGCCAGAAGGTTTGCCATCAATCAAAATTCTGACATTGTCGCTACCACGTAATTTAACACCTCCATCAGGATCAACTGAAACCGAAGGAATATTCATCAGGATATCGGAAGCGGACCCACCTGCATTTGCAAGATCTTTGCCTACATTGAATATTTTTTTATCCAGGGCCAGTTGCATGGTGCTCTTTTCAGCCTGAACAACAATTTCTTTCAGTGATTGGTTGGTGATAGCTATTTTGACGATGCCCAGATTTACAACTTCATTTTTTTCGTTGATGATGATGTTTTTCCTTGTGATGGTGCTGTATCCGATGAAATTGAAACGAACTGAATAGGATCCATAAGGGACACGCAATTCAAAACCACCATCAGTATTGGTGAGTTTTTCTTGAATCACTTCTTTTCCGCCTGTTTTGTTTACCTGCACAGTGGCAAATCCAAGTGGTTTATTATCGGTCGAATCAAACAGGCGGCCTATTATGACTCCTTGTTGGATATTTTGGGCATGGGAAGAAAGAACAGAAAGCAACAATGAAACAAGCAATATCGATCTCATCAGAAAAAATATGAAATGGTAAGATGATTAAAAATAGGATAAACTTGTAAATAGGGATGCAGATAAATAGTAATGGGGGTATTGGGAATGCCAGGCAAAGAGGCAAGGAGGCAAAGAGACAGAAAAGAGAAAGGAGAAGGGCGAAAAGTGAAGAACTGGCAGAAAAGAGTCATTGAGCTGAAAAGTGCCATCTTATTCTGACTTTTTAAACTTAACGCATAAACATAGTGTCTATTGATGTGTTATCTTTATCATCAATCATTTTCAACATCACATTCATGAAATATCTCCTCTCGCTTACTCTCTTCATTTCGCTGCATGCTTCATCACAGATCGACCCTACGCATATAACCATTGCACGGGACAGCTTTGGAGTGCCGCATATTTTTGCCAAAACAGATCCAGAGGTTTCCTATGGATTGGCATGGGCACATGCAGAAGATGATTTCAACAGTTTGCAACAAGTGGCCCTTCCTGCCAAAGGATTGATGGGAACAGTATACGGAAAAACCGGTGTTGCAGGCGATTATGCATTTGCCTTGTTCAGATGCAGAGAGATTACAGAAGAAAGATGGAATACACTCTCACCTGAATTTTTGAAATTGATTGAAGGGTACGTGCAAGGAATGAATGACTATGCAAAGGCACATCCGCAGGAAGTGATGGCCAAAAAATTATTTCCAATCACTGTAAAAGACTATATCGCATCATCTGTTTTGGCACTCACGATTTTCAATGGAGGTGACAAAGCCCTGCGAGCAATTTTTGCAAACAAGGTCGAACCTACCATTGATTACGATAAAATGGGTTCAAATGCCATTGCTATCAGTTCTTCCAAAACCAATACCGGAGAGGCTTTCCTGGCTATCAATGCACATCAGCCAAATGAAGGTCCTGAAGCTTTTTACGAAGCACATGTCAATAGTGAAGAAGGTTGGAACGCATTGGGTGGATTGCTGGCAGGCGGACCATGTATTCTGCATGGTGTGAATGAAAATCTTGGATGGGCCCATACAGTCAATATGTGCGACAGGATGGATATTTTTCAATTGCAGATCAATCCCAATAATAAAGACCAATATATGTTTGATGGGGTGTGGACTGATTTAGAGAAGAAAAAAATCAAACTGCATATTAAAGGCATCCCCATTCCTGTATCCAGGGATTTATATTGGAGTAAATACGGTGCCACGATGAAGAACGAGCAGGGAACATTTGCCATTCGTTTGGGTGCCAACATGGAAATTCGTGCATTGGAGCAGTGGTATAAGATGAACAAGGCAAAAAATTTCACGGAGTTTTACAAGGCTATCAGCCTGCAAGGATTGTCGATGTTCAATATTATGTATGCAGATCGCAATGATACCATCTTTTACATCAACAATGCCCTTATGCCCATCAGGGATGCATCACCAGCATACAATTGGAAGAGCACCGTTCCAGGTAATACGTCAAAAACATTGTGGACTTCATTCAGGCCTATTGGTCAATTGCCTCAATATGTGAATCCCAAAAGTGGATTCCTTTTCAATACAAACCATTCGTCATTTCTGGCTTCCGGGAAAGCTGATAATTTATCCGAAACATCATTTCCAACACAAGACGGCTGGGAAACCTTGCAAAACAATCGCAGTGTGAGGTTCCTGGAGTTGATGCCTCAGGAAGGAAAAATAGATTTTGAAACGTTTAAAAAGATCAAATTCAGCAGGCAATATCCTTCACAATTTCAGTTTCCGGTGGGAATTGATTCTGTTTTTGTGATGAATCCATCTGCGTATCCTCAGTACGATACCATCTTAAGAAACCTTCAACAATGGGATCGCAAAGGGGAAGCCGACAGCAAGGGTGCCGGTGCATTCTTGATGGTATATGAAGCCGTTTCATCCAAATTCAAAAGTGTTCAAAGACAGTTGACTTTAGCAGAATGGGAAACGGTGTTGTCAAAAGTAAAGGAACAGATGATGCAGAATTTTGGAACCACTGATTTGAAATTGGGAGATATTCAAAAAATTGTACGTGGCTCCAAAGTATTGCCAGCTCCGGGTTTGCCGGATCTGTTGGCACCCGAATGGAGTGTAAAAAATGAAACTGGAACAAGAAAGATTTCAGGAGGGGATGCCTATGTTGCCTTGGTGCGTTTCCCTAAAACCGGTTTACCGATCATTGAAACAGTAAACACCTATGGCGCTTCAGCAAAAGAAGGGAAACCGCATTTCGATGATCAGATTCCGCTTTTCTTGCAACAGAAGACCAAGCATATGACACTCGACAAACAAGAGGTGTTGAGAAATGCTGTGCGTACATATCATCCTGGAGAATAAATAAATGTAATTGTATGTCGATGCATCCCAATGACATGGTAGTGATAACAGGTGCCGGAATTTCTGTTGATTCTGGTATCAAGCCTTTTAGAGGCAAGGATGGTATTTGGAAGGAAAACCCTTTGGAAATGGCCACCTTCAAAAAATTCATGACAGAACCTGAAGTGTTTTTGGCATGGTATTATCAACGTTTTATCATTTGCAGAAATGCAGAACCCAATAAGGTACATCATTTGATTGCTGAAAAAGGCTTTCGGGTGATTACACAAAACGTAGACAATCTTCACCTAAACGCAAAGCATCCCTCCCACAGACTTGTAGAGATTCATGGAAACATCACCCAAAAAAGAAAAATTCAGGCAACTGATCGAAGTGAATTGGAATTTGCTGATTGGGAGTCGGTGGATGAAGAAAATCTGACATCATCCCTCTTTGAAAAATTCCATATTGGTGCAGGAGGAGCAATTGACATGGAAGAATCATACAGGCCACATATTTTGTTGTTTGATGAGTATTATTCCGACTTGTATGAATATCATAAAGCTTTGCAATGGGTAGATGAAGCCAATACGATTTTGTTCATGGGAACTTCCAATTCTGTAGGCATTACTGAAGGCATTTTAAATATGGCAGTAAATGCAGGCAAACGCGTAGTGGTGGTAGATCCAAATCCAAGTACTTCATTTATGCAACATGGTGTGGAAGTGAACAGGATGACTGCAAGAGAATATTGCGACAGTGAACTTTAACCTATGAGTGATCAGATAAAAAAGGAACGATTATTACAAGAATTGTTGCGTTCCACGTATGCAACACTTCGACCATCCAAATTACATGGGATAGGTGTATTTGCTATCAAAGATATACCTCAAGGAACAAAAGATGTTTTTTCAAACCATGATGCAGAGTGGATCAAAGTAAGTAAAGAAGAAGTAAACAATCTTCCCGAAGAATCCATCCAACTTGTTGAGAACTTTTGTTTGTATGATAAAGATCATTATTATGTTCCTGAATATGGATTCAAGGTATTTGATATGGTTGTGTTCTTGAATCATTCAGAAACCCCCAATCTCATCTCCATCAATGATGGCGAATACTTTGAAACCACCCGTGATATCAGATGCGGTGAGGAGCTGCTGGTGGATTATGGTACTATTGTTGCGAGTCACTAAAAAGGCACTAAAAATACAAGGCACAAGGCACAGGGCACGAGGCACAAGGAACAGCCTTACAAAAGAATTGTATTTCTTGTGCCCGGCTGTTCACTCGTGCCCTGTGCCTTGTCCCTTGTGCCTTGTATTTCTCGTGCCTTGTGCCTTGTATTTAAAATTTCTTCCTCGCAATCATACTCTCATTCCTTCCCTTCTCGTTTGTAATGCTTTGAATGGTCCACATGTCTAGAAGATTATCTCCATCGATCATGCTGCCGCTGTAATCACCCCAAGATTGTCCTTCTGTACATCCTTTCCCTTCACCCATGCGAAAGATTTCTCTGGTGGTACCTTTTTTGTCTTTTGCATATCTGTAGGTAAAACGCGGACTGATGAACATATTTTGATTCACTTCCTGAAATCCGATGAGCACATCCTTACGTTTATTGACAGCAATTGTTGTTTGAATATAGTTGGTGGTATCGCTGCTGATCAATCCTTTTTGGATGATCTTACCATCTTTGGCACGAATCTGCAACCATTGAACTGCTGACCTTCCCTTGCATTCAACTGCCTGGGAAATCCAGATGCAACCACTTTGAAATACCAGATTCTTCGGATTTCTGTCGCCACTCGAAACCTTTTGTGCTGTACCTTTTTGTGGAGAAGCAGGAGGATAATCGAAGTAGGTAAGTCCGTGCATGCCAGTGTAAACCACTTCAGCATAAGGTGATCCATCTGCATTTTCACGTACCCTTCTGATCGTATAGGTACTGTCTTCAAAATCAAAGAAATACAAATCGTCTATGGCATCCTGTGTAAAGATGGGGTGACCTAAACTTCCTTTGAAATGATATACAGATGCAGGTTTGCCACTTTTTGCTTGAGAAGTTTTCATAATGAAGGTATTCTCCTCTCCACCGGGGTAGGAGTATCCAATCCATTTTCTGCTGTACCCAATTCCACCACCATCTACTTCTTTGGTTCTGGAAACAGGATAAATATTCCATGCACCGGTTGGGTTGCTGGTTTCTGAAACTGCAACGTTTACAGGTTTTGTTTTTTCCTTGTCATAATACCACCACATATCAAACAAAAAGACTTGATTATGAATATCAAATGCAAGCTTCGGATCAATGCCATTGTTGAAACATTTTTGCGAAACACCCATCACATATTCACCCTGCTTGTTGTAGATCATGAGTCCACTATTGGAACCCTCCATCACGAAACCGCCACCCACAGCTACTTGTGGGTCTACCTGCCTATTGCCATCTGTTGATGCTTTGAAGAGCAATACCCCATCCACAGTTTGTGGGTCGCCACCAAATTTTCGAGGCGGACAAGTATTTCCATTGTTCAGATCGGTCTTGTGTATGGGGTTAACGATCTCTGTGTTAGATGGAAGTATTCTTTCTTGTGCAAAAGTTGAAGTACAAAAAAGCAAGAAAGCATGAATAAGCAGATTACGTATGGTCATGAAATTAAAAATTTTAAAATTGAAATGATTAGCTGAAATTCTTTTCAAATAATACTTTTCCATCAACACTATAGTGTGAGAAGTGAATGGAAGGGTTGTTCTCATGATAGGCTAATTCAACTTGTAAGAAACCACCAACAATATTCAGGTATTGGTGTTCAGGGTAAATATCTTCTTTTTTCCATCCACCTGCATGTTCATCGCTGGCAGGACCACAACTGAATTCATAGGTTCCTGTTTTTTTGTGTTGTGAAACATATTGCCAATGCCTGTCTCCACAAATCACAAATGTGTTCGGGTTGCCACCGATCAGATTTCTGATCATATCCCCTTCAAAAGCAAAACTCTTGTTTGAATGATTGTCTTTTTTCTGTGGTCTGTCTGGACCAATGATAGGGGTTGCGCTGATCAAAATTTTATATTTGGCATCAGATGAGTTATATGTTTCCTTGAACCAATTCATTTGTTCTTTTCCCCAAATGGTTTTATCAGGACCATCAGGCAATTCAAAAGAAACCCGAGCTTCTCTTCCGTCTACCATCCAAATTTGTAAATCTTTGCCCCATCTAAAAGTTCTGTATGGCTTTTCACTGCTGGGAACTTGTTGTTTGAAAAGGGCCAAACCTTGATCAAAAGTGAAATCCCCCATGAACCTGGTTTTTGTATCCCTGCAACAATCATTCATCCAGGTGTCATGATCATCTTTCATGAAATAACAAGGAACAGTTTTGTAGAATTCAACATTGTTTGGCAGGCTCGACATTTTTTGCCAATTCCATCTTGCCAATGCCAGATTTTTTGAAACGCGGTCATGATAAATTACATCACCTGTATGCACCAGAAAGTTTGGCGATAAGTGCTGCATGTGCTTGAAAATCTTGAAGCCTCCTTCGTTTGGTGCATCCTGGTCGTTGTATTCATGACATGTGGTAACCATGAATTTTACAGGCAGACTAGATTTTTCAGTAGGTGCGGTTTTAAATGTTCCTTCAATATGATTGATGATGTTGTTTCCTGATTTTCCTTCAACACGAACAAGATATTGTTCATTCGGATCCAAGTGGGTAAGTTTGAATTGACCACAATAATCTGTTTGGTCATCCACTTTTTGCCAATCACTCATCATCCAGTTTTTCGCATTTTTCTTTTTGTGTGAAATACGCATCTCTCCTGCAATACCCGGAACGGCGCCATCCAGGGTTTCAACCGAATGTCCTGCTGGCAGATTTACTTTCACTTTTTTATCTGGTCTATCTTCTTTGTATTTCGATTTGAAATATGCTTCATCGTGCCACTCATTATTTTTTTCATCGAGGTAAACATTTTCAGGAAGAATTTTTCTGTCGGGTGTTCTGACAGGGTCTTTTGTAAGTCTTGCCCACACAATTGCAGCATTTGAAGACAGTTCACCGATTTTAATACCAGTGGTAAAGTAGGGTCCATTCAAGTTAGGTTGAGCATGTAGATTTTTTACCAATGGAACCGTACTGATAGCTGCAATGGCACTGTGTTTGATAAAACGTCTTCTTTTCATGAAAATTCTATTGATTGTTTAAATATAGTACGATAAAAAGTATTGAAGTGAAATTATTCAAAGTGATGAATGTTACTATATGCAGATACGAAAGTCATTCTTATGTTTTGGGAGCGCTTTTACATTTGCATGCTTTTATTATTCACCTAAAAAAAATATAATGAAAAAAACAATCATTGCTTTAAGCATGCTTTTTATTTGTGGATCTGCGTTTGCGCAAATTGAGAAAGCCAGTTGGCTTGTTGGTGGAAATGTAGATTATCAATCAAGCAAGGTGGCTTCTATAACAACAAGTTCATTTTCCTTTTCTCCGAATATTGGATACTTTTTGGCCGACAAACTTGCAGGTGGTGTAAGGGCACAATTTCTGAGTTCAAAAGTAAGTGGAGAGGATGCCATTACACACAATAATATCGGGCCTTTTCTTCGTTATTATTTTCTGCAAAAAAGTGGAAAGACCAATATTTTTCTTGATGGTAATTTTTCATTTGGTTCAACAAGTATATTAGGCACATCAGTTAGCCATACGAGCTATGGATTCAATGCTGGTCCTGCATTTTTTCTGAACAAACATACCGCCTTGGAGATAACCATAGGCTATGATGCTTTGAAGGCAGAAACAGATGATGTATGGACAAATGCAATCAAGATGGGAGTAGGATTTCAAATTCATTTGGGATCAAGCACACCAGCGCCAGTAACTCCAAAATAGAAAATGAATTCATATGATTCGTACCCTATTGATTTTACTTTTATTTTGTTTGATTTCATCATGTGAAATGGAGCCTCGTTTTGTAATTGGAACCACGCTCACAGCTCCTTTGGGCTATCATGACAGATCGCCAGGAGAAGGTTATATCTGGATTCAGGGTGATTGGTTTTGGAATGGGGGAAGATATGCCTGGCGGGATGGATATTGGTCGCGGCCCGAACATGGATATAACTTTTATCCGGGAACCTGGCAAAGACATAAAGGTGGGTGGTATTGGCGACAAGGAAGATGGAAGTAGATCGGGTAGGTTTTAGGTGATGCTATTATTTGTTGTAGGTTCTATGTTCTAGGTTAAATTGAATCAAAATAACCTTTTACATAGAACCTACAGCATATCACTATTAAGCTGTTTCATACATTTCCTGGTATACAATATCCAATTTGTTTTCAACCTGATTTACTCCTGGAGCAGCCCAAGCTGTATATTCAGCTTCTTCTTTTTCTGCGAATGATTGAACATGTCCTTTCAGGATGATTTTATCACCAAGTGCTTCTACATGGATATTATCAGCATCATGTCCTGCAGTTCGAACAAAGCTCTCTTTGATTTTTTGTTTAACATCGATGCTGGCAGGTTTTTGTTTCACCAGGATTAGGTTATTTACGCTTCTGACTCCTGTGAGATTTTCAAGTGCATGTTTGGTTGCAATACGCTGATAACCCCATTCAACTGTGCCTTCCAGAGTGATGATGCCATTTTCAACTTTTACCATGATTTTGTCTTCTGGTACGGAGCTATCCCATTTTAAGGTGTTGATACATGCTTCTGCAATTTCAGAATCTGTTCTGCTGTTGACAGGTGAAATACCTACTTGAAGATCGAGTGCCACTGCTTTCACTCCATAGACACCTTTGGCTATTTTTTCTGCAGCCAGTTTTTTTGGGTAAGTGTCTACAATTCCTGATAATGTAACAACTCCATGTTTCACTGAAACACCGATTTCGGAGGCGTTCAATTGTGGTTCCCATTTAAGTTGTGTTTGTACGTCTGTTTGAATCTGTGCATCATTTTTCATATTGATGGTGTTTTTAATTGGTGACTATTTTATACAAACAAGGGCGGGCTTTGAGGCCCGCCCTATATTTTTGACTTTGCTGGGCTCCAGGGTTTTTGCCTCCTGAAGTCCGGCATCATCTATATTCAACAAAAGAAGTCTGAAACAACAAATGGCTTCTATTCCAAATTTTCAGATGAACAGTTTAAGATGCTTTACCACCTGTATGTCTGATCTCTTATTGTTCCTACTGTCGCTTGCTGAACAATGTAAAAATAGCATCTATGTATACCGCATTCAAATGACTTCAAACATGAGGTAAAATGACTTATGCATATAGTTACAAGTGACGAGTAACAGGTTACCAGTAAACAGCCCAAATCAAATTACCTGTTACTTGTAACTCGTTACTTGTTACTCAGTATTAAGCATTTACCCAAAAATTTATTTATGTTCCTTCTCCAAATACTCCACCAAATCCTCACCGCTTTTTTTAGCAGTGTACATGAACTTGACTGTATTGGAGAGGAGGGTTGCCCTGCGCATGATGACAGGAGCCAATTCCTTGACACATTTTTTCAATTCAGCACCTTGCAAAATGACCTTGGCATTGAATCTGTTGTCTTTCAATAAATCGAGTTGTGGTTTGGTATCTATCGTTTCCAACTGCTTTGCAGAACTATCAAATCTTAGATCCCATAAAATACCCGTTCGAAAAGACATGTATCGTCTGTTGGATTCACTGATGGGCATCCAGTTGATAAGCATATTGTTAAACTCCGTTTTTACATAATCGCTTTCCTGCGATGTGCTTCTGGCCTCCGCTGCAAGGCAATCATTGCTATAGGCAAGAATCTTATCCAACAATACCTCATCTTTAATATATCGCAATGATCCACTGCTTTTCATTTGTTCATATGTATCGTTCTTACTCAAGAATCTGTAAATGTTCGGATGCAGAAAACCATAAAGAGAATCAAGATCAACATGATCTGAAGTGACAAGGTAGACGTAACCCAAATCTAGATCATGGATAAGCGACTTGTCACGCAGCGTAACAGAATCAATAAAATGAAC